>JBFGWM010000061.1:0-12338 GCA_041588495.1 Pseudomonadales bacterium | reverse complement strand
GCCCGCTGGGCAGCTGGGTGTCCTGGGAACTGGCCCCGCCCGGCTGGCGGCGCACCTGGTACAGGAGGTCCTGGAAGACCCCGCGGTCGCGCTTGAAGCCGGTGGTGCTGACGTTGGCCAGGTTGTGGGCGATGATGCGCAGGTTGGTGTCCTGCGCGGACAAGCCCGTCTTGCTGACCCAGAGTGCCGGATGCATCCCGTTATCCTCCCGCGGCGAACCGTCCGTTTATTGACGGATCACCCTCTTCATCAAAGGTTTTGCAACAAGCGTGCCGCCGCGGCGTCGTTGTCCTCGGCGGTACGCATCAATTTCACCTACATTTCGAACTGGCGCGACAGGGTGAGGATTTCCGTCATCTCCTCGACCGCATTCACGTTGCTGGTTTCCAGGTAGCCGGTGGCCAGGCGCACGGTGGCGTCCGGCAGCGCCGGGGGCAGGCCCTCTTTCAGCCTGAACAGGCCGTCCTTGCCCTTCTCCACGTCGGTGATATCCGGCTTGATCAGCTTGATCCGCTCGACCTGGGCGATGTTCTCCGGCCCCTGGCCGATGCCGACGATGGAAATGGTGCCGTCGAAGCCGATGTCCACGGTCTGCGCCGGCGGAATGGCGATCGGACCGCCGTCGCCCAGCACCGGCAGCCCGGTGCCGGTGCGCAGCATCCCGTTGATGTCGACCTGGAAATCCCCGGCGCGGGTATAGGCCTCGCTGCCGTCCGCGGCCTGCACCGCGATGAATCCGTCGCCCTGGATGGCGACATCCAGCGAGCGCCCGGTCTCGATCAGGGCGCCGGTGGCGAAATCCGTGGAGGGTCGCTCGGTCATCGCGTAGACACGCGAGGGGAGCCCCTGCCCGAAGACCGGCATGCTGCGCGCCTGTTCAAAGTCGCGATAGAAGCCGGTCGTGCTGACGTTGGCCAGGTTGTTCGCATGCGCGGCCTGCGCGAGCATGTTCTCGCGGGCCCCGGACATCGATACGTACAACATGTTGTCCATCGTCTGTTCTCCGTTGCGCCCGCCCCGGTCCGGGGCGGGCATTCATTACCGGTTATTACCGGATGTTGATGATGGTCTGGGTCACGGTGTCGGCCGTTTCGATCGTCTGCGCGTTGGCCTGGAAGTTGCGCTGCGCGATGATCAGCTTCACCAGTTCCTCGGACAGTTCCGTGGTGGAGTCCTCCAGGGCGCCCGACTGGATCACGCCCAGTGCGCCGGAGCCGGGGGTGCCGATCACCGGCGGTCCCGAGTTGAAGGTCTCCGCCCAGGCGGTGTCGCCGATCGGTGACAGCCCCTGCTCGTTGGCAAAGTCCGCCAGGGCGATCTGCCCGAGAACCAGGGACTGGCCGTTGGTGAAGCGGGCAAAGATGATGCCCTCCTTGCCGATGTCGAGCCCGGCCAGACGGCCCGTGGTGAAACCGTTCTGGTCCAACTCACTGACCGCGAAGGAACTGCCGAACTGGGTGGTGCCCTCGAGGTCGACCACGAAGTTGGAACTGGTCGGCGGATCGGGAATCGTCGTGGTACCGCCCTGGGCAACCGTCTGGGGCCCGAGGGATCCGTTCGGGTTGCCGTTGGCGTCCAGCGGCGTCCAGTTCGAGATCAGGATGTCGTCGGAGATGGTCTCGTTGAGACTGCCATCAGGGTCGAAAACAAGGGAGAAGCTGGCCGTGGTTGCCGCCACCGGGTCGGAAGCGGCCGGGTTCGGATCGCCGATGTCCTGGCCATCGATCTGCATGTACATCCTCCACCGGTTGACCGTGGAGGTATTCAGATCCGACTCCTTCACAAAGAAGGCAGTCAGGATGTGGGGCACACCCAGGCTGTCAAACACCGTGAGCGACGTCGCATGGTTGAAGGTATCCGGATCATTGGGGTCGAACGAGGACTGCAGGCTCAGGTAGAACGGCGCAACCGTGTCGTTCGGGTCCGTGGCGAACACGCCGGAGCCCATGAGAGAGGAAGTGACCGCCAGGTCCTCGTCGATCGCCAGGTTCACCGATCCGCCAACGGTTGCAGTCGTCCCCACGCCACCCGAACCCTGGATGGTCTGTACCGTGGGTGGCGAATCGACCCCGAACACGTCCACGGTATCCGTGGCGGCACCGCCGCCAACCGTGAACGTCAGGTCATCACCGACGTCCGAGGTGACAACCAGCTGCGATCCCGCGGCGACCGCGGTGACCCCGGGCAACAGGGTGTCGGTCAACGTGTTGATCTGGTTGGCAAGCGACTGTGCGGTGACATTGGTCCCGCTGCCGATCACCACCGGACCACTCCCGATATCCAGGGACAGTGAAAAGCCCGCGGTGGAAGGATTGATATTGTTGACGTTCGCGGTTGTCGTGGCCGCTGCATCCACGCCGCCCAGTGCCTGGGCCGCCTGGGCAATCACGTCGGCGGGATCGCCGGCAGTGATGGTCAGGGTCTGGGTGGACCCGTCGATGGCCGTGAAGGTCAGGGTCTCCGCCGGGTACCCGTTACCGCCACCGACTGTCGCAATGCCAACCGCGCTTCCATCACTGCTCCGATTGCCGAAGGGTACGGGCGTTTCCCGCGCATCCAGGTTCACCTCCGCTTCCATCAAAGTGGTCAGTTGCGGCGGCTGGTTATCGCTGTTGATCTGCACGTCGGACAGTACGCCCGAGATCGCACCTGTGGCGGAAGCCTGGAAGCCCTGCAGGCGCTTGCCCTGGTTGCTGATCAGGAATCCGTCGCGATCGAGCTGGATCTGGCCGGCGCGGCTGTAGCTCACCGCGCCATCCTCGTTGAGGACAAAGAACCCCTGCCCATTGATGGCGAGGTCCAGGCCATTGTTGGTGAAGCTGATGTTCCCCTGGGAAAACTGCTGGGTCACTGCCGGCAGCAATACCCCGCTACCGATGTTGACGCTACCCGAGCCAAGCACCGAGTTGGCATAGATGTCGGCGAACTCGGCCCGTGACGCCTTGAAACCCACCGTGCTGGCATTGGCGATGTTGTGGCCAATGACCGAGAGGTCCGAGTTGGCGGCACGAAGGCCTGAAAGTGCGGTATTAAAAGCCATGTCTGGTTCCTTCCCTGGTCGTTAACGGATTTCTTTCACTTCTTCGAGCGGGATCCGTCCCACCCCGGCAACGTTCAGATCCACGCTGCCGTCCTTGTTGATCGTCACGCTGTCGACATTCGCATCGAGCAGGGTTGGCACCTGCTCGGCCTTGCCATCCACCATCGCGTAGGCTTCGACCCGGTAGGAGCCCTTGGCCCGCGGATTGCCCAGGCTGTCATAGCCGTCCCAGAACACCGGGATGCGGCCGGCGGGCATGGCGCCCAGGTTGAGTTGCTGGATGACCTGGCCGCCGAGATCCTGGATGTCCACGCGCAGGTTGGAGGTTGCGACATCAAGGTCCACCATGCCGCGCAAACCATCCTGCTGCAGCGCACCCAGGCCCGTATCCACCTGTACCGAACGGCCGACCAGCGCGGTGGCCTGCAGGGCCTGGTTGGAGCGCAGGTTACCGACCATGTTGTCCACGGTGACATTCAGTTTCTCGATACCCTCGACGGTGCTGAACTGGGCCAGCTGGGCCAGGAAGTCAGCACCCTCCTTGGGATTGAGCGGGTCCTGGTTCTCCATCTGGGTGATCATCAGCTTGAGGAAGACGTTCTTGTCATCGTCCTTTTCCGCGGCTGATGGCTCCCGCGTCATCAGGTCCCGGATCACGGGGTTGATGCTTTTGTCTGCGCCGGAAATTTCGTTCATCGTCCTGTTACCTTTCCTGTCACGTCCGTGTGATCAAGTTATTGTCCGAGTGTGAGTACACGCTGCATCATCTGCTTGGCCGCATCCATCACGTCGACGTTGGTCTGGAAGGAACGGGAAGCGGAAATCATGTCGGCCATCTCTTCCACCGCGTTGATATCGGGCAGGTAGATGTAACCGTTCTCGTCAGCCAGGGGGTGGTCGGGCTGGTACTGGGGCCGCGGTTCGGCCTGGTCCTCGAGCACACCAAGGACCTGCACGCCGCGGCCGGAATCCAGTTGCGACTGTTTCATGCCATCGCCCATCTCGCTGGCGAACACTGCCTGGAACACCGGGTGGCGCGCCTTGTAGGTCCGGTCGACGCTGCTGCTGACCGTGTTCACGTTGGCCAGGTTGCTGGCCACCGTGTTGAGCCGGATCGACTGGGCGCTCATGCCCGAGCCTGCAATGTCAAAAACGCCCATGAGTGACATCGTCATTCTCCTTTCAGGGCCGAGGTGAGGCCCTTGAACTTGCGGTTGAGCATCAGGAAGCTGTACTGGAACTGCATCGCGTTGCGGGTAAACTCGGCCCGCTCGATATCCACTTCCACCGTGTTGTCGTCCACCGAGGGCTGGCGCGGGATCCGGTAGCGGACGTCGTCCTGGCCGACCGTGTTCACCGGGGTGCCGTCGCGGAAATGACGGTCGCTGGTGGTGCGCATCTCGCCCGGCTGGCCGAGCTTGGCGCGCAGGATCGACTGGAAGTCCATGTCGCGGGCCTTGTACCCGGGGGTGTCGGCATTGGCGATGTTCTGCGCGAGAACGCCCGAGCGACGGCTGCGCAGTACCAGCGCGTCGTCGTGTATGCCCAGGGCGTTTTCGAAGTTGATGCTCATCGGTGTTGCCGTCCAGCGAAATCAGTTGTTCCGCCCAGTACACAGCAAGGCCCGTGCCAGACTTGGTTAGTCCATGTTTTTCAGATAGTTAGGATCATGTTGCGCGGGTTGCGGCAAGCCGGGCGGCAAGCGGTTTCCGCACGCTGCCGGGGGATTCCGGCGGCGCCTTGCCGGTTTTCCCGGTTCAGGCGCTGCGCTGGAAGTAGATGCCGCCCTCGTCAGAGTGGCGGCTCAGGCTGCGCGGGGCCTCGGCAATGGATTCCGACGCCCCGCAGATCAGGACGCCGCCCGGCGCCAGCGCCCGGTGGAGTTTCTCCACCAGCCCGCGCCGGTACTCTGCGGTGAAGTAAATCAATACGTTACGACACAGGATCGCGTCGAAATAGTTCGCCTCCGGGGGTTCGTCGAGCAGGTTGTGGCGCACGAAGCCCACCGGCCGCGTCACCTCGGCGACCGGCCGCCAGGTGTTTTCACCCTGCGGCCGGAAATACCGCGCACGACGGGACTCGCTGAGCCCGCGTTCCAGTTCACGGCCGCTGTACAGCGCGCGCCGTCCCACGGCGAGGGCCCGCGCCGAGATGTCGGTGGCCAGCACCTGCAGTTGCACCGGCCGCCCGTGTTCTGAGGCAAATTCCAGCACCGTGATCACCGCGGAATAGGCCTCCTGGCCCGTCGCGCACCCTGCGCACCAGACCCGCAGCGGAAACGCCGAGTGATCCCGCACGTGGCGGGCGAGGACCTGCTTGCGGAGGATTTCGAAGGGGTGGGTGTCGCGGAACCAGGAGGTTTCACCGGTGGTCATCGCCTCCATGACCTCCTCGCGAAGGTTGGGGACGCGGCGCTGCATGGCGCTGACCAGGGCGGTGAAATTTTCCAGCCCGTGGGCATCCAGCACCGCACCGAGACGGGTCTCGACCAGGTACTCACGGGTGTCGCCCAGGTGAATGCCGCAGGAGTCCTCGAGGAATGCCGCGAGGTAGTGGTACTCCGGGCGACTGACGTGCTTGATCAATGTCCAGTTCCCGCGGGCGGGGAACGCCTCAGGTTTCGGCGATCTCCAGCCCGAGCTGCTTGATCCGGTTCTGCACACGCGCCGCGAGGTCATCCGGCTTGAACTTGGCGAGAAAGTCGTTGGCACCGACCTTCTGTACCATGGCCTGGTTGAACACGCCGCTGAGCGAGGTGTGGAGGATGATATACATGCCGTCCATGCGCGGGTCTTTGCGGATCGCCGCGGTCAGGGTGTAGCCATCCATTTCCGGCATCTCGATGTCGGATACCAGCATGACATATTTCTTGCAGACATCGATATCCTGGTCAGCCAGTTCCCTGAGATGCTCGATCGTCTGTTTGCCGTCCGAGAACGAGGTGACCTGGACGCCGATCTTCTCCAGCAGCCGCCCCACCTGCTTGCGCGCCACCGAGGAGTCGTCGCAGGTCAGCACGTGCAGTTCCCTGGCCGACTCGCCGATGTCCGCGTCGAGGATGCCCTCGGAGATCTCCTCGCTGCGTGGCGAGATCTCGGCGAGGATCTTTTCCACGTCGATGATCTCGATCAGCTTGTCCTCGACGTGGGTCACCGCGGTGAGGTAGTGCTCTTTTCCGAAGCTGCGTGGCGGCGGCTTGATCTCCTCCCAGTTCATGTTGATGATCCGTTCCACCGAGTTCACCAGGAAACCCTGGGTACTCATGTTGTACTCGGTGATGATCACGAAGCTCTTGCTGGTGTCCTGGATCGGCGGACGCTGGATCGCGTAATTGAGGTCAAGAATGCTGATGGTGCCACCACGGATATGCGCCACGCCTTTTACCGCCGGGTGGGCCTTGGGCAGGCTGATCAGTTTCGGGCAGGGCAGCACCTCGCGCACCTTGAACACGTTGATGCCGTAAATCTGCTCGCCGCCCAGCCGGAACAACAAAAGTTCCAGGCGGTTTTTGCCCACCAGCTGGGTACGCTGGTCGACGCCGTCGAGTATGCCTCCGCTCATGCTCCTGCTCCCTGCCCTGGCGCTCCCCACCGGCAGACTGCCCGGGGACCGCGAATTCGGCATGTTCCTTGCTTGATTACTTTCAGAACGGACAGTGTGACTGAATCCTGACGCGCTCTCCTTCCATATTAGGCGAATATCGTGCGGAACGAGGCCATGAACCGAACCCGAGTGATACGCAAACACCTGGTCAACCTGCTTCTACCCGTGGTCCTGCTGGCCACCGGGGTCCAGTGGCCGGCGGCGGAGGCCAATCCGGCGGTCGACGGGACGTCATCCCCGGAACCGGCCACGCCGGCATTCACCGACCCCACGGACCTGCTGGACCGGGTGCGAATCCATCTTGAGGCCGAGGTGGCCGAGCTGCCGGCGCAGGACAGCCTGCGCTACGAAATCGAACTGGGGCGCCTCGACCCGCGCCTGCGCCTCCCGGCCTGTGCCGATGAACCGGTTGCTGAAACCAGCAGCGGCGGCATCGGGCGGGTGGCCGTGAAGGTCTCCTGCAACGCCGGCGTACACTGGAACATCTACGTCACGGGCCACATCCGGGCCTACCGCGAGGTCCTCGTCGCGGCCCACCCGTTGCCACGTAACTCTTTGATTTCACGGTCTGATGTGGTCATCGCCGAGATGGACGTCGGCAACCTCAGCCATAGCTATTACACGCAGCCCGAGGAAGTCCTCGGACTGCTGGTGAAGCGGCCGGTACGCGCCAACCAGGTGATCAACGCCGCAGCCCTGCGCCTGCCCCGCCTGGTGCGACGGGGCGACATGGTGCTGGTCATCGCCGAAAACGGTGCCGTGCGGGTGCAGATCGAGGGCGTGGCCATGGCCGACGGGGCCCTGGGAGACATGATCCGGGTGAAAAACCCGCGTTCCGGACGCATCATCCGCGCCGAGGTACGGGACAAGGGAGAGGTCCGCGTCGTGCTGCCGGATTCAGGTGCGGCGAAAAGCTGAAAAATGCTAAAGTTTCACAGGGATGCGCCGATAAACCTTGCAGGGGAAAGACCCTGATACGGAAACAGTGAAATGGCTATCGACATCAATCGTGTCAATCCGAACCAGAACAACGTGTCGCAGAACCGTGGCACGGCTTCCGCGCCGAAGGCGGATGCGGACGGCGTGCGCCGCCAGAGCGGTGGCGAGAGCGGCAGCGAAAATGACGATTCGGTCCAACTGAGCCCGGAAGTGCAGGCGCTGCAGGCCGTCGAGGCGCGCGTCCTGAACGTCCCCGAGGTGGATACGGAACGCGTGGAGGCCATCCGCAATGCCATCGAGGACGGCAGCTTCGAAATCAACAATGACCGCCTGGCCTCGCGGCTGGTCAGTCTCGAACGGCTGCTCGGCGGCTGATTGCCGCCGGGCGCAATCCGGAGCACTCCATGGACAGGGAAATCCGCGAACTTCACCAGGTATTCCGTGACGATGTCGTCGCCCTGAAGGCGCTGACCGCGCTGCTGCGCGAGGAACGCGAGGCGATCATCTCGCGGGACGTCGCCGCACTGGAGCGCGTCACCGGCGCCAAGGGCGAGTACCTGGACCAGCTCGAGGAGAGCTCGCGGGTCCGCGACGGCCTGCTGGGGCGGATCGGCGTGACCGCGGAACCGGACCCCATGCATCGCTTTGCCAGCGACCAGGCCACCCTCGACGTGGTACCCGAATTCCACGAGACCTGGTTGCAACTCAAGGACGCGCTGGGCAACGTGCGCCGCGAGAACCTCATCAACGGACGCATGGTCAGCCGCAGCCGGCAGACCCTCAATCACCTCATCGATATCCTGCGCGGCAAGGCCGACGCTCCCGGCCTGTACGGCCGCGAGGGCAACAAGGACGGCGACGCCGATCGCCAGGAAATCGCCCGCGCCTGACCCGGATCCCGGGGATGCGGCACGCCATTTCTCCGTGGGTTAGAATCATCAGAGTCCCATTGGCGGGAACATGCCCGCAGCGAACGCCTTGAACGGGGATCATGATGAAAGCAACGGAATCGGCGCCCGCCGACAACGATGACGAGGAAAGCCGCGAGGTCCTGCGCCGTCCCGAGCAGATTTACAATGTCCTGCGCCCCCTCTGTAACCACCAGGCCCAGGTCAATATCCAGTTTCCCTCCTACCACCACGAATACGTGAGCATGGTCCTTCGCGTGGATGCGGAGGAGCGCTATTACGTCCTCGACGAGTTCGTGCCGTCCGAGGGCCACAAACTGGCGCTGGCGCGGGAGCCCTTCCATGTGCGCGCCCGCTTCCAGGGCGCGGAGATCGCCATTCGAAACGTGGTCGTGGAGGAGGTCGGCGAGGAGGACGGGGCCGCGTTCTACACCCTGCCCTTCCCGCCCCAGATGATCTACATCCAGCGTCGCGACGCGTTCCGGGTCGATGTACTCCCAGGCTCCAACGCCAGCATCGAATTGCGCGGCTCGCGGTTTCCCCGGCCGGCGGCAGGCACGCTGCTCGACCTGTCGGGCACCGGGTGCCGCTTCCGCCTCGAACAACCCCCGAATCCACCGCTGGATTACCGCGAACATATCGAGGAATGCGTGCTCGAGTTTCCCGAGCATGACCCGATCATCCTCGAGGGCGAGATTCGTTTCGTGAAAATCGCCAAGGACAGCGGCGCGACGATCTGCGGCCTGCACTTTCTCAAGTTGCGCAGCCGCCAGGAACGCCAGTTGTTCCGACTGGTCAACGAATTGCAGCGCGAAGCCCGGCAACTGGAACTCTCCGGGTAACCCGTGAGCGCGCTGGATCGGCAGCACACGGAAACCTCCTCCGTTATCGGTTGTTTTTACTAGAATAAGAATCAGACACCGGCCCTGCGGCCCCCAGACCAAGAAGGCGACCCTGCGAGCCGTCATGTCTTTCCAGTCAGACATACAGGACCTGATCAAGGACGTTCCCCGCGACTGCATCCTCAAGCGGCCGCGGGAAATTTGTAACGCCCTGCGCGAACTCATCGCGAACAAGGCGCTGGTGACCGCGGCGTTCTGGAACTCCGACACGCTGTACAACACCATGATCCTGAAATCGGATCTCGATAAGCAGTTCTTCCTGCTCGACGAGTTCAACCCCGTGAGTGGGCACAAGCGCGCCATGGAGCGCGAACACTTCACCCTGCGCACCAATATCAACGGCATCGAGGTGATCATCCAGGACAACGTGATCGCGGGTGCGGGAAAGCACCGCGACGGGGCCATCTACAAGGTGCGTTTCCCGCAACAGATGGTCTACATGCAGCGCCGGGGCGCCTACCGGGTTGAAGTGCGGCGCTCCCTGGGCTCAAGCGTGCACTGCCTGCCTTCGGAACAGTTTCCGGAACGCGGCACGGTGCTCGACCTGAGCGCCACGGGGGCCAAGATCGAGATGCCGGGTGAACTCGCGCCGATGCCGGAAGTCGACAACCGCATCGAACGGGTCAAGATCCACATCCCGGACAAGGGCGAGTTCGAATGCCCGGCGGAAGTGCGGTTCGCAACCTATTACCCGAGCTTGAAGGTCACCCGTTGCGGCGTGCGCTTCCTGGAAATGACCCCGGCCCAGACCCAGTCCGTCACCCTCATCGTCAACGAGATCGAGCGCCAGGTTCGCCGCGAGTCTACCGGCATCGCCTGACCCCGCGCGCACTCGGTCACGCCTCGTTTCCGGCTCCCTCCAGGTAACGCCGGTAGTCCTCGGGACGATCGATATCGAACAGGGGCTTGAGCAATGCGTATGAAACGTCCAGCGCGGCCAGTCGCGCTCTTGTTTCCGCACAGACCGACCCGGTGCCCCAGGGCATGTTCGCGAACAGTTCCGGAATGAAACGGGTCATGCCGAGCAGCACGTAGCCGCCATCCTCGGCGGGCCCCAGTACCACGTCGTTCCCCGCCTCGAGAAGTTCGAGCGCGCTTTGCAGGTAGGGACCATCGAGATCCGGGCAATCGCTGCCAATCAGCACCACGCATTCTGCCTTCTGCAATGCCGCTTTCGCGGCATGGGCCATGCGCGCACCCAGATCGCGCCCCTGCTGGGTGTGCAGCCCGATCCCGAAACGGGCCTGCAGGGAGGAAAAGAAGCCGGAACGGTCCTCGCCCTCCGTCCAGAGTTCCACCGGCCCGGACGTGGAGCCGCAGATTCGCTCGCAGGTGGCCAGCAGCATCGACGCATGCAGGCGCGCCGCGCCTTCCGGCCCGAGCGCCGGCGCGAGGCGGGTCTTGGTCCGCCCGGGAACCGGCGCCCGGGCAAAAATCAGTACCCGCGCCGCGTCCCTCATTTCGCCGTGGATCCCGCGGAAACCCCTGAAGCCCGTTCACGGCCCTCGTAAACCCGCGCCATGCGTGCCGGGTCGGCGCCCAGGAAATACGCCAGCCGCAGGCGCCACATGAGCAGCATCGTGGGCAGGATGCCCCGCTGCTCCCAGCGCCGGCTGGAGGTGGTCAGCACCGAGCGCAGAACCCGTGGCCGCGCCAGGCGCCGCAGGCGCTTCGACAACGCCACGTCCTCCATCAGCGGAATCTCGGGAAATCCACCCACGGCGGCAAAACAGGTTCGCGACACGAACAGGCCCTGGTCGCCGGTCACCACGCCGGTCAGGCGCGCGCGGATGCGGATGCCGCGTTCGATCACGCGGAACAGCGGATGCGCGCCCGAAAGGCGTAGCGGCATGCGGCCCCACAATCGCGGCCCGGCGGACAGGTGCCCAAGTTCGAGGAGTGCAGCGGGCGGCAGGCGGGTGTCGGCGTGCAGGAACAGGAATATTTCCCCCCGCGCGACGCGGGCGCCGGCGTTCATCTGGTGTGCGCGCCCGCGCCCCGCCTGCAGCATCCGGTCGGCCAGGGGCGCGGCGATCTCACGACTGCCGTCACTGCTGCCGCCGTCCACCACGATGATCTCCACGCCACGCCCGCGCATGGATTGCAGGGGACGCAGGGTCTCCGGCACCTGGTCCGCCTCGTCGAGCACCGGAACGATCACGCTCACGGGCGTCATGCTCAACGCTCCGCCAGGGCGCCGCCGCAACTGCTGCCCTGGCCCGCCGTGCAGCCGAAACAGTGGTCGGCAACCGCCACGCCACTCCCGGCGAGATCGGCATCGAGCAGTGCGGAGAGATGGGTGCGGGATTCCCCCCTCGCACCGAGGGGGATGCCGAGCATCTGGTTGAAATCGCAGTCGTAGACGTACCCCTGCCAGTCGATGCTGAGCAGTGACCGGCACATCACGTTGCGCAGGTTCTCCGCCGCGTAATTGTCGCGCAGCAGGGACATGTAATCCTCGAATTCCCCATGTGCCATGAGGGTCGCGCCGAAACGGCTGATCGGCATGTTGGTGATGGTCAGTAATTCGTTGAAATGGATGCCGGAGCGCTCCCGCAACTCGCGCTTGTAGCTTTCCTGCAATGTCTCCTGGGCAGGCGGCAGGAAGGGACCGGACGGGTTGTAGACCAGGTTGAGCAGCAGACCGCTGCCCGGCTTCCCGTAGCCCAGCTCATTGAGACGCTGCAATGCCTCGATGCTCGCCCCGTAGACGCCACGACCGCGCTGGCCGTCCACCGTCTCCTCGGTGTAACAGGGCAGCGAGGCGGTGATCTCGACGCCCTGCGCGGCCAGGAATTCGGCGAGGTCCTCGTATCCCGGTTGCAGGAGGATGGTCAGGTTGCAGCGGTCGATGACCCGCACCCCGAGTCGACGCGCGTCCTGCACCAGGTCCCGGAAGTGCGGGTTCATCTCCGGCGCGCCCCCGGTGAGATCCAGGCTCGACAG
>JBFGWM010000060.1:0-12437 GCA_041588495.1 Pseudomonadales bacterium | reverse complement strand
TTGCCGCCGGCGGATGGTTCCTTCCGGCCCGGGATGAAGTCGATGATGATGCGTTGCAGATCGGCGGGCGCGAGGCCGGTGCCGGGCGTGCCGAGGCTGGCGACCTCGACCGGCGCAGGGGTCTCAACTTCGGCCTCTACGGCTTCCTCTTCAGGTTCAGGCTCCGCGACCGGCTCGGGCTTGGGAAGCGGCGGCAGGCTTGCCGACTCGATGGACTTGACCTTGTAGGAGGAGATGGCGGGAGAGGTGTCCGACTCGACCACCGGCGGCAGGACGGTGTCTGGAATCAGGTCGACATCGGCCTGCGCGGTCAGGGCGTAGGGGTTGGTGCGTTCCGCAACCTGTGCATTGGCGCTGGCGTCGGCGGTCCGCATCGCGGCGGCCGGGTCGCACTCCACCGCGAAGGTCAGGTGCCGGGGGAAATCACCCCAGGATTCACGGGTATACAGCGCGTTTGCGTCGACGATCTCGGCGTTGTAGGTGGTGTTGCCGTTGAAGCGCGCGACCTCCGTTACGCGGAATGCGCCTTCGGGCGAGATGGTCAGGCGTTCCACGCCCGGCTCGCTGACGATGAGTCGGAACTTGCGCCCGTTCAAAGAGGTGATGTCCTCGGCGCCACGCTCGACGGTGTATAGCAGGTGGTCGCTGCCCCGAGGGCGGACGAAGCCGTCCTCGCCGCAGGCGAAAGCCTCCGTGCTGCCCAGGCCGGCGAGCGCGAGGAGCCCGCAGAAGTTCCGTGCAGATGCCCAGTTCATGCCCTACCTCTCCAGCGCACTCGAGTACCTCCGATGCGGCGATGATAGGCCGCTCCGCGCGGGAACTCAAACCTGCCCTGGATTACCGTCGGCCGGGCGAAATTCCTACCCGTGCCTGCGACGCGCTCCCCTCCACTTCGGCGCTCCGCGGTTCGAAAATGCGCACTCCGAATACATGACATCTGGACAAGGAGGTTTTCGATGCACGGATTTCTCAGGTACGCCGCCCGCGCCAGCGAGGTGCAACACCATTTGAACATGGACGACCTGGTTGCCAGCCTGCTGGCGGACATTCATGCCGCGGACGCCGCACTGCGCCGCCTGCAGGCGCAACGCGGCGAATGTGATGCGGCGGTGATTCGCGCCCGTGCAGTCCAGCGCAACCGGCTCGACCTGCTCGGCCGCCTGGCAATGCGCGGTTTCATTAGCGCCAGCATGTGAGCCCGGCCGCTGCCGGGCGGGCCTATGGGTAGCGGATTTCCAGGACTTCCACGGAGATGCGACCGATCAGGCCGAGCAGCGGCGCCAGGTCCGCCGGCGTCTCACCGGTCAGCAGGCGCAGGTGTGTGGCATCGGCGCCGTACTGGCTGAAAATGGGGTCGATGGTGACCCACGCCCCGTCGATGAAGCTTTCCGTCCAGGTGTGGTAGAGGAATCCCTCGACCAGTTCGGAGTACACCAGGCCGTTCACGACCCGCGTGGGGATGCCGATACTGCGAGCGAAAGCCGTATACAGGTAACTGTAGCCCTGGCACTCGGCACGCCGCTTCGCGAGGACATCCAGTGCGGAGAAGGAATCCACTGCCTCGGCGACGATGTTCTGTTGCAGCCAGCGAAGCAGGCGGCGCGCCTTCTCGGCGGCGGGCGCGGCGTCGCCGGCAATGGCTGCGGCGGTGCGGCTGATTTCCGGTGCGTGGATGGGGGCCGCCACGGATGCCGCGAGAGCGGACGGGCCCGGCGGCGAGGTGTCGATGGGCGAACCGGGATCGCGCGGGCTGCGCACTTCGCAGACCAGGGCGTCATTGTCACGGCTGCAGGATTGTCCGGACCCGGGCCTGGGCACCGGGAAATCGCCCGGGATGCCCTGCACCCGGATGCGCATCCTGCTCAGGCTGCGTGGCGACGGGATCGGTTCCGCGACGTGCACCCGGCTGAAGTCGATCAGGACCTCCTGCTTGTTCAGGGCGCCCGTGGCGATGTACTCGAGGGCTGCCTGCTCCGTCTCCAGGGTCGACACCACCGCGCCGCCCAGGGACAGTTCCAGGGCCGGTCGTCCGTCCGGATACAGCCAACTGATGAACTCGTTGCTGCCCATGCGGGTGGTCACCCGGTAGGCCCGGCCACTGAACTGCTCGCTTTGCTCAAGGTTCCCGATTTCCTGGTGCGCGTCCATCAGGCTGCGGCTTTCGCCGTCGAATACCCGGAATCCGTAGGTGTGACCCGGTGTCAGCCCCCGGGCGCGGGGTAACAGGAGCAGCACGCTCGTGGGATAGACCGGACCGTCGAGGTCGATGCTGAAGGCCTGGCTGTCGCCCGCCGAATCCACGCTGAAGTACACCTCGCCGGATGCCACGTGTCCGCTGACCTCCTGGCGGCTGGCGTCCATGTCCTGGCTGCGGGTGAAGCGCACCAGGCGCAGGTTGGCATCGACCCAGTCGGTGGACTGCAGGGTGACGTTCTTGTCGAGACCGAGCAGGCGGAATGCGAGCACGGCGCGGTTCTCGACGCGGTACAGCCCGTCTGTGTCCGGCTCAATACGCAGGTGGTTGAAACCGATGCGCGAGCCGTTGAAGGTGATTCCGGTCCAGTATTCCTCCCACGGCCAGTCCGCGAGACCCGCCATCGGGGGAGGCTGGTCCGGAGCAGGTGGAGGTTCATTGCCCGCACATCCGGCCGAGAACACCAGGAAGATCAGCGCGGACAACATCCGGCACCACGCGGACGGCTTGGAGAGCGGTGGATGGCGAGGACCGGCAAGGTGCATGATACTGGTGTTATCGGCTTTCACGAGGACGCGGTCAAGTTGGCGTCCGGTTTCTTTTCGCCACGCGCGTTCTCCGTGGCGATGGCCAGGTTCGAATTGCGGGGCCCGCCCTTGTGCAAGCGGGTCATGGTGCGGTTTTTGGGGCGTGATGCATGATCTACGTGCTGCTGCTGGACGACGACATCGATTTCCAGGTGACGATTCGTCACCAGGCCGAGGCGTCCGAGCGCGATACGTTCCAGGTCGACTGTGCCTCGAGCGTCGAGGAAGCGCGGTCCCTGCTCGCCGGACAGACCTACGATTACTACCTGGTTGATTACCAGTTGACCGGGGCACGGGAGACAGCGACCGATTTCATCCGCCATATCCTGACCGTTGATCCGCGTGCGCACATCGGGCTGTGTACCATACACCGCCCGGTCGCGCTGGATGAATACATGGTCGCCATGCTGGCCGAGGATTCGGTCCATTTCATTCCCAAGGACGTGCTGATCGAGACCCCGATCGATTCGCTGATCCTGCGCGAGATCGGCCGCAAGCTGCGGGTCCTGGTCGTCGAGGATGACGAGGATGACCGCGAGCTGATCATCGACATGCTGAACCAGCCGGCCCTGTATCGTTTCGAGGTGACCACGGCCGGCACGGTCGAGGAGGCCGTCGAAGCGGTGAATAATCACGACTTCGACGCCTTCCTGGTGGACTACTTCCTGCATCCGGGCACGGCTGCGGAAATTATCGAGCAGTTGCCCGAGTCGGAGCTCGACAAACCTTTTGTCGTGCTGACCGTGCGCAATCCAATGGAATTCGACGCCAATACCGTGCGCCTGATCGGTCGTGGCCGGGTGCGTTTTCTCTCCAAGCACAACCTCAACGCCCAGCGCCTCATGGAATCGATTTTCCGCGGCGCCCTCAGCGGGTCCGAGTTCATGAAGGCCCTTTCGACCTGACGCGTTGACCGCTAATCGCGGAGTCAGTAACCGGCCAGTTCGCGAATGCGCCGGTTCCCCGGCTCGAGTTCGGAAACCCGACGCCACACTGCCCGTGCCTCGTCGCGCAACTGGAGTTGTTCCAGGATCATCGCGAACACGATGAGTTCGGACTTGCCCGCGTCGGCAGCGGGACGGGCCCGCTCCACGCGGTTGCGGATTTGCTCGTCCGCCACCTCGAAGTCGGCCCAGTTGGAGTACTTGCGGCCGTTTTCCAGGCGTGCCTCGATTTCCCAGGTGTACGGCTCCCCCGGTTGCAGGCGGATCGAATCCGGAACGCGGTAACGGGTGTCGGTGAGTTGCACCTCGTGCAGGGTCTCGCCCTCGCCGTCGAACAACTGGAAGCGGTAGGCCGGCGCACCGGGCACCGCCAGCCAGCGGAATTCGGGGCGGGCCTCCCAGGTGCGGGTGCCCAGCGGCGAGAGGATGCGGATCCGGGAGCTGCTGCGTCCGGAGCGCATGACCAGTCCGGCCTGGGACAGGGGCGCCAGGGCGACCCGCTGTTCATTGTTCGTGGCCTGGACCAGCGCGCGCTCGCTGGGCGGCTGGCCGGAAATATTCTCCAGCCCCGCCCCGGACACCCGCGCCCGTGCCGGACCCGCGAGTCGCGATTCGTTGCCGGATGTGAAGAAGACCAGGGTGACGCTCCCCCCGGGTGGCACGCTGATCACGTTGCCGGTCGCCAGTTCGGACATGATTTCCAGGGGCCGCGGGGTATTGCCACTGTTCTCCGCAACCTCGCCCTGCAGGTCGGTGACCATGGCCACCGGTTCGGCGGCGGTCGCGACCAGCGGCAGCCATGCCCACAGGAATGCGCCCGCTCGGAACCATTGCAGCGCCTTGCTCATCAGTCAGGGTGCTCCGTTATCCAGGATTCAGTTCGTTCCGGCCGCCGCCCAGCCAAAAAGTTCCATGGCGGAGCGCCCCTTGAGGGCCTGGCTGCCAACCGGCTGCAGTGCGTCGCGCTCTGCCAGCGCTTCGCGAACCGGGTTGCTGCACAGCACCGGGTATGGAAAATTCTTGGTCAGACCCTCGATCCTCGATGCCACGTTCACCACGTCGCCGATGGCTGTGTACTCGTGGCGGTCGTGGGAGCCGACGTGCCCGACCACTGCATCGCCCAGGTGCAGCCCGATGCCGATGTGCAGTGTATCAAATCCGTCGGCGGTGAATTCGCGGTTGAGCACCTCCAGGCGCCGGATCATGTCTCCGGCCGCGCGGAACGCCAACTGCGCCGGATGTTCGCTGTGCTCCCCGGGCGCGCCGAAGAATGCCATGATGCCGTCGCCCATGAACTTGTCGATGGTGCCCTCGCAGTCGTGGATGGCGGCGGTCATTTCCTCGAAGTAGCGATTCAGGAAACCGGTGACCCGCTCCGCCGGCAGGTGTTCGCTGAGGGAGGTGAAGCCGCGGATGTCCGAGAACAGCACGCAGATCTCGCGGCGCTCGCCGCCGGGTCCCGGACGGATGTTCCCCTCGAGAATCTCGCGCATGACCTGGGGGCTGACATAGGCGCCGAAGGAACTGCGCAGGCGGCGTCGTTCACGGATGCGTAGCAATGCCTCGAGGCCGATGCGCGAAAGGCAGGCCACGCTTGCGGCTCCGACCGCGGGGATGACCGCGAAGTGCATGCCACGCGCCAGCAGCAGGGTGGCGACGGCGACTGCTCCCGCGGCGAGCAGGATCAGCAGGGCCAGGCCGGTGACCGGGCGCGCGGCAGCGAACCACATGCAGGCGGCAAGCAGCACGCCGGCCCAGCTCCAGGCTGGCGGTGCGCTGCCGATCAGGCCCGGTCCCAGCATGGAGCGCAGGGCCTGGGCATGCAGCAGCACCCCGGGTGCGTCGGCAAGGTCCGGAGACCAGCTGGCAAGATTGACGGGTTGCGGGTGGCGGTCCTCCCAGGGCAGCACGGGGCCGAGCAGTACCGCCTTGCCCGCAAACTCGGTTTCCAGGCGACCGCTATCTCCGCTCCGGTACCAGTCCACCACCTGGTGGAGTGAGATGTAGTCGTAGTCATCCCCCGCCGCAAACTGGATCAGTCCCGCTTCCGGCAGGGCCCCGAGGTGGCGGGCCATCTGGCCGGCCAGGGTTGGAAGTTGGGCGTCCCCCGTACCCAGCGCCTCGGAAAACCGCCGGGTGACGCCGTCCGCGTCGCGTTGAAACAGCACCAGGCCGACGTGGTCATCGCCACCGGCGAGGAGGGTGAATCGCCTGTAAATCGGTCGCAGGCGCCCGCCCGCATCCACCGTCTGCCCGATCACCAGGGGCACCCCGGCCTTGCGCATGGCCAGCAGTCCGGCCATGAAATGGCGGTCCAGGCCGGGAACCAGGAAATCGTAGGATCGTTCCGGGAGCACCAGGTCGAAACCGGTTACGGCCGGCCGCGCGATGGCCATGGCCTGCAGGAAGTCGCCGAGATGGCGGTGCCAGAGAACGGCGGGCTCCTGCCAGGCGGCATAGGTCGCCTCGTCGATTCCGACCACGCGGATGCGGTCACCGGAGGGAACCGGGGCCAGTTCCCGCAACAACCGGAACTCGAGGTCGAGCAGGGCCAGTTCCGCGCGTTGGCCGGGGGCTGAAGTGAACAGGGCGGTTGCGCAGGCGAGGGCCAGCAGGAGGCCCGCCAGGTGGGTCCTGAGATCACGCCGGCCATCATCGGGACCGGTTGGTTTACGCGGAGTTGCGTGCCCGGGGGACGGGACGCGCTCGTTCATTCGCAGCGGATATTGTATTCAGCCGGGGACTTGAGAATCTTGCCCGCGAGTTCGAGGCCGTTGTCCGCCGCGCGACCGATCCAGTCTTTCGCCATGCAGCCGTCGTTCCAGGGCGCCTCGCCACGGGTATGCAGCAGCCCGTAGTTCAACTGGGCGACCGGCAGGTTCTGGTCGGCCTCCTTGCGATACCACTCGGCGGCATCGTCGATCTTGCCCTGGCGCTGGTACAGGGCGCCGAGATTGTTCTGTCCCACCGCGTTGCCCTTTTCGGCGATATTGCGGTAGAGCTCGGCGGCCTTGTCGATGTTCTTCTCCACCACGGTGCCGGTTTCGAACAGGGCGGCGAGCAACAGGACCGAGGAGCGCCGCCCCTGGGCCGCGGACAGCTTGAGCAGTTCCACGGCCATCTTCCGGCGTTCCTCCTCGCGGTTGGTCAGCCACACCTCGGCCAGCATCTGTTGCGCCTCGGCGTGGCCGGCCACTGCCGCGCGCTCGAGCAGCGCCCGCGCCGCGGGCCGGTCGCTCGGTGCCACGCAGGCGCTGAGCCGCCACAGGGCGATCGCGTTTTCCGATGAGGAGACTTTCCGGTAGTAGTCGCAGGCCTTGACGGGATCGTGCTCGAGCAGGGTGCCGGTGCGGTGCAGGGTCGCCGCGGCGAGTTGGGCTTGCGGGTCATTCTTGTGGTCCGCGTAGTGCTGGGTGCGCCACACGATGTCGGGGAGCTTTTGCTTGATGGCGCGGGCGAAGTGGGCCGCATCACCATGCCTTTCCACGGCTTCCGCGTTTTCGATGGCTTCAGCCAGGGCCCAGCCGATCTCGGCCAGCCGCTGGCGCGCCGCGGCTTTCGTGCTCTCTGCGCCCAGCAACGCGCGTTGCTGATCGATTTCGGCAACCAGGGACTCGTTGGCGGACGCTGGTGCGCCCAGGACCAGTATTGCCATGGCCGCCAGGCACTTGATCCGGTGTGACGCTGCTTTCATCGCCGAGGGTTCTCCATTCGGAGCCAGGAATTATGGCAGACTAACCTTTGTAAAGTAGTATGAAAACGCCGGATGGCGTCAATCTCGCGCTGCGCGGGCGGGAGTTTCGGGGGAGTTCGAGCCGCTGTTCACATGAACGAGACCGACCCAAAGCCCGCCGATCGCCGTGGGAGCCTGTGCGTGCCCCGGTCCAGCGTGGAAAAGATCCTCTGGCCCGCGCCGCCGGATTCCCATGGGGCCGCTGCCCTGGCGATGCAGTTCCAGCTGGAACAGAGCCAGTGGTGGTCCGCGGAGGACCTGGCCCGCCAGCAGATGGCCCAGCTGACCCTGCTGGTGCGTCACGCCCACGGCAACAGCCCCTGGTGGTCCGCGGCCCTGGACAGCGCCGGGCTGGACCTGTCGCGACCGCTGGACGCCGCTGGCTGGTCAGGTATTCCACTCCTGCCCCGTGCGACGGTCCAGGCCGAGTATGACGCGCTCCATTGCGATAACCTGCCGAAATCCCACGGCCCCTGCTCGGTGGTCGCCACCAGTGGATCGACCGGACTCCCGGTAAGAGTGACGAAAACCCGCCTCGGCCAGGTGTTCTGGCGGGCCCTGGCCCTGCGTGATCATCTGTGGCACCGGCGCGACCTGCGTCTCAAGATGGCCGCCATCCGCCACGCGGATGGCGACCGCGCGAATCCACCCCGCGGCATCCGCCAGCGCGGATGGGGCAGTACCCTGGAAGTCGCGTTCCGCACCGGGCCCGCAGTCATGGTCAACGTCCACTCGCCGATTGATGCCCAGGTGAAATGGTTGCAGCAGGAAAAGCCCGGGTACCTGTTGACCTACCCGTCCAATCTCTCGGCGCTGGCGCGCCACTGTATCGATGCCGGTGTCCGGCTTCCCGGCCTGCGCGGCGTGCGCACCATCGGCGAGTCCCTCGATCCCGACTGCCGCAACCTGGTGCGGGAAGCCTGGGGCGTGTCCCTGGTCGACCTCTACAGCACCCAGGAGATCGGTTACCTGGCGTTGCAGTGTCCCGACCACGAGCACTACCACGTGCAGTCCGAGGGCGTGCTGCTGGAGATTCTTCGTGACGACGGGACGCCCTGTGCGCCCGGCGAAATCGGCCGCGTGGTGGCGACCGGGCTGCATAATTTCCGGATGCCGCTGATCCGCTACGAGGTCGGCGATTACGCCGAGGTCGGGGAACCCTGTCCCTGCGGGCGTGGGTTGCCGGTGATCCGCCAGGTCCTTGGCCGCCAGCGCAACATGTTGCGGTTGCCCAACGGTGCCCTGACCTGGCCGCGGCTGGGCGGGCAGCACCTGGTGGCCGCGTTTCCGGTGCGCCAGGTGCAGTTCGTGCAGTTGTCCCTGGAGGAAATCGAACTGCGCCTGGTGGTGAACCGGCCGTTGAGCGCCGACGAGGAGGACACGGTGCGGCGCATGACCGTGGAGCAGGTCGGACACCCGTTCCGGATCACCCTGACTTACCATGACCACATCCCGCGCAGTCGCGGCGGGAAATACGAGGAATTCCGCTCCGAGGTCAGCTAGCGGCTGCCGGGTGGATCTTGTAGCCGAAACTGAAACGGTGGGTGTCGGAGTACACCGCGTGCCACAGGGGCCGATCGGGATCGATCGTGAACAGGCGCACGTTCCAGCGATCGTCGGCCTCCGTGTGGACCTGTCCGTCGACCGGGTCGCGGTAGCGGAAAAAGGACTTCCCCGCCTCGTCGCAGTGGGTGACGTAGAGGCGCCAGCCCGGGGTGCGCAGGTTGGTGTGCCAGCCCATGAAGCCGCCCGGCGGGTACCAGAAGTGGCCGGTGTTCTCGGCAACCAGTGAATCGGGGTCACTGAAAAAGCTGCCCAACCGGGCGTGGACGCCACGGTCGATGCGCTCGCGCAGCGAGGCAAGGTCATCCCGCATCAGCGCG
The DNA here is from genome assembly GCA_041588495.1 of Pseudomonadales bacterium. Lineage (GTDB taxonomy): Bacteria > Pseudomonadota > Gammaproteobacteria > Pseudomonadales > JBFGWM01 > JBFGWM01. The sequence continues at coordinate 3,096 of JBFGWM010000060.1, read as the reverse complement.
CCGCGCACGTTGTCGAAGTTGTAGGCCACGCAGTTGGAAATCTCCCGGGTGACGACGATGTCGCTGACCGCGGCATCCTCGCGAAGCAGGGTGTCGAGGGCTTCCGGAGAGACGGCATTCGCCGCGGCCGGATCAGGAACGAAGCCGCGTGGTCCGGCGGCCCGCTGCAGGCTGATCACCTTCAGGACGGCGGTGCGCAGGTCGTCGTCGAGGAATTGACCGGTGATATCGGCGTAGACGGGCGCCGGCGGCAGTCGGCGGGCGCTGGGCTCGGCCATGGGCGGTTCCCGGGCGAATAACTGCATTCATTGTAATTCTCCCCGGATTCCAGTGAAATCACACTTCCCCTTCCTGCAACAAATACCGTGCCGATGAACGTTTACGATCACATCACCATCGAGCGTCCGGGCACGGCCGACAAGGCGCGCATCTACGAGATCCTGGCGACCGCGAATTTCGACAAGGTGGGTGGCACCGAGATGCCGGCGTACCCGCTGGAGGACTGCTTCGTGGCACGGGTGGAGGGGCGTATCGTCGGGGTCGCGGGCTACCAGGTGCTGGATGCCGAGACCGCGAAGACCACGGTGATTACCATTTGCCCCGACTGGCGCGGCAGCGGGGTCGGCAGCATGCTGCAGACCCATCGCCTCGGTTACCTGAAGTCCCTCGGCATCCGTCGCTGCTATACCAACTGCGATGATGAGCGCGCGATCCAATGGAATATGGATCACTTCGGATTCCGGCGCACCGGTGACCTGGTTCCCAAGACCGAGGCTTACGGGCGCGATGACCGCGACCACTGGGTGAACCTGGTGATCGACCTGGAGGCCTGGAATCCCGGCGCCTGAGTCTTTCCCGGCATGGCGTGACCCTCATGTGTTCAGCATGTGCCCCACGATGCGCTCCGCGGCGCGGCCGTCGATGCAGCCGCCGAACAGTTTCTCCCGCCACGCGGCACGCGCGGCGGCGCCATGAGCAGGCTCATCGAGGGCTTTGCTGAGGATTCCCGGAAGCTCCTCCACGTTCTCCGTCTCGTCGCCGAGGTCACGCCAGGTCCACTCGATCCCGGTGGGGTCGAAGTGGCTCGATCCGTAGCGTTGCGGGCTGCTGATCAGCACCACGGGACGATCGACGGCAAGGAACTCGAACATCACGCTCGACGCATCGGTGACCAGCACGTCGGCACGGGCCAGCCAGGGCATGATGTCCTCTGAAATCGAGCTGACGAGGTGCACGTCCCGGTGCTGCTCAGCCAGTTCCTGCCAGCCGCGCAGCCAGTCCGGGTGGTGGGCCTGGGTGACCGGGTGCGGCTTGATGACCAGCACGGCATCGTCCCGACCGTTCAGCAGCAGTTCCCGGATTCGCGTTCCCAGCATGGGGGCGGAGGACAGTTCCGCGTTCCAGGTCGGCGCGTACAGGATGCACCTGCGATCTGCGGGCACCGGCAGGGTCGAGGTGTCGACGGCGCCACGGAACAGCGGGTCCATCTGCACGTAGCCGGTGACCCAGAAGTCGCGCCGGGGGCGGGCGCCCTTGCGCAGGTACCAGTCGCGCACGCCCTCGCTGGAGACGCACACGTAGTCGGACATGCGTGCGGAAAAAACTGCCGTGTTCTTGCTGGCAAAACCGTGGCGGAGGTGAACCAGCTGCGCTTCGGGGAAGCGGGGTCGCAACACCGACGCATGGGACTCTGCCACCACCACCAGGTCCGGTTTGAATTCGGCCATCTGGTGCACATGCGGGGTGAGCAGCAGCGGCATCCTGCCCGCCGCGGCATCGAATACCGGGCGCAGGATGTGGTAGTGGTAGCGCTGGTTCATGTGCAGGGCGACGCGGGGTCCGTCAGCATCCGCCTCATGTGCCGCGCTGTCCCGCGCGGCAAGGGCGTACACGTCATCGGGGCGTAAATCGACCGCGGCATCCAGGTGTTCCTTGGCCGTGGCGCGGTCGCCCGCGGACAGGCACGCCAGGCCCTGCCAGTAGCGGATGCCGCTGCCGGACTCGGATTCGGCCAGCCGCTCCAGCACTCCTGAAGACTCCGCCGCTTTTCCGGCTTCCCACAGGGCCTTGGCCAGACCCAGCTCGGCGCGCCGCTGGCCGGGAGCGCGCCCGGCCCGCGCCCGTGCCTGCTGCAGGTTGTGCTCCGGGTCGGCGTGATACTTCATGGCCAGGTTCAGGTTGTTGCGGGCGCCGGCGTGCCCGGGATCCTGTTTCAGCGCGGCGCGATACCAGCGAACCGCGCCGGCGACATCACCGGATTCCTGGGCGGCGAGACCGAGGCACACCAGCGGTTCCGGGGAACCGGGCGCGAGTTCCCGCGCCTTGCCGTAGACAATGACGGCCTCCCCGATGCGCCCGGTCCGGCGCAGCAGGTTGCCGAGATTCAGGTGGGCCTTGGAAAGTTCCGGCTGCAGTTCCAGCGCCTTGCGGTAGGCGGCCTCGCTTTCCTCATGGATGCCGGCTTCCATGAGACCGTTCGCGAGGTGGGTCCACAGCGTGGCGTCCTCCGGAGCGGAAGCAACCGCCTCGCGCCACAGTTTCAGCGCTGCCTCGCTTTCACCCTGCAGGAATTGGAGGCGCGCGGTGCGGTCGAGCACCTGGGGGTCCCTCCGGATGCGCAGGCTGTGCTCGAAATGCTCGATGGCGTCGCCGATCCGCTGTTCGCGGGTGGCGATCGTGGCCAGTTGCAGATGTGCCGCCGCGTTGTCCGGCTCGACTTCCAGTGCCATGCGACATGCCCGGGCCGCCTCGTACAGCTTGTTTTCAGCCTGCAGTGCGGACGCCAGTCCGGTCCAGGCGCCGGCCAGTTGCTTGTCGTTGCGCACCGCCTCGGAAAAACGCCTGGCGGCCTCCCGGGTGTCGCCCTCGGCAAGAGAGAGTTGGCCGAGCCCGTACAGGGCGGGGGCATGTCGCGGGTTTTCCTTCAGGGCCAGGCGATACAGTTTTCCGGCCTTGCCCGCATGGCCCGATCGCATCGCGCTCGCGGCTTCCCGCGCCAGCGTTGCAGCGTCTTTGCGGGTCGACTTTCGAGGCGCGCCGCGGCGGCTCATCGGGATCGGAATCCTTGCGGTGGCGCCGGCCCCGGGAGGAACTCCC
>JBFGWM010000059.1:0-12716 GCA_041588495.1 Pseudomonadales bacterium | reverse complement strand
GGCGGGCGTACGCTTCGTCGAGGTCTCGTTCAACCTCAACTTCCTGAACGGGTCCGGCTGTTTCCAGGGCAATGCTCGCCGATTCCGGCCTTGCCGGCCCTGGGAAGAGTGCAAATTCCCGCGAGGGAGTCAGCACGCCGCCGTGGGACCGGCGCCGGCGGAATTGCGAACGACGCCCTGGAAGCGTCGGGCATCCACCGGCGCCATTGCCGGGTCACCACGCCACCCTGCCCCTGCTGATCCTGACGTACCGCGCAACCCCTTCGGTTCAGGCGCGCCGGGTCCGGTTGGTACGCGTCGCCACTCCCCGCGAGATCACGCGCAAGCCATCGAAAGCTGCTGAACCCGGGGACCGGGTTCAGGTTTCCGCGCCCCGGGCACGGCGCAGTCCGAACACCCGCCCCAGCAGCCATTCGCGGACCCGTGCTGGCAGCAACAGGCGCAGGAGCGGCATGCCGAGGTGCCCTTTCCCGATGCGCACCACCGGGGGCAGCCTCTCGCGATCGAGGTAGGCGATCAGGGTGGTGACGAACTGGGCGGTGGAGGTCGGATGGGACTGCGAGGCGCGGGCGCGGCGCAGGATCTGTTCGCGCAGGGCGGCGTACATGGACTCCGGCGGCAGGGTACGGGCCAGGCTCGCCTCGGCATTGTCGCCGAAGGAGGACTCGATGGCGCCGGGCTGCACGCTCATCACCTGGATGCCGAAGGGGGCCAGTTCCATGCGCAGGACCTCGTCAAGCGCATGCAGTGCCGCCTTGCTCGCGCAGTAGACCCCGGAAAACGGCGTCGGCAGGATGCCGGAGCAGCTGCCGATGTTGACGATCACGCCGCCGCCCTGCCCGCGCATCAGGGGCGCACAGGCCTGCACCAGGCGCACCACGCCGTAGACGTTGGTGTCGAACTGCCGCACCACCTCGGCCAGGGGCATTTCCGCCACCGGCCCCATGGCGCCGTAGCCGGCGTTGTTGATCAGCAGGTCGATCCGCCCCGCCGCCGCGCGTACGCTGGCCACCACAGCGTCCACCGAGGCGCCGTCGGTAACGTCCAGTTCCAGGGTGCCGATACCCTTCCCGGTCAGGCCCTCCAGGGTTTCCGGTCGTCGCGCCGTGGCGAACACGCGGTAGCCGCCCTCGTGGAGGCGCAGCGCCAGTTCGCGGCCGATCCCGCTCGAACAGCCGGTCACCAGGGCCACCCGCCCCGCCCTGCCATCCACGACGGAATGGACCGTCTCCGCGTCAGTCCGCGTCACGGTTTCCTCCACGCCCATACCGCTCTCCCACAGAAACCCATTCGGACGCCTCAGAACTCCATGGTCAGGTTGAGGTACAGGGATCGCTCCGCACGGGCCGGAATCGTATTGATGCGGCGCCCGACGAACTCGGGGTGATAAACATCCGCGTCGAGAAGATTGTAGGCGTACAGGCCGGCCTCGACCTCGTGACGGCGCGCCCAGCCCAGCCAGCGCGACAATTGCACGCGGAGGTTGGCGGTCACCAGGTGAAACGCATCGGCATCCGGGTTGACCGCGGCGCGCCCCGGGCTGCGGTTGCCGATGTCGTGGGCATGGGTGTAGAACCCGTCGAACAGGCCCAGGCTCACCCCGGGCGTCACTTCGTGGGTGAGCCCCAGTTTCAGCATCGTGTTGGGGACGCTTGTGAAGTTGTCGATCCCGCTGCTGTGGCGGTTGCGCTGGTGACTCAGCGAGGCATCCAGGGAAGTCCCGGGCGCCAGCCGGAACCGGCCCTCCAGTTCCACACCGCGGGTGCGCAGTTCCCCGCGGTTGACGATGTCGAGGACGTTGTCCGGCGCACGCTCCCGGGTCACCAGGTTTTCCTGCTTGGCGCGGAACAGCGTCGCCGCGAGATGGGTGCGATCGGCCTGGTAGACCAGTTGCAGGTCCCAGTTCTCGATGCGCTCGGGCTCCAGTCCCGGATTGCCGCGCAGACCGCCGATCACGTTGCCGAGGTTGTCGCGCACGACAATGTCCACGTTGGTCTCGACCCCGGTGGGGGCGCGGAACGCCTCGGCATACAGCAGCTTCACACCCCACCGCGTGGCGAACTGCCAGGTTGCGCCGAAGCGCGGCACGAAATCATGGTCCAGGTCTTCCGGCTTGTTGACCTGGAAGCCGGCGTAAAGAAACAGGTCATCCACGGGCTGCCAGTCCACCTGGGAGAACAGCTCCCAGGTTCGCGAACGAAAATCCGCAACCGGCGCGGCGGCGGCGCGGCGCGCCGAGCCGACGTCCTGCAGCCACAAATTGGCGCCGAGCAGTACCCGCCAGCGCTCGCTGACCTGCAGGTGGCTGACCGTCTCCAGCAGTGTGTCCCGGGAGAACGCGTAATAATTGTGGAACCGGAATCCCATGTAACCCTGGGACAGGTTGGTATTGATGTACCAGTTCTCATTGAGGTTCGCCTGGTACCCGATGTCGAGCAGGGCCCGGGTTCCGACCATGTCGCGGTCAGGCGGTGGCGGCTGGCCGCTCCAGCTCGCCACCGAGCCAATGAAGTCCTGCACCGAACGACCGTAGAACGCGTTGAGCGTCCAGTTGCCCAGTGCGCCACCCAGCACCAGCCCGACATTGGTCTCCCCGTAATCCAGCGCGCCGGGCAGACCATTGTTGTCTGCCGGATCGAAATCCCAGCCGTCCTCGCGAAACATGCGCAGCCCGCCGTGCCAGCGAGTCGTCCCGATGCCCTGGCTGCCCCCCGCCTCCACCGCGGCAGTCGCCAGGCCACCGCCGGTCAGCCGCACGCGGGCGCCGTCGGCGGAGGAATCCCGGGTGATGATATTGATCACGCCGGAGTAGGCATTGGTGCCGTACAGCGGCGACCCCGGACCACGAATGACCTCCAGGCGGGCAATCGAGTCCAGGGGAAAGGTGTTGTAAATCGGAAAGTTCACCCCGCCGCCGTAGCTCTCCCGCAGGGGTCGCCCGTTGAGCAGCAGCAGGACATGGTTGTCGTAGTGATTCAGCAGGTCCCCGCGCATGGAGAAGACGTTCTGCGGAAAGAAGAACGACCCGGTCATGTAGGTGCCGGTCACCCGTTCCAGCACCTCGACCAGGTTGTTGGCGCCGAAATCGCGGATCTGGCCCGCGCTGACCACGGTGATGATGGCCGGCGCGTCCGCCCGGCGTTGCCCGTGCCGGCCGGCAGTCACCACCTCCACGTGCATGAGTTGCGCGATCGGCAGGTCGAAGATCGGGTCCTGCATCCCGCGATCCGCGCGGCCGCCGGCCGCCATGACCTCGGCGGCCAGCAGGCAGGCCAGCACGCCTCCGGTGACCCGGTTATTCATGCGTTACGCGGTCTCCAGGATCGTCGGGAATGACAGTGCGGGACCGTGACGCCGCGTGACAACATGGCACTGCCCGCGTCACGCTCCAATCCCACGCCGTTGAATGGAGCCCCACCCGTTTCAATCTAGCCGCTGCCGCCGTGCTGTCCAACAGCCCGTGTTTCGCATGCAGGTGCCCGTCAGGCAAGGAAAAATCGGCCGTGCCGGGTTCCCGGGTATGGTTTATATTGGCCAGAGGGACGAAAACAAGGATCTGCACCGATGGCCGAGGGAAAAACCGACGATCCGGGTGGCGGCAGCGCCGTGCGCGACCAGCTCATGGAGCAGCTCAACCGGCAGCGTACCGCCTTCCGGGAGAGCCGCTCGGGACCGGACTATGCGGAGCGGATGGTCGCCCTGAAGGCCATGCAGGAAGCGCTGTACAAGTACCGCCACGAATATGTCGAGGCGGTATCGGCCGACTTCGGCGGACGCGCGCCGGAGGAAACCCTGTTACTGGAAATCTTCGTCCTCATCGACGAGATCCGCCATACCCGGCGTCATCTCAAGAAGTGGATGAAGATCAAGTGGGTCATGCCCAACTGGCAGTTCCTGCCCAGCCGCACCAAGATCATTCACCAGCCGCTGGGCGTGGTCGGCGTGATGGGCGCGTGGAATTACCAGCTGCTGCTGACCTTCGGACCCATGATCGGCGCCCTGTCCGCCGGCAATCACGTGATGATGAAGCCGTCGGAACTCGCGCCGCGCACCGCCGAACTGATGCAGAAGATGATCAGCGAGACGTTTCCCCCGGAATACGTCACGGTGATCACCGGTGACGTCGACGTTGCCTCGGCATTTTCCACCCTGCCCTTCGACCACCTGATCTTCACCGGCTCGACGCGGGTGGGCAAGATCATCATGCGCAACGCCAGCGAGCACCTGACCCCGGTCACCCTCGAACTCGGCGGCAAGTCGCCCGCCCTGGTGGCCCGCGAATTCCCCATCGGCAGCGGCGCACGGCGCATCGTCCACGGCAAGTTCTCCAACAGCGGGCAGACCTGCGTGGCGCCGGACTACGCCATGGTGCACGTCGACCAGTTGGACACCTTCGTCGCCGAGGCGCGCAAGGTCATCGAGGAGTTCTATCCGCAGCTGGTCGGTTCCGACGACTACACGAGAATCGCCACCAAGCGCCACTACGACCGCCTGGTGTCCCTGGTCAACGAGGCCCGCGAGAAAGGCGCGGAAGTCCTCGCCGTGAATCCCGCTGGAGAGGACTGCAACGCCGAGAACCGCGTGTTCCCGCCGACCCTGGTGTGGAACTGCCCGGAGGACTGCACCCTGATGCAGGAGGAACTGTTCGGACCGATCCTGCCCATCGTGACCTACGAGACCACCGAGGGCGCCATCGATTACATCAACGACCGCCCGCGGCCCCTCGCCCTGTACTATTTCGACCGCGACCACGAGCGCACCTGGCAGGTCCTGACCGAAACCATTTCCGGCGGGGTCACCGTCAACGGCTGTATCTATCACCTGCCGCAGAACAACCTGCCCTTCGGCGGCGTCGGTGACAGCGGCATGGGCGCCTACCACGGCTTCGACGGCTTCAACACGTTCTCGAAGAAGAAGGCAATCTTCCACCAGAGCCGCTTCGCCTCGACCACCCTGCTGCGCCCGCCCTACGGGTTCCTGGCGCGTTTCATCATTGGCACCCTGATCCGGAACTGGCCGACACTGGACCTGGTGCGGCGCTACCGGAAAGGGAAATGAAAAGGTTGAAGCGGGGCGTACGCGAGGAGTTCAGACGGTCTCGTCGAGGATCATGAAGGACACGAAGGTGAAAGCCAGGGCCAGGGCCACAATGCCCGCGGTCTCGCCCACCGCCAGCATCAGCATGCCGCCACCGATCCACATGTCGCGAACCAGGCTCTTCTTGCCCGGCTGACTGGCATCTTCCTGGGGTCTGATCATCGCGCGTTCCGCCACTCGTTCGCGGTATGCCTCTCTCCTGACGATGGCCGGACACATCCGGACTGCCGTCCGGGATGCGCCCCGGGCCGGGATCTCCGCCCGACCACTCTTCCAGTGTAATCCGTTTGCGGGGGCTGTCGAACCGTGGTTCCGCGGCTGCTTCAGTCCACGGAACCGGAATTGATGGCGTCGATCAGCTGGCGCAGTCGACCGTAATCGTGATGGTTGAAACGGAATGCCAGGCGCGGCAGGTTACGCAGCTCCGGCTCGTCGGCCTCCTCGACGTGCTCGCCGGTCAGGCGGATGCTGCCCTCGCAGATATCACTGAACGAATGGTTTAGATCATCCACGAAGGACTCCGGCAGGGCGCGGTTCATGCGCAGGCGCAGTTCCTCGCCCACCCAGCGCGCGGAATGGAAGTTCGAGTAGAACGCTTCAATCTCCGCGCAGACCTCGGCGGAATCGTTGGCGAAGCGCAACAGCGACAGGTCGTGAGGCGAAATGTAGCCATTCCCCAGCAGGTCGCGGCTGACGAATTCCCGCCAGTGTTCCCAGTAGGTGCCACCCGGCTCCTCCATCAGGATGATCGGGATCAGCGGGCTCTTGCCGGTCTGCACCAGGGTGAGCAGTTCCATGGCCTCGTCGAGGGTGCCGAACCCGCCCGGGAACAGCACCACCGCGTCGGCCTCCTTGACGAAGAACAGCTTGCGGGTGAAGAAATACTTGAACTCCAGCAGGCCGGGACTGCCCTGCATGATGGTATTGGCCTCCTGCTCGAACGGCAGGTTGATGTTCAGGCCGATGCTGTTGTCGGGTCCGGCGCCGGCGTTGGCCGCCTCCATGATGCCGGGACCGGCCCCGGTGATCACCATGAAGTCGTCGCGGGCCAGCAACGCGCCGAGCCGGCGCGCCAGTTCGTACTGGCGATCCGAGGGTTTGACCCGCGCGGAACCGAAGATGGTCACCTTGCGACGGCGCTTGAACTGGGCCAGGGTCGAGAACGCCCGCTCCAGTTCGCGCAGGGCATGGGTGGTGATCTTCACGTCCCAGCGATCGGCATTCCCCTGCACCATGCGCATCAGGGACCAGAGCATCTCCCGGTACAGGCTCACGTTGCCGCTGTCCGCCCCACCGGAGACGGCGAGCAGCTCCTCGATTTTCTCGCCAAGGGCGGGTTGGCTGGTGCGCCAGTGTTTTTCGAGTCCGGTGTCCATGGGCTTCCGATTCCGCGATCCTCGACTCAATATAGTCGTCGCGCACTGATCCGGTGCACGAACGCTTTCCGGCGCGGGGCGCACCGGAAGCACTGCAGGCTGCGGATTACCAGGACAGGATGGCGCCGATGGCGAACAGTTCGTTGTCCTGGTCGGGACTCTGCGTGTAGCCGGTGGTGGCGTCCGTGTACTGCGCCATGAAGGTGACGTAGTCGGTCAGGCGGAACCAGCCCATGGCGCTCCAGTTCTTCTGCTCCTCGATGTAGGAACGTCCGCTGGAACGGTCAAACGCGGTTTCCGAGGCCTTGCTCACGCCCCAGGCCACGCCGGATCCGAAGCGCGGGGTGAAGTGATACCGGTACTGCGCGTACCAGCCGTCGTGGTCGCGCTCCGCCCCGGACGCGTCCAGCGCGTTGCCGTCGAGCATGCCGCTGGTGCCCAGGGCCTGGCCGTCATACCCGGCGAGGGCCAGGTCCCAGTCCGCGACCTGCAGGTGAGCGCCGTAACCGAGACCCCAGGCGGTCACCGACTCGTTCCCGCGGGCGCCGCCGAGCAGCGCCGGGTTGGTGTCGAACTCCGCTTTCTGCCACAGGCCGCTGCCGAACAGCAGCAGGCGGCTGTCGTTGGTCGGGTGCAGTTCCCAGGTCAGCTCGGTCTCGATGCGGGGCACGTCGGTGACGTCGGCGGTGACATTGTTACCCGCGCCCACGGTGATCTCCGGCCCGCGGATCTCGCTGGGATCGTAGAGGCCGACACTGATCTGCACGCCGTTCATGTTGGGCGTGGTGTAGCGGAACGACGGGGCGAAATTGTTGTACAGGTAGCCGAAGCCGACACGGCCCGCCGTGGTGCCGTTGCCGCGCGCGCCCGTGGCGCCGACGCCGATGCCCTCCATGTCGAGGATCACGTGCTGGCGCTGGTACAGGCTGAGGGCGCGGCCGAACAGCAGTTCACCCCAGTCCTCCCGGGAGATCGCAAAGTACACCTCGCGGACGTCGAGGTCGGTGCGCCCGTTCTTGAGGTTGTTGTTCTGGATCGACGGGTACAGGCCGAGGCGCGCCTGGATGCGGTTGCCCTCGTAGTCCGGTGCGCGCAGGTTGAGGCCGAGGGCCGAGGGGTTGAACCCGGTGCGCACGCGGAACGAGTCGATATCGCTCTCCAGGGTGTCGCCGGTGATCACCACGCCGTCGGTGTTGGCGCCGGTGGGCGGCGCGTCGCCGGAGATACTCGCCATGAACGCGTTGACCCGGCCATCGAAGGACGCGGCCCAGCCGTCACGCTGGCCGATGACGATACCCGGCAGGTCCGGGTCGGGCGCCACCACCGGCGCCATGGCGGACTCCGCGGCCGGCGTGGCGCCGCGCACCCGCGCCAGTTCCGCGCGCGTACGCTCGAGTTCGGTCTGCGCGGTACGCGCCTCGTGCTCGGCGCGATCGAGGCGTTTCAGTAATTGTTCCTGGTTGGCCTGCAGCTGCTTGACCATCTCGTACAACTGGTCGACCGACGGCGTGGCGGCGATCGCGACCGGCGCCAGGCCGAGCAGCATGCCACTGACCAGTAGCGGGGACATGAAAGCGCCGGCACGTGCGCCGGTGGCGGAGCGGACGGGGTTTGGGGCGTGTTCCCTGCGCATGATGGTTCCTCCCTGGTGCCGGACCGTGCGCGGACGGCGCGTGGTCCCGGCGGTTCCCGGTTACCGGTCGAATCGGTAGCTGTTCATGATGTGGGTGACCCGGCCCTCGAGGTGCATCTTCTTCAACTCGTGACGCAGTGAGCGCAGGATGGCCGATGAAATGGACGGGTTACAGGCGATCCCGCGCAGGGTGGTCATGAACACCAGCTGCTCGCGCAGGTCGGCAATCCCTGCCCGCCGCGCGAAGTACTCGCCGGAAATGGTGTCCGTGGCCCACAGGTCGATGCGCCCCGCCTGCAGCTTGCGCGCGTTCAGCAGTTCCTCGCGGGCGATCTGCAGCGCCGAGTAATTGAAGGTCACCAGGTACTCGTGCAGCGCACTGCCGCCGTAGGTGCCGACCGACAGGTCACGGGCATCGGCGAGACTGCGCACGCGGAGGTCACGCCCGGTGCTCGAGTAGAAAGCGGACTGGGTGATCAGCAGCGGGCTCACCCAGGCGAAGCGCGCCTCGCGTTCCTGGGAACGCTCCAGGGGAAACACGCAGGAATCGGCCTCGGCCTCCACCGTGGCCAGGGCACGCCGCAGCGGCACCAGGCGGATGTCGAAACTCACGCCGGCGCGCTTGAACAACTCGGTGATGATCTCGATGCTGAGCCCGTCGACCCGGTTGTTGGACTTGAACGAGTACGGTGGCAGCTCCTCGGTCATCAATTGCAGCGCCGTTGCCGGGGCCGCCACGGCGACACCGCACCACGCCGCCAACAGCGTGGCGCAGGCCCGGCCCCGCGTTCCCCTCCGCGTTACTGATCCCATTCGAACCCCTTCAGCGACTCCTCGTAACTCCAGGTCTCCCCCGGGGGCTTCTCGTTCGCGAGCCGTCGTTTCGGGGCGCCCGGCGCATTCAGCCAGTAGTCGGGTCGCGCCCGTTGCGCGAGACGGGGCTCGCAGCGCTCCTGACCCTCGGCGGCGATCTCCTGCAGGGTCTCGTCCATGCGCTCGGCCATGCGGTCCATGGCGCCCTTGGGCGTCAACTGGCGCGAGACCGCCATGCTGACATGTTCCCACCACAGGCTGGACAGGCGCGGATAGTCCGGCACGTTGATCCCGGTCGGCGACCACAGGGTGCGGGCCGGACTACGGTAAAACTCCACCAGGCCGCCCAGGTGCGGTGCGCGCTGGGTCATGTACTTCGACTGGATATCCGACTCGCGGATCGGGGTAAGACCGACATCGGTCTTGCGCAGGGACACGGTCTTGGAGACCACGAACTGGGCATATAGCCATGCGGCCATGCGCCGCTGCAGGGGCGTGCTCTTCAGGAAGGTCCACGAGCCGGCGTCCTGGTAACCCAGCTTCATGCCCTTCTCCCAGTAAGGCCCGTGTGGCGACGGCGCCATGCGCCACTTCGGCGTGCCGTCCTTGTTGACCACCGGCAGCCCCGGCCGGGTCAGCGCCGCGGTGAACGCGGTGTACCAGAAGATCTGCTGCGCGATGTAGCCCTCGCCGGGAACCGCGCCGGCCTCGGTGAAGTTCATGTTCCTGGCTTCCGGCGGCGCGTACTTGTCGAGCCACTCGACGAACTTGCGCAGGGCATAGATCGCGGCCGGACTGTTGGCTGCCCCGCCACGGCTGACGCTCGCCCCCACCGGGTGGCAGTCGACATTGCGGATGCCCCACTCGTCCACCGGCAGGCCGTTGGGGATGCCCTTGTCGCCGGCGCCCGCCATCGACAGCCAGGCGTCGGAAAAGCGCCAGCCCAGGGACGGATCCTTGCGCCCGTAATCCATGTGCCCGTACACCCGCTGGCCATCGAGGTTTTTCACGTGGTTGGTGAAGAAATCCGCGATGTCCTCGTAGGCGGACCAGTTGCGTGGCACCCCGAGTTCGTAACCGTAGCGTTCCTTGAACTGCTTGCGCAGGTCCGGCCGCGAGAACCAGTCGTGCCGGTACCAGTACAGGTTGGCGAACTGCTGGTCAGGGAGCTGGTAGAGCTTGCCGTCGGGGCCGGTGGTGAAACTGATGCCGATGAAATCGTCGATATCCAGGGTGGGCAGGGTCACCACCTGGCCCTCGCCCGTCATGAAGTCGGACAGCGGCACCACCGCGCCGCTGCGGTAATGGGTGCCGATCAGGTCGCTGTCGTTGATGTAGGCGTCATACAGGCTGATGCCAAGATCCATCTGCGTCTGGATCTTGCGGATCACGTCGTCCTCGCCGGTGAGCTCGTGCACCACCTTGATCCCGGTGATCTCGGTGAATGCAGGCGCCAGGACGGTGGCCTCGTACCAGTGGGTGTCGATGCGTTCGGACACCACCCGCACCGACATGCCCTGGAAGGGTTTGGCCGCGTTCACGAACCACTCCAGCTCGCGGAGCTGTTCGGCCCGCGACAGGGTGGACACGGTGAACTCCTTGTCCAGCCACTTCCTGGCCGCCGCCATGTCCGCGTGGACCGCGAATGTTGCAAGGCTCGCAAGCAGGCCCGCGCAAAGCGCCAACGCCGCCCGCGGAACCAATGAGTCAGGCACCGGATTTTCCATCATTTTCCCGGACAAATGTCCAAGCATGAGTTAAGCACATGGCCGGAATTCGTCTATCAGACAGGGTTGTTCGCAGCCGTGGCGCAAGCCGTGGCATGAAGGACCGCGCGCACACCGGCGCCCGGCGCCACGAGCCTCTAAACTGAAACCCGGGCCGCCCCGGTTGGACATCCCGGCGGAGAAGGCCCGCAGCGGCCCACGACGCCACGGAGCCGGTTTCGGCACAGGCCAGGAGCATCGACATGGAGACCCTCGAACAACTGCAGGCCTGGATCAATCCGGCCCTGGTGCTGACGGGCGCGATCCTGTTCCTCGCCCTGGTCAACGGGCTGCTGGAACGCCACTACGGCAATGCCCCCGGCAGCCGCCAGCGACGCCAGGTCTCCATGCTCGGCCTCGGCTTCTGCGCGATGCTGCTGGTGGTGGTCAGCCTGCCCATCAGCGAGGTGCTGCGCGGCCAGATTCTCAGCCTGATCGGCATCCTGCTCAGCGCCATGATCGCCCTCGCCTCGACCACCTTCGTCGGCAACATCATGGCCGGCATCATGCTGGGCAGCCTGCGCAGTTTCAAAGCGGGGGATTTCATCCAGGTCGGAGAGCACTTCGGGCGCGTCTCGGACCGCGGCCTGCTCCACGTCGAAATCCAGACCGAGGACCGCGACCTGACCACCCTCCCCAACCTGTTCGTGGTCACCAACCCGGTGAAGGTGGTGCATGCCGAGGGCACCATCGTGTCGGCCAGCCTGTCCCTGGGCTACGACGTGCCGCGCCACGCAGTGGAACCGCTCCTGCTCGAGGCCACCGTGGAAGCCGGGCTGCAGGACGGCTTCGTGCAGATCATCGAGCTGGGCGACTTCTCCATCAGCTACCGTGCCGCCGGCATGCTCCCGGAGCCCACCCAGTTGCTCAGTGCGCGCTCCCGCCTGCGCGCGCTGATCCTCGATCATCTCCACGCCGCCGGCATCGAGATCGTGTCGCCCAACTTCATGAACACCCGCGCCTTCGACCCGGACCGGCAGTTCATCCCGCCGGTGCCGCGCAAGACCGAACCCGAGGCGGAAAACGGGGCCCCGGCGCCGGAAAACCTGGTCTTCGACAAGGCCGAGGAGGCAGCCTCCACCGAGCAGTTGCGCGGCCAGGTGGACGAACTGGCCAAGGAGATCCGCGACCTCGAGAAGGTCATCCGCGATGCCCAGAAAGGCCACGAGCGCGAGCAACTGGAAGCGCAGTTGAAAAAGATGCACCGTCGCCACGAGCGCTATGCGCAGGTGCTGCAGGCCCGCGATGCCGCCGCCGAAAGCAAGAAGTCCTGAGCGGCCGTTACGCCGCCATCCGCGGCAACACGGAATCCGCTACATCGCCTGACCCCGGTGACCGCCTCCGACAGAAATGAACGACCAGTCGGTCTGAGTCGGCCGCGTGGAGTATATTTTTTATACATACACACCCTATTTTTTCCCACTCGGAGGAGCACCCCCATGCAGGCCGTTTCCGCGGCGACCAACGCTGCCGACCCGTACCGCGCGGGCCTGGAACTGGGCAGCGCACTCGAGGACATGCATCCCGAAGTGGTGTTCCTGTTCTCCACCGTCCAGTACGAGGGCTCTCCCGAACTGCTGGAAGGCATCGCTGAAGGCGTCGACAACGAGGACGTCCTGATCATCGGCAACAGTGGCGACGGCTACTACGAGACCTCGGGCGCGAGCGAAAACGGCGCCGCCGCCCTCGGCCTCAACTCGGGCGGCGAGGTCCGCTGGCACGTCGCCCACGCCAGCGGGGGCGGCGCCGACCCCGCTGCCGCCACCCGCAAGGTGCTGGAGGACGTGAAGAACGCACTGGGCCCCGACAAGCCAGCCTTCGTGGTCCTGTTCTCCGACTTCCGCGCGGATGCCTCGGCGATTGAGAAAGTCATCGGCGAAGAGGCCGACTTTCCGGTCATGGGCGGCTTCGCCGCCGACGACAGCCAGCTCGAGCGCTGCTTCCTCTACGCCAATGGCGAAGCCCTGAGCGACGCGGTGGTGGCCCTCGGCGCGACCGGCCCGGTGCGCTTCAGCATACAAGCCGGACGTT
>JBFGWM010000058.1:0-12969 GCA_041588495.1 Pseudomonadales bacterium | reverse complement strand
GGTCCATCAGTGCTTCCAGCCCGGGCTTCCTTCCCTCTGCCCGCAACTCGGCGACAGCGGACTTGAAGCGGTCCCAACTGAGCTCGACTTCTGCCATGTGAGTTCTAAAAAACTGGCGTAGCTACATCCAGTTATAGCATTGATTTAATGCTTTGTTTCAGTTTTTCTTGAAAAAGACGCTGATTAAATAATAGACGAAACGATTCAGCGAGACAGGAAACGAATCCCGTCCTCGATCCCGCGCAGGGTCAGCGGGAACATGTTGCCGCCCACCAGCTGGCGGGTGATCTCGATGGAGGGCGTGTAGTCCCAGTATTTCTCCGGGGTGGGGTTCAGCCAGATCAGCTTGTCCCAGCGGTCGGCAAGGCGTTGCATCCAGGTGGCGCCCGCCTCCTCGTTGTAGTGCTCCACGCTGCCGCCCGGATGGGTGATCTCGTAGGGCGCCATGGAAGCGTCACCGACGAACACGACCTTGTAGTCCTTCGGATACTTGTGCAGCAGTTCGAAGGTGGTGGCGCGCTGCTCGTGGCGGCGCAGGTTGTCCTTCCACACCGACTCGTAGATGAAGTTGTGGAAGTAGAAATACTCGAGGTGCTTGAACTCGCTGCGCGCGGCGGAGAACAACTCCTCACAGACGCGCACGTGGGGGTCCATGGAGCCTCCGATATCGAGGAACAGCAGGACCTTCACCGCGTTGTGGCGCTCGGGCACCATGCGGATGTCGAGCAGCCCGGCATTGCGCGCGGTCGACGAGATGGTGTCGTCGAGGTCCAGTTCCTCCTGCGCCCCGGTGCGCGCGAACCGGCGCAGGCGGCGCAGTGCGACCTTGATGTTGCGGGTACCCAGCTCCACGCTGTCGTCGAGATTCTGGTACTGGCGACGGTCCCAGACCTTGACCGCGCTGCGGTTGCGGCCGCCCTCCTGGCCGAGCCGGATGCCCTCCGGGTTGTAGCCGTAGGCGCCGAACGGCGAGGTGCCGCCGGTGCCGATCCAGCGGTTGCCGCCCTCGTGCCGCTCGCGCTGTTCCTCGAGGCGCTTGCGGAATTCCTCCATGAGCTTGTCGAGACCGCCCAGGGCCTCGATGCGGGCCTTTTCCTCGTCGGTCAGGTTCTCCTCGAACTGCTTGCGCAGCCAGTCCTCGGGGATCGCCGCGGCAAGCACCTCGTCGAGCATCTCGAGGCCCTCGAAGTAGGCGCCGAACGCACGGTCGAAGCGGTCGAAGTATTTCTCCTCCTTCACCAGGCAGGCCCTGGAGAGGAAGTAGAAGTCCTCGAGACTGGCGAACGCCACGCGCTCGCGCAGGGCCGCGAGGAGATCGAGAAATTCGCGGATACTGACCGGCAGGCCGGCCTCGCGAAGGTGCAGGAAGAATCCGATCAGCATGGATCGCAATCCCCCCGCTAGCGCAGGCTTTCCCGGCGCGACATGAAGGCGAGTTTCTCCAGCAGGTGCACGTCCTGCTCGTTCTTGAGCAGGGCGCCGTACAGCGGTGGAATCGCCTTCGAGGGATCGTGGTTCTGCAGGATGTCCTCGGGGATGTCGTCGGCCAGCAACAGCTTGAGCCAGTCGATGAGCTCCGACGTCGACGGCTTCTTCTTCAGGCCCGGCACCTTGCGCACGTCGAAGAACATGTCCAGCGCGTCAGCGACCAGTTGCTTCTTGATCTCCGGAAAATGCACGTCGACGATCTGCTCCATGGTTTCCCGCTCCGGGAACGAGATGTAATGGAAGAAGCAGCGGCGCAGGAAGGCGTCGGGCAGTTCCTTTTCATTGTTGCTGGTGATGATGACCAGCGGGCGATGCCGGGCGCGAACCGTCTCGTTGGTCTCGTAGACGTAGAACTCCATGCGGTCGAGTTCCTGCAGCAGGTCATTGGGAAACTCGATGTCAGCCTTGTCGATCTCGTCGATCAGCAGCACCACCTGCTCGTCGGCATCGAAGGCCTCCCAGAGCTTGCCGCGAATGATGTAGTTGGCGACATCATGCACCTTTTCCTCGCCCAGCTGCGAGTCGCGCAAGCGCGACACGGCGTCGTACTCGTAGAGCCCCTGGTGGGCCTTGGTGGTGGACTTGATGTGCCACTGGATCAGCGGCATTCCGAGTGAACCGGCAACCTCCTCCGCAAGCATCGTCTTGCCGGTGCCCGGTTCGCCCTTGACCAGCAGCGGGCGCTGCAGGGTCAGTGCGGCCTCCACGGCCATTTGCAGGTCGCGGGTTGCAATGTACTGGTCGGTGCCCTGGAACTTCATGCGTTGACCTCGCGGCAGGTGACTTCCGATTCCGCCACTCTAACCAGCTTTCGCGGACCGGGCAAACGCCTCCGGAAGCCTGTGGACAAGGCAGAACGCAGGCTTTAGGCTCGCTTGTGACAATCCGCTCACCCTTATTTTTCCGACAGGATCCGGCCATGAAAGTTTTCGAGGACAACTCCCTTTCCATCGGCGGCACCCCGCTCGTACGCCTCGCCCGGCTCACCGACGCGCCGGTGTTCGCCAAGCTCGAGTCCCGCAACCCGGCGAACTCGGTGAAGTGCCGGATCGGGGCCAGCATGATCTGGGCCGCGGAGAAAGACGGTTCCCTGAAACCCGGCATGACCATCCTCGAGCCCACCAGCGGCAACACCGGGATCGCGCTCGCCTTCGTGGCGGCCTCGCGCGGTTATCCCTGCACCCTGACCATGCCCAGCACCATGACCCTCGAGCGACGCAAGGTCATGAAGGCCTTCGGGGCCGACATCGTCCTCACCGAGGGCGCCAAGGGCATGCCGGGCGCGATCGCAAAGGCCCAGGAAATGAAGGCCGCTGAACCGGACCGTTATTTCATGCCGCAGCAGTTCGAAAACCCGGCCAACCCGGCGATTCACGAGCAGACCACCGGACCGGAGATCTGGGAGGACACGGACGGCGCGATCGACATCCTCGTTTGCGGCGTGGGCACCGGCGGCACCATCACCGGGGTGTCCCGCTACATCAAGAACACCCAGGGCAAGGCGATCACCTCGATCGCCGTCGAACCGGAGGCGTCGCCGGTCATCACCCAGACCCTGAACGGCGAGGCGCTGACACCCTCCCCCCACAAGATCCAGGGCATCGGCGCGGGCTTCGTGCCGAAGAACCTCGACCTCGACATGGTCGACCAGGTCGAGCAGGTCGGCAACGACGAGGCGATCGCCATGGCGCGCCGGCTCATGCGCGAGGAAGGCATCCTCGCCGGCATTTCCTGCGGGGCCGCGCTCGCGGTAGCCCTGCGTGTCGCGGAGCGGCCGGAGAACGCCGGAAAAAACATCGTCGTGGTGCTTCCCGACTCCGGCGAAAGATACCTCTCGGGCGCCTTGTTCGAGGGCATGTTCTCGGAAAAGGAGAACGTGCAGTAACGCGGTTCCCACGCCGTGGCCGGCTCGCGATGGACGAACACGGAGACTGGCCATCGGTCTAAGGTACAGTGTGGATGACCAATCGGTCATGTTATGGTGTACGGATGATGAGCCGTCCAAGCTGGAAAAATTTCGCGCTTGCCGCACTGGCATGCCTCGCCGCATTCGAAACCGCCGTCGCGGCGGATGAGCATGCGGGCACCGTCATCGTCAGTCGCAACCAGGCCGAGGCAGTGAACGCGGAACAGGTCCGTGCGCTGCAGCGGAAGGACCTGGTACTGGCCGGGGACCTGGTGCGTACCGGCCAGGACAGCCGCATCGGGATGCGCTTCGTCGACGGTTCCATCGTGTCGCTGGACCAGGACTCGCAACTGCAGATTCGCGAGTATTCCTGGAAGGATCCGGCCGGACGTCCGGACGCCTTCGTCATCCGCCTGGTGAGCGGCGGCTTCCGCAACCTCACCGGGGCGATCAGCAAGAGCAACCCGAACGGATACCGGGTGGAAACACCCCTCGCCAGTCTGAGTATTCGCGGCACCTACTACTACGCCGGCGTTCCGCGCAGCCAGGATTCGCTCTCCACCTACGTCTGGCGCGGCGCGGTCGAGGTCGCGAATGAACTCGGATCGATCACGGTGGGTCCGGACTACGAATTCCAGGGCGCAGTGGTCAAGCCCGGCGCCGCGCCGCAGGGCACCAACGACCTCGACAACCTGGCCGCGTTCGGCACCGACTTCGCCCGGGCCGACGCGATCACGCCGGACCCGGCGAGCGACCCGGACGGTAGCGGCACGGGCGGCGAACAGGATTCGGGCTTCATCGAACGCACGGTGGACCTCACCGAGGGCATTGCCGTCGACGCGCTCGACGGCACCGGCGAGGCGCTAGGCGGAATCGGTGGCGGCATCGGCGGGGCCCTGGAGGGCATCGAACTGCCGCCGCTGTCCAACCCCTGACGCCCGGGTAAACCGCTACTTCCGCTCCAGCCGGTAGGAACCATCCCAACGCTCAGGCAGCCCGTCGGCACGGAACCTGGCGATCCTGTCCAGGAACACCTGGACCAGCTCACCATCAAACGCGCTTTCCCCGATCTCGCGAAAAATACGCTCTGCCCGCTCCCACTGGCGGTCGAAATAACAGGACAGCCCCTCCTCGAAACGCCGCGCACGCTGCAGGGTTGCCGCGCTGACCTCTTCCACCCGCCCCAGGGGCTGGTAGATCGAGGTCGGACGAATCTTGCCGACCACCCGGATACGATCCAGCAGGCGGTACTCGAACTGGGGCGCCGCATTGCGCGTCTGCTCGCCCACGATCAGCGGCACCCCGTATGTGCGCGTCAGGTTCTCGATACGCGAGGCCAGGTTCACCGCGTCGCCCAGCACCGTGTACGCGCGCCGGTAGACCGAACCCATGTCGCCGACGTTCATCTCGCCGCTGTTGATGCCGATGCCCACGGGAATGCGCGGCAGCCGGCGCGCCATCAGTTCGTCCTGCAGTTCGTCCACCACGCGCAGCATCTCCAGCCCCGCCGCGACCCCGTCGGCGGCATGCCCCGGGTTGTCGAGCGGTGCGCCCCAGAATGCCACCACGAGATCGCCGACGTACTTGTCGATGGTTCCGCGATGGTCAAAGATCACCCGGGTCACCGGGGTCAGGTAACAGTTGAGGAGCTCCTTGATGCGCGCCGCATCAAGATCCTCGCTGATCGCGGTGAAACCCTGCACGTCGGCGAACAGCACGGTCATGTTGCGGGTCTCGCCCTCGTCGAGGCCACCCTCGCTGCGGCGGCGCAACAGGGAGTCGATGTGTTGTGGCGGGACGTACTGGTCGAACATCGACTTCAGCGTCCGCCGGCGCATGCTTTCGCGCAGGAAGCCGAACACCAGGTTGAGCACCATCACCCCCACCACCAGCAGCACCTGGGCCGCGAGGGGCAGGTCCAGCCCGTGACCCGCCCAGAACCAGAAATTGGACGCCACCACCGCGCACAACAGGAACAACCCGGTCAGCGTCAGCAACCCGGCGCCGAGCAACGGGAACGCCACCGCAGCCAGCACCCCGCTGACCGCGAGCAGGGCCAGGGTCGCACCCTGCTCCCAGTCGGGACGATAGGGAAACCCGCTGTTGAGGATGCCGTCCAGAATCGCCGCGTGGACCTCCACGCCGGGAAAGTTCTTGTCCAGCGGAGTGGCACGCAGGTCCGCCAGGCCGACCGCGGAGGTGCCCACCAGGGCAACGCTGTTGAACAGTTCGTCGGGATCGACGCGACCGTTGAGCACGTCGGTCGCCGAGTAATAGGGGAAACTCCCGCGCCCGCCCTGGAACGGCACGATGACCCGGCCGAGCGCATCGGTGCGCAGCGGCCGGTCGGTCACGGTGACCCCGGAAACGAGATCAACCGCAGCCGTGCGCTGGATGCGCACCGGGGTCTCGTCGAGCACCAGGTAGGCCCGCGCCAGGGCCAGGGGAAACGAGGCGTGGACGCCGGTCCCGTGCCGCATCACCAGCGGCGAGCGACGGATGGCCCCGTCCTTGTCGGGATCGATGGACACGAACCCGACCCCCGCAGCGCGCGACTGGAACAAGGGCAGCGCGGTGGTGTAGCCGCGCGTGTCCGGCAGCGAGATGCGCCCCACCCGCTCGACCTCGAGTTCCATCAGCGGCTCCGGCAGCCGCCCCGTCCTGACCGGCTGATCCGAATGCAGGTACCAGGCAAGCACCACGTCGGTGGCGTCCAGGCGTGCGGCAAACGCCGCGTCGGCATCGAAGTCGGCGCGCAGGCCGGCAAGCGACTCGCGCAGGTCCGGATAACGTCCCTCCCGGGCGAGCCGCTCAATCATGCGCGCGGCCATGTTGCGCTCGGGCTCGGAGAGCACCACGTCGAACCCCACCACGACCACGCCGTTGTCGGCGAGTTGCTCCACCAGTTGCGCCAGGCGGAACCGGCTCCAGGGCCAGCGCCCCTCCGCCGCCAGGCTCTTCTCGTCGATATCGACAATGACGATGCGGTGATCGCGACTGCCGGCCACCGGCGGCAGCAGTTCGAAGCGAAAGTCGTAGACGAGGTAGTCGATGCGCTCGATGAGTTCCCCGGCCGCGCTGCCCGGCGCCATCTGCACGCGCACCAGCAACGCGGTGAGCAGCAATCCGCACAGGATCGGCAGCCGCGCGCCACGAAACACCTGGCGGATGCGCGGCAGCAGGGGACCGGCACTCAAGACGGGTGCCCCGCCATCAGGACCCGGCGGGCTTTTCGGAAACCAGCTGTATCCGCAGCGGCGGTTCGGTTTCCGAACCGGTGAGGGTCCTGCGCGGGTATGGAATCTCGATGTCGTCCTCGGCGAAACGGGTGCGAATCTGCTGCGGCAGCGTGTTGCGCATCTCCAGGAAGTTTTCGCGCGCTGCCCACACGGAGAACTGCACCTTGAGCGAGGAGTCGCCGAATCCCTGGAAGATCATCTGCGGCGCCGGGTCCACCAGGCAGCGGTGGTTCGACTCCGCTGCGGCAACCAGTGCGTCGTAGACCCTCCCGAGGTCTTCCTTGTAGGCGATGTCCAGCAGCAGGTCGAGGCGGCGGATCGGAAAATGAGACAGGTTGACGATGTTCGACTTGATCAGGGTTTCGTTCGGAACGCGGACATAGAGATTGTCCGGCGTGCGCAGCTTCACCGAGAGCAGGTCCACCGACAATACCTCGCCGACGACCTCCCCGACGCGGATGAAGTTGCCGACCACGAAGGGCCGCTCGGCGATCAGGAACAGGCCGCTGATCAGGTTGGACGCGGAGGTCTGGGATGCAAAACCGATGGCGACGGTGAGAATGCCCGCGGCGCCGAGCAGGACGCTGACCTTGAAGCCGAACTGGTGAAGCACCGAGAAACCGACCAGCAGGACCAGCGCGTAATAGGTGACCCGACTGACAAGCATGTAGTGCTGCGGTGGCAGGTTGTCCTTGCCGAAGCGGCGCAGCAGCAGCATCACCACGCGGATGATGAGGATGCCGACGCCCAGCATGACCACCGCGCGCATCAGCGCCCGCATTTGCTCGGCGCCAAACAGCGCGCCCATTTCGCCGATTGCTTCCATAGGGTTTACCCGAACATGCCCGAAAATGCGTTGACCCAGCGATTGCGCAATTCCACCCGAGGCGGACTCACGACCTGCCAGGAGGCTTCGGCCGAACCCCGCTCAAGGAGCCGCGCCTGGGCGAGATCGTGCTCGTCATCCTTTTTCAGCATCAGGCCACTGGTGCGCAGGTACCCCTCGTTGTCCACGTACAGCGTCAGGTTGGGCACCGGCAGCTTGATGCGGTCCAGCACCAGCGAGGCGCTGGACCGGTTACGGATCACCACCGAGGTCAGCGCACGGTGCGGCCAGTAACCGAAATTCTCGGCGGAAAGTTTCGCCCAGGTACGACTCGCGTAGCACAGTTCACCCTCGACGTTGTCACGCCCGAACCAGGTGTCGGGGGGACGGTAGGACGGAAACTCGTGGCTGACCGCCGCCCCGGGTTGCAGGCAGAGGCCGACCCATACCGGGGTGGTGATAAAGAGCGTCGCCTGCCCCCCGGTCGGCACCTGCAGCGGCACCTCGGGCTTGGTCACGAACGGCCGGTCGCCTAGGCGGGGCCGCACCTCCAGCCTGCGATCACCGGGATCACAGGCAAAGCGAATCTGCGAGGCGCACTCCGTGGGGTCTTCCGGGGCCAGGTTGTCGCTGACCGCCATTCCACTGGCCAGCGGGTCGCCACCACACTCCCAGGCGAAGCGCCACTCGTGGCGCTCGGAGAAAACCCGCAGGCGCACCGGCCCCACATCCCAGGTGCGCATCCTGCCCTCCACGAAATCGAAATTTCCCCACCAGGGTTCGCGCGGAGGCAGAGGCGTTCCGTCATCAGACATGGTGCGCAACTCCTCCTCGAAACACGCACAGCTGGCCCGCCTGCATGCGGTTCCAGTCCTCGTTGGCGGTCAGCGGCTCGGTCGCGGCGACCGAGACCACGTCGGTCGGCGTGGTCTCGGTGCAGAAGTCCACCGCCAGGTCGGCATCGCTGAGCCGCGCCTCGCCGAACGGGGCGCGCCGCGTGATCCAGCACAGCTTGGTGCTGCAGTAGGCATACAGGTAACGGGAATCGGTAAGCAGCAGGTTGAAGACCCCGAACTGACGGAGTTCATCGCACCAGTGGCGCATGCGGCGCCACAGTTTCCCCGGATTGCGCGGCGGGTTCGGAAACTCGTCCCGGATGCGCGCCATCAGCCAGCAGAACGCGTGCTCGCTGTCCGTGGTTCCCACCGGCCGGTAAGAGGAAAGCTCCAGCCTGCGCTTGGCGCCGCGCAGCTGGCCGTTGTGGGCATAGGACCAGTAACGGCCCCAGAGTTCGCGGGTGAACGGGTGGGTGTTCTCCAGGCAAACGCGCCCCGAATTGGCCTGGCGAATGTGGCCGATGACGATGTCGCTCTTGATCGGGTACTTCTGCACCAGGCGTGCGATCTCCGACTCGACGCTGGGTGCGGGGTCCCGAAACTCGCGCATGCCCTTGCCCTGGTAGAACGTGATGCCCCAGCCGTCCCGGTGCGGACCGGTGCCGCCGCCACGCTGCATCAGGCCGGTGAAGCTGAAACAGATGTCAGTCGGTACGTTGGCGCTCATGCCAAGCAGTTCACACATGATCGCGACTTCCACCCGCCATGGCGCTGCGAATGCGGGCCGCCTGGTCCTGCAGCCGGTCCAGCGCGGGGCCGCCGCCAAAATAATTTCCCACCCGGGTCAGCAGGGTCCCGGCCATGCGCAGGGAATCACCGCGCACGCGGGGCAGGACGTGCACGTGAACGTGGGGCACGTGCTGGTTCGCCGCCTTGCCGTCATTCAGGAAGATGTTCGCGGCGTCGCAGCCGATCCCGGTTGCGGGGAGCGCGCCACGCACCCGCGAGGCAATCTGGAAAATCCGGTCGCGGGTGGGCGCCGGCAACTCGTTGAGATGTTGGGCGTGCGCCCGGGAGATGATCAGCGTGTGTCCCGGCCGCCAGGGAAAACGATCCATGAAGGCCATGCACAGTTCATCTTCATACACCATCGCGCAGGGCGCATTGCCCGCGACAATCGCACAGAAGATGCATTCAGCCATGCCCCGGCTCCGGGACAGGCCCGTGCAGGCGCCGCACCAGGAAGGCGGGCAGCAGCAGGACGAACCCGGCGATGCTCAGGATCACGATGGGGCGCAAGCCGCGGCGGGCCGCCTCCATGCCACCGGACAGGTAATCGAATGCCGCGACCACGTAAGCGGGGGCCATCGGCGGCAGGCCCTCGTCGACCTCCTCCTGAACCGTTTGCGCCTCGCCGGCCACCGCGCCCAGTGTGATCCGGGTCTCCACCTGGTCACGGAAAACCTCGGGCTCGCGATCGGGATCACTGAACCACGGCGTGAACAGCACCGTGAAGCAGACCAGGCGCAGGACCTGGCGCAATTCGTACCAGCCAACGTGGCGGGTAATGCGCCACCACACCATGCAGCAGCCGAGGGCCGCGGACAGGTAGACCAGCCAGCCAAGCACGTAACCCAGTTCAGTGAACACGACGACTCCGATTCCCGGGGAGACTCAACAGTATATTAGCCGCTTGGGCGCGCGGAAATCTCCATGCCCGCTCGCGGGGCCGGGGGGAGCCTCCTCAGCGCGACGCGGAGTCCCACAGTTCCGGGCGTGGCGGCATCTGCAGGTAGAATCCGGCGCTGCCAATCTGCTCGATGACCTCGGCGGCATCGGCCCGGGCCAGCTTGCGCTGCGGGGTGAGTACCAGGTCCATGACGTGGACGGCCTCGCCGAAGCGCTTACGCAATGCCTCCGGGAGGCTGTCGAGGTCCGTACCACGCTCCACGTACAGGTAGGTGTCCTCGTTGCGGCCGCTCCGATACACCGAGCAGAACAGTTTCACCGCGCGCTCCCCCTGTCGCTGGCAAGTTCGCGCAGCGCGTCGAGCAGCGCGTCGCCGATCACGGTCCGACGCCAGCCCGCAAGCACGGGTGGCAGTTCCGCCTGGCCCTCGGGCCAGGCCTGCACCATGAGCCCCTTCAGGATGCGCTGGCCGGCCAGCAACGCCGGCGGCAGCTGGTGACGCTCGGCCGCATCGCGCACGATCGCCTTGAGGCGCTTCATCCACGCCTTGCCCTCGGCGACCGGTGGCGGTGTGTGTGCCGTGGGACACTCGGGCTCCGGCAGTGACGAGGCATTCGCGATCATTTCCACAAGTTCCGCGCCACAGTGGCTCACCAGCTTCGGCGGCATGCCGCCGATACCCTCCAGGGCAGCAGCGTCAGCAGGCCGGCGTTCGGCGAGGTCGACCAGCAGCGCGTCATCCATGATCCAGCCGCGCGGGCGGTCACGTTCACGCGCCCGCGCCTCGCGCCAGCCGCACAGGGCGCGGGCCACCGCCAGGCCACGCCGGTCAAGGCGCGAAACATACTGGATACGCCGGAAATCGTAACCGTCCGCGTCCTGGAGGCGACGACGGGCGACAATTTCCCCGCATTCCTGCGTGCACCATTCGAGCATCCCGCGGGCAGCCAGTTTTTCCACGAGAATCCCGTGGAGGTCCGGCAGCCACGCGGCATCGGCGGCCGCATATTCGAGCTGCAGTGGCGACAACGGCCGTTGCATCCAGTCCGAACGCTGGGACTCCTTGGGGAGATCGATACCGAGCAACTGCGAGACCAGGCGCATGTAACCCATGCCGAAATCCAGGCCCGCGAAGCCCGCCGCCACCTGGGTGTCGAACAAGGCGAGCGGATACTGCCCGGTGGCCCGCCCCAGCACTTCCAGGTCCTCCTCGCAGCCGTGCATGACCTTGGTCACCGCGGTGTTGGTGAGGAGTTCCGCCAGCGGGGTCCAGTCGCTGACCGCAAGCGCGTCGGCCAGCACGATGTCTTCGCCGCCGGCCGCCTGCAGCAGGGCGAACTTCGCATAGTAGGTGCGGGTCCGCTCGAACTCGGTATCCAGCCCCACGACGGCGTTTCCGGCCAGGCTCCCGCATGCGGAGGCGAAGCGGTCGTCATCCACCACGAAGCGCGCGGCCGGCAATTCGCGGGCGCTCACGCGGGCATCCATCGGCCGGCTCCGCGCAGGATTCCAGGCCTGTTCACAGCCCGATCTGCTTGCAGATGATTTCGTTCATGATCTCGTGGGTGCCACCGCCAATAGAGAGAATCCGGCTGTCCCGGTACAGGCGTTCCACCAGGGACTCGCGCATGTAGCCCATGCCGCCAAGAATCTGCACGGCCTCGTCGGTGACCATGTCGCTGGTGTCGGTGGCCACGTTCTTGGCCATCGAGACCTCCTTGATGACGTTTTCGCCCGCGTGAATGCGCGCCGCGACCCGGTAGGTGAACTCGCGGCTGGCCTCGATCCGGGTGGCCATTTCCGCCAGCTTGTGGCGGATCACCTGGAAGCGCTCCAGCTTGCGTCCGAACGCCTCGCGCTCGTGCACGTAGCGGAGGGCCTCCTCGAACGCGAGCTGGGCGGTCATGTTGGCCATCAATGCCAGCATCAGGCGCTCAAACTGGAAATTGGACATGATCACGGCGAAGCCGCCATTCTCCTGGCCCACCAGGTTGGCCACCGGCACCCGGCAGTCATCAAAGAACAGTTCTGCGGTGTCGGAGCAGCGCCAGCCCATTTTCTTCATGGGTTTCCCGGTACTGAATCCGGGCGTACCGCGCTCGATCAGCAGCAGGCTGATTCCGCCAAAGCCCTCGCCGCCGGTGCGCACCGCAACGGTATAGAAATCGGCGCGATGCCCGCTGGTGATAAAGGTCTTGCAACCGTTGACCACGTAGTGGTCACCGTCGCGTACCGCACGGGTGCGCAGCCCCGCGACATCGGATCCGCCCCCCGGCTCGGTGATCGCCAGGCAGGAGATTTTCTCCCCGCGAAGTACCGGCGGCACGACGCGTTCGCGCAGTTCCGGGCTGCCGAAACGCACCACCGGGGGCAGACCGATATCCAGGGATCCCAGGCTCGCGGCAAAGCCGCCCGACCCGCAGCGCATGATCTCCTCGGTGGCGACCACCTTGTGGAATCCATCGCCGGGCGTGCCGCCGTACTCTTCCGGGTAGCCAATGCCGAGCAGGCCCTCTTCACCGGCGCGCAGGTAGATCTCGCGCGGGAAGCTCTCGGCCTCCTCCCACTCCTGGATATGGGGTGTGACCTCGGCATCCAGGAAGCGGCGCAGGGCGCGACGCAGGATGTCGTGGCTTTCCTCGAAGTATTTCTGGTATTCGGTCATGCACGCAAACCGGCGGTTCAGGACACGCCGCCATCATCCGGGAAAGTGCCCGCGGGCTCAACCGTGAAGGCGGAAAATCAGAGCGCGCGGCGACCCGCGATGGCGTGGGCCAGGGTGCCGCCGTCGACGTACTCGAGTTCGCCGCCAAGGGGTACACCGTGGGCGATGCGCGAGATGCCGATGCCCAGCGCACGAACCTGCTCGGCGATGTAATGCGCCGTGGCCTCACCCTCGACGGTGGTGCCGGTGGCGAGGATCACCTCGCGGACACTGCCCTGCCGCAACCGCTCCACGAGCAGATCGATGCCGATGTCCTCGGG
>JBFGWM010000057.1:0-13020 GCA_041588495.1 Pseudomonadales bacterium | reverse complement strand
GGCTTCGGCTTCGGCTTCGGCTTCGGCTTCGGCTTCGGCTTCGGCTTCGGCTTCGGCTTCGGCTTCGGCTTCGGCTTCGGCTTCGGCTTCGGCTTCGGCTTCGGCTTCGGAAACAGGCTCGACCGGCGCCACGGCCGTTTCAAGTTCCGGGGCGCTCTCCGGAGCCGCAATCGCGGACCCGGTGTCCTCCGCTGGGGCCTCGGTCACGCCGCTCACCGGGTAACCGAGTTTCTCCAGGCTTTGTTCAGCGATGTCGAGGATGACCTCGTTACGGCCGGCGGGATTGTCCTGCACGCGTTCCAGGTAATATTCGACGCTGGTCAGGGCGTCGGCGAAGGTGTCCATGATCTGCCAGTCGGGCGTTTCCTTCCCGGTCAGCAGTTGCTCCCGGATATACCGCACACAGCCGTCGAGTACCGCGCCCGCCCGGTCCATGTCGATCATCGACATGCCGCCGCGCACGCCAGAAAGGACTTCCGGCACATCCGCGAGCTTTTCCGGGTCGAACTGCGAAGCCGTGAACTGGATGATGCTGTCCTTGGCGTGCTCGATGCCGTTCCGCGCCTCGCGCACCACCGCATCGCGGACCTCGCCGATGTTCTGCGGACGCGCCGTTTCCACCGTGGGCGCAGTCGAATCCGAACTGCGCACGCCGGACAGGGCGGCCAGGGCAGATTCCACGTAGAGCAGTGCGCCGGCGACATCCATCAACTGCTGGTCTTCCGGCGGATTCCCGCCCTCGATGGTCGCATCCAGCGCCGCAACCTCGCTCTCCAACACCCCGCGGGCCTGGTCCGCACGCAGCAGGGACATGGTATCCAGCACCTGGCGCATGCGGTCCCGGATCTCGACCACGCCTTCCGGGTCACGCTGTTCGGCCCGGACGTAAAGATCCAACCGGTCCTTGATTCCGGCCAGGTCCTCCGTCAACGCTTTCACCACGGAAGCCACGGCCTCGCGATCGCTGCCGGCACCTGCCGCCTGCGACTCGGCATCAAGACGAAAGGCGCGCAGCACCTCTGCGGCAAGGTCGCCACCGGAGCCGGCCTGGACCAGGTAGAACAACATCTTGCCGATCAACTGGCGCCGTTCCTCGCTGTCCCTGGAAACGGTTTCGGGATCATCCCCCAGTTGCTTCAGCTCTCCATCGACGCGTCGCAACAGGGTCAGCACGTCGGCATTGAACTCGATCTCGCCATCGATCAGCGCCTGGATCAGCGCCGCCGCCACCCAGAACACGTGCATCGGTGCGCAGCGGGCGCAGATTCGGTCCATCTGCTGCATCGCTTTGAACATGCGTCCAAGATGGGCCGCACGCTTCTCGCCGCGCATCACCCCGGCAAGGTCGGCCTGGAACAGGCGCCGCACCTTGCGCGCAAGGTCGGCAAAATCGGCCGGCAGTTCAGCGCCGGGCTGGACCCCGGGGCGCACCACCGGGCGGCTCCAGTCAACGCTGAAATAATCCCCTTCCGATACCGGGTTGGCGCCGCGCGCACGACGCAGTTCGTTAATCAGCGGCAACAAGGTGCGCGGCGAATCGGTCAGTCCCTCCTTGACCTGGTCGAGGTGTATGGGCAATTGCAGGAGGCCTCGCATGAGCACTTCCTGGGCCTCGGCGATGTCCCGCGCCGCGCCCTCCTGCATGGCCTGGGTGAGCGCCTCCATCTCGCCGCACAGCAGGGTCGCCGCCCTGAAGTCCAGCATCTGCAGGGTGCCGTTGACCTGGTGCAGGTAGGTCTGGCAGAAGCGCAGCCGCGACGCGTCATCGGGCTGCTCGGAAAATTCCTCGAGCGCCTGGCGCGCCGCGCGCAATGTTTCCTCGAGTTCGCCGCGCACCCACTCTAGGGCGGTGTAATCCCGGTCGCTGTCCGTTGCCATGCCGCCCTCAGTCCTCTCCGCCCGCCTTGACGTACGCCTGCACGCTACGCTCCGGTAGCGCCTCGAGGTCGTCGTGTTTCCATCCCGTCGCGTCACCCGCACCAATCACCAGCAGCCCGCCGCGATTGAGCTTCGCGGTCAGCTGGTTGAGAATCTCGCGGCGCAGCCAGCGCCGGAAGTAGATCAGCAGGTTGTGACAGAAAATAATCTGCAATCCCTGGATCGGCGCGCGGTCCAGTTCCAGCACGTTGACCTGGGCGAAACAAACGCGTTTCCGCAGCTCCGGCACCACCTGGTAGCACCGTTCACCGATATCAATGAAGAATTTCCGCCGCCGCACGGCATCCACCTGCTCGACCTTGCGGGCCGTGTAAATACCCTGCCGCGCCTGGCCGAGAATGGGCAGGCTGATATCGGTGCCCGTCACCGTGAAACCCGCCGCCCTGGGGGTATCGCCCAGGCATTCGTGCAGCACCATGGCAAGGGAATACGGCTCCTCCCCGGAGGAACAACCGACGCTCCACGCGTCGCATGGCCTGCCGTCGCCAAAGCGGTCGCGACGTTCGTCGAGGTAATCGGTCACCACGTCATAGGCGCCCGGATTGCGAAAGAAACGCGTCTCGTGAATGGTCAGGCGGTCGACCAGGGTGATCCACTCCAGTGCGCCGCGCCGACGGTCCGAGACCAGTTCGAAGTAGGCCTGGTAGTCAGAAAAATCCAGCTCCCGCATGCGCGTGGCCACGCCGGTCTGCAGGAAGCTGCGTCGCTCGGGGGACAGCAGCATGCCGGTACGCCGCTCCAGGAGGGCGGCCCATTGCCGGAACTGGACGTCGTCCATTTCCGGGACCTGGCCCAAAGACCAGCGCGGGGCTGCCTGCCCTCCGCCCGTGGTCACTGACATCTGCAGCCCGCGGTTCCGGTCATCAGTTCGAGGCCTGCACCTCGGGCAGCTTGAAGCCGGCGACGGACTTGCGCATCTCGCTGGCGAGTTCGGCGAGGTTGCCGATCGAGTTCGACGTCGCGTTGGTGCCGGCCGAGGTCTGCGAGGTGATCTCCTGGATCACGTTCATGGTGTTGGAGATGTGGCCGGCGGACGCGGCCTGCTGCCGCGCGGCGTTGGAGATGTTCTGGATCAGTTCCGCCAGGTTGCGCGACACGTTCTCGATCTCCTCGAGCGCGACACCCGCGTCCTGCGCCAGCCGCGCGCCACGCACCACCTCGGAAGTGGTCTGTTCCATGGAGATCACGGCTTCGTTGGTGTCGCTCTGAATCGTCTTCACCAGGGCCTCGATCTGCTTGGTGGCGGCACTGGAGCGTTCCGCGAGGCGCTGCACTTCGTCGGCAACCACCGCGAAGCCGCGACCCGCCTCGCCCGCCATCGACGCCTGGATCGCGGCGTTCAGGGCGAGAATGTTGGTCTGGTCGGCGATGTCGTTGATCAGCGATACGATGTCGCCGATCTCCTGGGAACTCTCGCCAAGACGCTTGATCCGCTTGGACGTTTCCTGGATCTGGTCGCGGATGTTGTCCATGCCCTTGATCGTGTTGCGCACGACCTCGTTGCCTTTCTTGGCAATCGCCACCGAGCGCTCCGCCACCGAGGCGGACTCGAGGGCATTGGAGGAGACCTGGTCGATCGACACCGCCATCTCGTTGATGGCCGCCGAGGCGCCGGCAATCTCCTGGGCCTGGTGCTCGCTGGCCTCGGCAAGGTGCATGGCCGTCGCCTGGGTTTCCTGGGCCGCCGAGGACACCTGCACCGCGGTCGCGTTGATCGTGGACACCAGGGTACGCAGCTGGTCGATGGCGTAGTTGATGGAGTCGGCGATCGCCCCGGTGAAGTCCTCGGACACCGTGGCGGTCACGGTGAGGTCGCCGTGGGCCAGGTCGGCGAGTTCATCGAGCAGGCGCATGATGGCGTTCTGGTTGCGCTCGTTCTTGGCCTCGGTTTCCTGCATGCGGTACTTGGTATCGCGGTACAGGACCATGGCCATGAGGATGATGGATATGACCGCGAGCAGACCGCATGCGTACCCGAACACCGGCGAGATGACCCGCTCCCCGGACAGCGCGTCGAAGCGCACCACCAGGTCGGAGGCCGCGTTCAGCAAGGACTGCGAGTCGGCGAAAATCTGGTTGGCGGCCGCGCGCACGCTGGCCAGTTCCGCGGAGGACTCGATCACCCGTTCGACGCTGGGGTTGATGGTTCTCAGCATTTCGTCGATCTCGGCGATCTTGAGGATCGCCTCCGGAATCGCCACCCGGCTGACACCGAGGGACCGGTTCCCTTCCAGCATCGCCTTCACCTTGCGGTCGAACAGTTTCAGCTCCTTGCCGAAGGTGTTCGCCGCCTCGACCGCGTCGGATCCGCCGGAAAGCACGCGGTTCAGGCTGCGCACCATGGTCGCCGCCAGGGAGGCCTGCTCGTGGGAGGTCACGATCTGGTCCGCCGGCGCACCCTTGTCGAGCAGTATGCCGACCACCTCGTCGTACTTCTGCTGCAACCGCGGCAGGGTCTCGGACAGCGCGGCCACGACCTGGTAGAGGGACAGGGCGGTTTTTTCACTCTTCAGGATCACGTCGGTGTTTTTCGCGACCCGCACCCAGACCTTGTTGACGCCTTCCATCTCTGCCTGGACGTGAGACGGCGCCGGCGGCAGGCCGGTGTCGACCTTGCCGTTCTGCAGGATGCTCCACTGGCGATCGAACTCGGCACGGGCCTGGCGCAACAGGGCATAGGCGCGCGCGGTGCCGCCCGCCGCCTCGGTCGCGTTCTTCGCGATCCGCTGCGACAGCACCCGTAACTCGCCCGCGTGTCCGATGTACTCCTTGTCGAACCCGCTTTCCCGGTTCACGATCACCGAGATCACGATCAGGCCGATCAGGGCGAAAACCAGCACCGCCAGCAGGCCCACGATGGTCCGGCTGGTCCGCGCACCGGAAAATACATTGACACTGTCTTCACTCATCGTTCGGCTCTCCGCCAGTCAAGTGACCGCCGCCCGACCCCCGCTGGGGTGGACCGGCGCCTAGATTCCCACACTGCTCTCCAGGGCGACTTCCCGGAACGCCTCGTCCCGGTTGAGCTCCACGAGGCTGAACACCGTCCACTCCTCGTCACCCCGCGTGTACGCGCCACGCACGAAACGGAAAATCGATTCGGGCACATCACGCACCTGGCGGGAAAACCCGCCGACCGGCAGGCGCTGCATGCCGAGTACGGCATCCACAACGAACCCGCAGGTGAGTTCCTCTTCCTCGATGATCATGACCCGGCAGCGACCGGACAACTGGCTGCTGTGGCGTACGAGATACTGGCCGAGGTCCAGCAGCGGCACCAGGCGCCCGCGGATGTTGGCCAGGCCGATGACCCAGCCCCGCACCCGGGGAATCGGGGTGTAACGCGGCATCTTCATGGTTTCCCCGACTTCACCCAGCGGCGAGACATAATGCTTGCCGCCAATGAGGAATCCGACACCACTCCAGACGTCTTCGGCTTCCTCGCGCTTCGGCAGGCCGCGCGCGTGCTCGCGGCTGCGCCGGGCGATATCGAGCAGCGTGAGAAAGGGGTCCGCGCTCGCCATGTCCGTTTCCCGCGTCAGTTGGCCTTGCTTGCGAGCAGGCTGTTGATCGAATCGAGCAGGACATTTTCGTCGACCGGCTTGACCAGGTATCCCTTGGCGCCCTGGCGACTGCCCCAGACGCGGTCGGTCTCCTGGTCCTTGGCGGTGACGATGATGACCGGGATGTGGCTGGTCTCCGGAGACTTGCTGAGCTGCCGCGTCGCCTGGAACCCGTTCAGGCCGGGCATGACCACGTCCATGAGCACCAGGTCGGGGCCTTTCTCGCGCGCCACAATGACGCCGTCCGAACCGTTGTCGGCCTCGATGACCTCGTGCCCGTGCTTCTCGAGGATCTTGCGAAACTGTGCGATCTCTGTCGGCGAATCGTCGACTACCAGGATACGCGCCATCTGAAAAACCTCGTTGTTGTATGCGCTTTCACTACCGTTCGCTGTTACGTGTTCTGCCGGCCGGTCCACCTGTGCGGGACCGCGCCGCCTTACTCAGAAGCCTTACTAATCTGGCCGCGAATCGCGCCCAGCAACTCGTCCTTGCTGAACGGCTTGGTCAGGTACTCGTCCGAGCCCACGATGCGACCCTTGGCCTTGTCGAAAAGCCCGTCCTTGCTCGACAGCATGATGACCGGGGTGGACTTGAAGGCCGCGTTGTTCTTGATCAGCGCGCAGGTCTGGTAGCCGTCCAGCCGCGGCATCATGATGTCCACGAAAATGATGTCCGGACGGTTGTCGGCGATCTTGGCCAGGGCGTCAAAGCCGTCGGTCGCGGTGATCACCTCGCAACCCGCCTTCTTCAGGAGCGTCTCGGCGGTTCGGCGAATGGTCTTGCTGTCGTCAATCACCATCACCTTCAGCTGTGAAAAGTCATCGTCCATCGTTCATGCCTTGCTGTGGCCGTGGCGCCCCGGAATCCGGTTCATACCGGCGCGCCAAGCGTGAATTGATCGTCAGCATTTTCCCACAACCCGACCTTGGCGGCGAACCGGTTTCGCCCCGTGATCCCCGTCGCGTTTTCGCATAGGATGGCCTGCGGCGGTGCGACCGGAGACAGGGTCCACTATCCCGACTATTTTCGATAAATGACCCAAGTTTCAGGATAGTACAGTTCACTTGGGCCCGGCACCGGATCACCAGCAAGGGGAGGCAGTCCGCCGATGACCATACGGCTTGGCGTGATCATGGATCCCATCGCGGGGATTCACTACCACAAGGACACCACCCTGGCGTTGTTGCTGGCCGCAGCGGCGCGGGGCTGGGAACTGTTCTACATGGAGCAACCCGACCTGTTCATCGAGGCCGGCGCGGGCCACGCCAGGATGCGCGAACTCACCGTGCGCGCGGACCCCGCCGACTGGTTCACCTTCGGCATCGACGCAGCCCGGCCCCTCGCCGACCTCGACGTGATCCTGATGCGAAAGGATCCGCCGGTGGACGCCGCGTTCATTTACGCGACGATGGTCCTGGATTTTGCCGCGGACGCCGGCAGCCTGGTGCTGAACCCGCCGCAGGCCCTTCGCGAGCACAACGAGAAACTCTTCGCGACCCGCTTCCCCGAACTGATGTCGCCCACGCTGGTGACCGCCAGCATGAGCCGCCTGCGGGAATTCACCGCCCGGCAGGGCCGCGTGGTGCTGAAGCCACTGGACGGAATGGGTGGTGCCTCGATCTTCGTGGTGGCCGCCGACGACCCCAACGCCAGCGTCATCCTCGAAACCCTGACCCGCCACGGGAAGTTCCCGGTCATGGCCCAGCGTTATCTGCCCGAGATCAGCGAGGGCGACAAGCGCATCCTCATGATCGAGGGTGAGCCGGTGCCCTGGGGGTTGGCGCGCATTCCGAAATCCGGTGAGAGCCGCGGCAATCTCGCGGCCGGCGGAACCGGGGTCGGGTTCGAACTGACCGAAACGGAGCTCGCCGTGGCACGCAAGGTGGGGCCCGTCCTGCGTCGCGAGGGGATCCTGTTCGCCGGCCTGGACATCATCGGTTCCTGCCTGACCGAGATCAACATCACCAGCCCGACTTGCGTGCAGGAAATCAACCGTGCGTTCAGCGTGAACATCGCCGACCAGGTCATTGACGCCATCGCCGCCCGGCTGGATTGAGCCGCGCGCTTCATTCGATATACTTGGCCGAGGCCCAACCCAAGCCCGGGAAGGCGCGTTTCGGCCACCAGATGAACAATCCTGCCCCTGTAATCAGCGCGGCCGACCGGCTGGGATTCACGGTCTTTCTCGCCACCGCATTCCACGTCGCGATCATCCTCGGGATCGGCTTCGCGTTGCCGGATGCCGCCGACCGCCCGCCGACTCTGGAAATCATCCTCGCCCAGCAGGAGACCGAGGTCGCCCCCGAAAAGGCCGACTACCTGGCCCAGGCCAACCAGGAGGGTAGTGGCGAACTGGAGGAGCGGGCCGCTCCCACCACCGATGTCGAAGCCGAGTACGAGGCCGAGGAAATCCAGGAGATCGTCGAACCCGAGGCGCGCGCGTCCACCGCGGAGGTGGCGCCACCGGTCAAGCAGGTGCTGGCCGCGACATCCCCGCAGCGCGAGAAGGTCTCCAAGAACCCCACCAAGGAGCAGGCGGAGGAAACCCGCGAACTGGATGCCGAAACCCTGCTCCGCCGCAGCATGGAGATCGCCAGCCTCGAGGCACAGCTCGACCTGCAACGCCAGCAGTACGCACGCAACCCGCGCATCCGCCGCCTCACCTCGGCGAGCACCCAGAAGGCCAGCGACGCCTGGTACCTGGAGGCATGGCGGCGCAAGATCGAGATGGTCGGCAACCTCAACTATCCGGACGAGGCCCGCCGGCGGCGTATTTACGGCAGCCTGCGCATGCTGGTGACGCTCAAGCCGGACGGCTCGGTGACCGACATCCGGATCCTCGAATCCTCCGGCCACAAGCTGCTCGACGAGGCGGCGATCCGCATCGTACGCCTGGCCGAGCCATTCGCCGCATTCCCGGAGGAGATGCGCAAGGATGTCGACGTGCTGGAGGTCATCCGCACCTGGCAGTTCCGGCGCACCCTGACCAGTTACTGAGCGCGACTTGCCTGCTTCCCACCGGCACCCGATACTTAGGGAAGAGGCGGATGACATGAACTCCCTGCGCGATCACTTTCTCCTGGCAATGCCGTGCCTGGAGGACACCTATTTCTCCAATACCCTCACCTACATCTGCGAGCACAATGAATCCGGTGCCCTGGGCCTGGTGATCAACCGTTCCCTGGACCTCACCCTCGCGGATATCTTCCGCCACCTCGACATGGACTGCCTGCGCGAGGGCTGCGAGTCGATTCCCATTCTGTGTGGCGGCCCGGTCCAGGAGGACCGCGGCTTCGTGCTGCATCCCTCCG
This sequence comes from Pseudomonadales bacterium, assembly GCA_041588495.1. Classification (GTDB taxonomy): domain Bacteria; phylum Pseudomonadota; class Gammaproteobacteria; order Pseudomonadales; family JBFGWM01; genus JBFGWM01. Next base: position 4,205 of record JBFGWM010000057.1, on the reverse strand, counting down.
GCGACCGCTGGGAATGCACCCTGCCCGTGTCCGAGGGGGTTTCCCTCACCACCTCACAGGACATCCTGACCGCCATGGCGGGCAATGGGGGACCCGAGGATACCCTGGTGGCCCTCGGCTATGCCGGCTGGGGCGCCGGGCAACTGGAAGAGGAACTCGCCGCCAATGCCTGGCTGAGCGCGCCGGCCGACACCGATATCCTGTTCCACACGCCGATGGAGAAACGCCTGCACACCGCGGCGACCCGGCTGGGTATCGACTATCGGCTGATTTCCCCGGAGATCGGGCACGGTTGAATACCGGCGCCCCCCCGCAACGCGTGATGGGTTTCGACTTCGGCCTTTCCAGCATCGGCGTCGCCGTGGGCAATTCGCACACCGGGACGGCCACCCCGGCAGGCGCGGTGCGCGCCCGCAACGGGCGCCCGGACTGGGAGCAGCTGGACGTGCTGATCCAGGAATGGCAACCCGAACTGCTGGTGATCGGCGCCCCGCTGAACATGGACGGCAGCGATTCGGGGATGGCCGGCAATGCGCGTCGGTTCCTTCGCAGGCTGCATGCACGGTATCATCTCACCTGCCAGATGATGGATGAACGCCTGACCACCTTCGAGGCCCGCTCGGCGCCCGGCGCCGGCGGACCACGCAACAAGCCGGAACTCGACGCGGCCGCCGCCTGCGTCATCCTGGAAAGCTGGTTCCGCAGCCCGGCGGGCGGAGGCGGAAACGACGAGGAACCGGACGGATGACCGCAGAATGCAGCCCGGTCAGCGGAATCGAGGTGGAACCCCTCCTCCAGGACATGTCCCGGCGTCTGCGCGATTTCCTCGCCGAGCGCGATCGCGAGGCCGCCTGCTGTATCGGCGTGCATACCGGTGGCGTCTGGCTGGCCGGGCGCCTGGCCGCCGAGCTCGGTCTCCGCGACCCCGTCGGCGAGCTCGATATCTCCTTCTACCGCGACGACTACGAGAGCCGCGGTCTGCACCAGGACCTGCGGCCTTCCAGCCTGCCGTTCACCGTGGACGGCCGCCACCTGGTCCTGGTCGACGACGTCATCATGACGGGCCGCACCGTGCGCGCCGCCCTCAACCTGCTGTTCGATTATGGTCGTCCGGCATCGGTCTGCCTGGTCAATCTTCTCGACGTCGCAACCCGGGAACTGCCCATCCAGCCCGACATCGTGGGCCGCCGCCTGCAACTCGAACCCGGGCAACGGGTCAAGCTGTCCGGGCCGGAACCGCTGCACCTGGTGATGCAGGATGCGGAGACGGAATGAAGCCCCACCGGAGCACGCCATGGACCTGAGCCGGCACGGCGACATCCAGCTCAACGAGCAGGGGGAACTGCGCCATTTCCTCACCACCGAAGGCCTGCCGCGCGCCATCCTCGAGGAGATCCTGGATGTCGCCGACTCCTTCGTGCCGGTGGGCGAGAAGCCGGTTAAAAATGTACCCCTGCTGCGCGGTCGCACGGTGATCAACCTGTTCTTCGAGCCCAGCACCCGCACCCGCACGACCTTCGAACTGGCCGCCAAGCGGCTCTCCGCGGACGTGCTGAACTTCAATGTCTCGGCATCCGCGACCCACAAGGGTGAGACGCTTCTCGACACGCTGCGCAACCTGAAGGCGATGGCCAGCGACATGTTCGTGATCCGCCACCCGGACAGCGGAGCCGCCCATTTCGTCGCCGAGTTCGCGACCCCCGACGTGGCCATCATCAATGCCGGGGACGGCTGGCACGCCCACCCCACCCAGGCCATGCTCGACATGCTCACCATCCGCCGTCACAAGGGTGGATTCGACGGGCTGAAGGTGGCGATCGTCGGTGACATCATGCACTCGCGGGTGGCGCGCTCGCAGATTCACGCACTGCGCACCCTCGGCGCGGAGGAGGTGCGGGTGATCGGTCCGCGGACCCTGATGCCGCGCAACGTCGAGGCACTGGGCGTCGACGTGTTCCATGACATGCAGTCCGGCCTGCGCGACGCCGACGTGGTGATGATGCTGCGCCTGCAACGCGAGCGCATGCTCGGGGCGGACCTGCCCAGCGAACAGGAATTCTTCCGGGTCTACGGGCTCAGCACCGACAAGCTCCGGTACGCCAGCGGAGACGCCATCGTGATGCATCCCGGGCCCATCAATCGCGGCGTGGAGATCGAATCGGCGGTCGCGGACGGGCCGCGTTCGCTGATTCTCAACCAGGTTTCCTACGGCATCGCGGTGCGCATGGCGGTCATGTCCATGGCCATGAGCGGGCAGCGCCGCGCGCCGGCCCAGGAGGTGCGCCAGTGAACCCCGCGGTGCCCGCCGGCATCACCCTGGAGCGGATCCGGATCGCAGGCGGCCGCGTGATCGACCCGGCCAGCGACACCGACCGGGTCTGTGACGTGTTTGTCGCCGACGGCCGGGTGGCCGGCATTGGCGATGCCCCGTCAGGTTTCTCCCCGGACCAGGTAATCAATGCCTCCGGCCAGGTGGTGTGTCCCGGGCTGGTGGACCTCATGGCACGAATGCGCGAGCCTGGCAGCGAACAGAAAGGATCGATCGCGAGCGAAACCGCGGCCGCGGCCGCGGGTGGAATCACCACCCTCCTGTGCCCGCCCGACAGCAACCCGGTGATCGACAGTCCGGCTGTCGTCCGCCTGATTCGCGATCGCGCGCAGGCCGCCGGAAATACCCGTGTCGGCATGCTCGCGGCGATGACCGTGGGCCTCGATGGCGACCAGCTCAGCGGGATGTACGCCCTTGCCGAGGCCGGCTGTATCGCGGTCACCAACCTGCGCCGGCCACTGCGCGACGCACATACCCTGCAGCGCTGCCTCGAGTATGCCGCGTCCTTCGATATCCCGGTGGTGTTCCAGTCCTGCGACCCTTCTCTCGCCGCGGGAGGATGCGTCCACGAGGGGACCGTGAGCACCCGGCTCGGCCTGCAGGGGATTCCCGCAAGCGCGGAGACGGTGGCCGTTTCGCGTGACCTGCTCCTGGTGGAGCAGACCGGGGTCCGCGCACATTTCGGGCAGCTTTCCACGGCCCGCGCGGTGGAACTGATCGGCACCGCCCGCGACCGCGGCCTGCCAGTGAGCGCCGACGTCGCCATACACAACCTGCTGCTCACCGAGTCCGCGGTTACCGGATTCAACACCCAGTGTCACGTCATTCCTCCCCTGCGTGAGGAGACTGACCGGGTCGCCCTCGTGGAGGGCGTGCGCAACGGCATCGTGGAGGCCATCTGCTCGGATCACCAGCCCCACGAGAATTCGGCGAAGCACGCGCCCTTCGCGGTGTCGGAGCCCGGCGCCAGCGGCCTCGAGCTGCTACTTTCCCTGGGAATGAAACTGGTTCACGACGGCGAACTGGACCTGGTGACCCTGGTGCGGGCACTGACCGCGGGGCCTGGCCGGCTGGCGGGCGGCGACAGCGGTCGCCTGGAGGTGGGGAAAGCGGCGGACATCTGCATCTTCGATCCCCACGCAAGTTGGAGGCCGGAAGCGGAAAGCCTGCGCTCGGCAGGACTCAATACCCCGTTCCTGGGTAGCGAACTGGAAGGCCGGGTGACCCACACACTGCTGGCCGGACGCAGCGTCTACACGCTCGGCTGACCAAGCGTGACGATCATTGCCTCGCGGACCTTCAGCGTCGCCGTGCCGGGGTAAAACCCGAAGTATTGCTTGTATCATCCTCCTGAATGGACAAGCCGCCGGTGTCGTGCAGGCCGGGTGTGCCGGCCGGTGCATTGTCGGCGTCGAGCTTGATCATCAGGCGCAGATCGTTGGGCGAGTCGGCATGGTGCAGGGCGTCGTCGTAAGTGATTTCGCCGTCCTTGTAGAGATCGAACAGCGCCTGGTCGAAGGTGCGCATGCCGAGTTCACGGGACTTGGCCATGATCTCCTTGAGCAGATGCACCTCGCCCTTGCGGATGTGGTCACCGACCAGCGGCGAGTTGATCATGATCTCGATGGCGGCCCGGCGCCCCTTGCCGTCCGGCGTGGGAATCAGCTGCTGGGCAATGATCGCACGCATGTTCAGTGACAGGTCCATCCACACCTGGTGGTGCCGGTCGGCCGGGAAGAAGTTGATGATCCGGTCCAGTGCCTGGTTCGCGTTATTCGCGTGCAGGGTGGCCAGGCACAGGTGACCGGTTTCTGCGAACTGCACGGCGTATTCCATGGTTTCGCGGGAACGAATCTCACCCACGAGTATGACGTCC
>JBFGWM010000056.1:0-13037 GCA_041588495.1 Pseudomonadales bacterium | reverse complement strand
CTGCAGGCGCGCTGCCGCGGCATGACGCTGATGCGCATGCCGCTGTCGGTGTGGGGCATTTTCATCGCCACGGTCCTCGGCCTGCTCGCATTTCCGGCCCTGCTCGTCAGCGCCATCATGATGCTGTTCGACAAGACGCTCATGACGAGCTTCTTCATGCCGGCGATCTCGTCGATGGGTGCGGACCCCGGCTACACGGGCGGCAGCCCGATCCTGTTCCAGCACCTGTTCTGGTTCTTCGGTCACCCCGAGGTCTACATCGTGGCCCTGCCCGCCTTCGGCCTGGTCTCGGACCTGATCAGCACCCACGCGCGCAAGAACATCTTCGGCTACCGGATGATGGTGTGGGCCATCGTCGCCATCGGCGTGCTGAGTTTCGTGGTGTGGGCCCATCACATGTATGTCAGCGGCATGAACCCCTACTTCGGGTTCTTCTTCGCCACCACCACGCTGATCATCGCGGTGCCAACCGCGTTGAAGGTCTACAACTGGGTGCTGACCCTGTGGCGCGGCAACATTCACTTCACGGTGCCGATGCTGTTCGCCCTCGCATTCATTCTCACCTTCCTCGTCGGCGGTCTCACCGGGCTGTTCCTGGGCAACGTGATCGTCGACGTGCCCCTATCGGACACCTACTTCGTCGTCGCCCACTTTCACATGGTGATGGGCGTGGCGCCGATCCTCGTGGTGTTCGGCGCCATCTACCACTGGTATCCGAAAATCACCGGGCGGATGCTCAACGACACCCTCGGCAAGCTGCATTTCTGGATCACCTTCCTCGGCACCTACGCGATCTACTTCCCGATGCACTACCTGGGTTTCCTGGGCATGCCGCGGCGCTATTACGCGTTCGAGGACTACGAGTTCATCCCGCAATCCGCCCATGACCTCAACGCTTTCATTACCGTGGTCGCCCTGGCGGTCGGGGTCTCCCAGGTTTTGTTCCTGTTCAACCTGGGCTGGAGCGCGTTCCGCGGCAAACCCTCGGGTCCCAACCCGTGGCACGCCAACAGTCTCGAGTGGCTGACCCCGGAAACGCCACCGCGTCACGGCAACTGGGGGCCGGAGCTCCCGGTGGTGCACCGCTGGCCCTATGACTACAGCGTCCCGGGCGTGGAGCAGGACTACCTGCCGCAAACCGTCTCCGAGGAACAACTCGCGGAACTCAGGAACGCCGCGCCCACGGCGACGGTTCCAGGCAGTCCGGGGGCAGCCCGATGAGTGCGCTCCGATTGCGTGCGGCAGGCCACGCGGGTGACGGCGGCGGGATGCCGGGCCCGGAACACGCGGTCTTCGACCACGCGCGGACCTGCCGGACCGGCCTTTGGGTGCTCCTGCTGGTGATCACCTCGCTGTTTTTCCTGTTCCTCATCGCCTTCATCGCCCGCGCCCAGCTGCCCGACTGGCAGGCGCTGAACGGCCCGGGCGCGCCCCTGGCCGATCCCTGGCGCCTGTGGCTGAACACCTCGATGCTGGTGTGCGCGAGCCTCTCGCTGCACCTGTCCCTGCTCGGCGCGCGCCACGGATACACGAGAATCTGCGTGCGGGGATTTCTCCTCGGAGGGCTGTTCGCCACCGGTTTCATCGCCGGGCAGCTGGCGGTCTGGCAGGGCTTCGCGGCTACCGGGTTCCCGGTGCACGGCAACCCCGCCAACAGCTTCTTCTACCTGCTGACCGGATTGCACGGGCTGCACCTGGTCGGCGGACTCGTTGCCTGGTCGATCATCGCGCGGAGGCTGATTGCGGCCGGCGACCTCTCCGCACTGCAGCCCCTGGCCATCGAACTCTGCGCCCGCTACTGGCACTTCCTGCTCGGGCTCTGGCTGCTCCTGTTCCTGGTGCTGACCCGCTCGCCCGAGACCTACCACGCCATCGCCGCCTTCTGCGGACTGAGGTAGACGAGATGGAAACGCCTTCCAACCAGGACTCTCCCCCAGCCGGACTGCGCGGCCTGGTTACCGACTGGACCTCCGACAAGGACGCGTTCAAGGAAGTGCCGTGGGGCAAGGCCATGATGTGGATCTTCCTGCTCAGCGACACCTTCATCTTCTCCTGCTTCCTCACCGGGTACATGACGGTGCGCATGAGCACCACCGAGCCCTGGCCCAACGCCAGCGAGGTGTTCGCCCTCACCATCGCCGGCCACAGCATTCCGCTGATCCTCATCGCCATCATGACCTTTGTATTGATCAGCAGCAGCGGCACCATGGCCATGGCCGTGAACTACGGCTACCGGCGTCGGCGCGGCCCCACCGCAGCACTGATGCTCGTCACCGCCCTGCTCGGCGCCACCTTCGTCGGCATGCAGGCCTTCGAGTGGACGAAGCTGATCGAGGACGGCGTCCGGCCCTGGAGCAATCCCATGGGCGCCGCCCAGTTCGGGGCCTGCTTTTTCATGATCACCGGGTTCCATGGCCTGCACGTCTCCATCGGCGTGATCTACCTCTCGGTGGTGGCGTTCAAGGTCGCACGGGGGGATTACGAGCGGCGGGGCAACTACGAGATCGTCGAGATCGCCGGCCTGTACTGGCACTTCGTCGACCTCGTGTGGGTATTCATCTTCGCGTTCTTTTACCTGTGGTAACGAAGCCGGGGAGAACAACGATGGAGCAGGCAAGCGGTCAGCAACACCCGATCGGCCTCTATCTCAAGATCTGGGCCCTGCTGTTCGTACTCAGCGCCCTCTCCTACATGGTCGACTATTTCCAGTTCGAGGGACCGATGCGCTGGGGACTCATCATCACCTTCATGTTCATGAAGGCGGGACTCATCGTGGCCGTCTTCATGCACATGCTCTGGGAGCGCCTGGCGATCATCTACGCCATCCTGCTGCCACCCGGCTGCATCCTGGTGCTGGTGGGGTTGATGGCCGCGGAGTCCGAGTACACGTTCCTGAGCCGCATCTATTTCTTCAGCGGGTAACCGCCCCGCCACGGGCGACCGCCACCGACTCCGTATCCCTGGCGCTCTACTTCATCGCCCGATTGGAAATCTGCGTCATGAGGTTCGCCGCCTTGGCGTCATAGGGCGGCCAGAACATACGCTCAGAGAAGAAATCCGGATTCTGGGTGAGCAACGGGTTGTCGACCTCCGAACTGGCGGCCACCATGCCGAGGCCCTTGACCACCCGGCCCTGCACCTCGGGGCCGATGAAATAGTTGAGGAAAATCTCCGCAGCCTCGAGTTTCTTGCCGGACAGGTCCTTGTGGAAATTGATGGTGTCCAACCACACGGTGTTGCCTTCCGTGAAGTTGATGAGCTTCCAGTTGCCACCCTCGGCGTTGCGAGCAGCGACCCCCGGACCGTAGGAGGCCATGATCTGCAGGCCCGGGTTGAATTCAGGACCGCCGCCCCAGAAGTGCCCGACCTGGGCATACAGGGAATTCACCTTTTTCTGGATCTCGCCGTCCGGCGCCGCCGCAGCGGCCAGGGCGGCGCGATCCCCGGCGATGTCATTGAGGTGGAACGGTGCCTTGCCCAAGGCCAGCATGGCCAGCGCGATGTTGGGCTGGATCTGGCCCTTGGTCAGGGACAGCTTGCCCTTCCAGGCCGGCTCCCAGAGTTCACCCACGGACTTTGGCAGCTGCCCCGCGTCCAGCGTGTCCATGTCCGCCCAGAGACCATACGCGCCACCGCCCCAGGGCACGTACAGCGGTTTGTCCCCGTCCATGCCCATGGGAATCCCGGTGAGTGACGGTAGCAGCTTCGAGTAGCGGGTGAGCCTCGGTGAGGACGTATCGATGGGCTGAAGGATTTTCGCCAGTTTTCCGCCGCCCATCTGGATGTAATTGAGCGTGAGAAAGCTGACGTCGGCAGCGCCGGAGCGCATCACGGTGAACATCTGCTCCGGACCCTCCGCCCAGGGTTCGATCACCTTGATCTTCACGTCGTAACCCTGCTCCGACAGCAGGGCATTCACGGCACTGACCTCTTCGGGCAGCACGTAGCCATCCCAGGTGAAAATCCGCAGGGTTTCCGCGTGGACGAAGCCGGTGAAAAGAATCATCAGCAGGGCAATCAGGTTTTTCATGGGGAGACTCCGGGAACCGCTCAGCGGACAGTGTAGGAAACGTCATGCGCTCCAGGCGGCGCCACGCAGGCCGTGACGCCATTCTGCAAAGCAATATCCTGAGCGTAGCAGTGTGTCTGCAGGCCGCAATGGATTTCACAGGTCCGCAGGGTTCCCGTCCGACCGGTCGCGTTTCCCTGCCTTTGTCATTCCCAACCCTGTCTATCCTTAGACTCCATATCCACCGATTTCCGGACCAGGGAACACCATGACCGACTCAGAATCCAAGCGACCCCTGTACATCCCGTTCGCCGGCCCCGCCCTGCTGGAAACCCCCCTGCTGAACAAGGGCAGCGCATTCAGCTCCGAGGAACGCCACAACTTCAATCTCGAGGGCCTGCTCCCGCACAACATCGAGACCATCGAGGAGCAGACGGCACGGGCCTACGAGCAGCTGTGTTCCTTCAACTCCGACATCGGCAAGCACGTGTTCCTGCGCAACATCCAGGACACCAACGAGACCCTGTACTACCGCCTCATCACCCAGCACCTGGAAGAGGTGATGCCGCTGATCTACACACCCACCGTCGGACTCGCCTGCCAGCAGTTCTCGAAGATCTACCGTCGCAAGCGCGGGCTGTTCATCTCCTACCCCGAGCGCGAGCACATCGAGGACATGCTGCAGAACGCGACGAAGCAGAACGTGAAGGTGATCGTGGTCACCGACGGCGAGCGCATCCTGGGACTCGGCGACCAGGGCATCGGCGGCATGGGGATTCCCATCGGCAAGCTGGCCCTGTACACGGCCTGTGGCGGGATCAGTCCGGCCTACACGCTGCCCGTGGTGCTCGATGTTGGCTGCAACAACCCGGAACTCATCGAGGATCCTCTGTACATGGGCTGGCGTCACCCGCGGGTCACCGGGGATGACTACTACGAATTCGTCGACGAGTTCATCCAGGCGGTGCACCGCCGCTGGCCGCGCGTGCTGCTGCAGTTCGAGGACTTCGCCCAGTCCAACGCCATGCCGCTGCTGAACCGGTACAAGAACGAGATCTGCTGCTTCAATGACGACATCCAGGGCACTGCCGCGGTGACCGTCGGCACGCTGATGGCGGCCAGCAAGGCCAAGGGCGAGAAACTCAGCGACCAGCGGGTGGCGTTTGTCGGCGCAGGCTCGGCCGGATGCGGGATTGCCGAGCAGATCATCGCAACCATGATGGCCGAGGGCCTCGGCGAGTCCGAGGCGCGCTCGCGCGTGTTCATGGTCGACCGCGCCGGCCTGCTGACCACCGCCATGACCGGGCTCCTCGAATTCCAGGCGCCGCTGGCCCAGGACGCGGGACAGGTCGGCGGCTGGAGCAACAGCGGCGACAGCATCGGCATCCTGGACGTGGTGCGCAACGGCAAGGTATCCGTGCTGATCGGCGTGTCCGGTCAACCGGGCCTGTTTACAGAAGACGTCATCCGCGCGCTCCGCGAGAACACCGCGCAACCCATCGTGCTGCCGCTCTCCAACCCCACCTCCCGGATCGAGGCGACGCCCGCGGACGTCCTGGCGTGGACCGATGGACAGGCGATCGTCGCCACGGGGAGCCCGTTCGACCCGGTGGATGTCAACGGCCAGCGCAAGTACATCGCCCAGTGCAATAACAGCTACATCTTCCCCGGCATCGGCCTGGCAGTGCTTGCCGTGAAAGCGAGCCGGGTGACCGACAACATGCTGATGGCCTGCAGCCGGGCCCTGGCGGACTGCTCCCCCCTGGCGAACGGCGAATCGGATCACCTGCTGCCCAGGCTGGACGATGTCCGCGAGGTCAGCCGGGTCATCGCCCTGGCGGTGGCGAAGCAGGCGATGGAGGACGGCGTCGCCCTCAAGATTCCGGACGACGCCGTCGAGGCCGCTATCGAACGCAACTTCTGGCAGCCCGAATACCGGCCCTACCGGCGCACCTCGTTCTGAGCCTCCCGGCCACGATGCCCCCTGCGGGGCGTCGCCCCCGCTTTGGCCGGCCGGCCAACTGGACTATCATGGCGGTCTGCCGGCCCCCGAGCCGGCGCCGAATCCCGGTTGACTGAGAATTGAGAGGTGGAGACATGTTGCCATTCGGTGTGAAGGTGTTCTTTTTCCGTGCCTACATGGCAATCCTCAAGGTCGCGACATTCATCCTGCCATTTCGCACCCCGCTGATGTTCGTGGGGTCCGGCTCCTCGATCCAGCTTTGTGCGACGATCGCCAGCACGGGTACCCAGAATCTCCTGATCGTGACCGATGCCATGCTGATCCAGTTGGGGCTGCTGGATGCCATGCAGGCGGAACTGAAGAAGCGCGGCGTCAACTACGTCATATACGATGGGATCAAGCCCGACCCGACCATCGACCAGATCGAGGCGGGCGTGAAGGTGCTCAAGGACAACCGTTGCGAGGCGATCCTCGCGGTGGGCGGCGGCTCGTCCATCGACGCGGCGAAGATCATCGCGGCACGCGCCACCAACGACAAGCCGATCACCAAGATGACCGGGCTGTTCCGGGTCTACCGGTCGATCCTGCCCCTGTACGCGGTGCCGACCACGGCCGGTACCGGCTCCGAGGTGACGGTGGCCGCGGTGGTGTCCGACCCGGTGCAGAAAAAGAAACTTCCGGTGATGGATCTCAAGCTGGTGCCGCAGATGGCGGCACTGGACGGGGAACTCGCGCGCGGCCTGCCGGCACCGATCACCGCCGCCACCGGCATGGATGCCCTGACCCACGCCGTGGAGGGCTACATCTCCCGCAATGCCCTGAAGCGCACCGACAAGATGGCCATCGCCGCGACCCGCCTGATCATGGAGTACCTGCCGCGCGCGGTGAAGGATGGCGCCAACGACATCGAGGCGCGGCAGAACATGGCCCTGGCCTCGTTCTACGCCGGGATCGCCTTCACCCAGGCGGGGGTCGGCTACGTGCACGCCATCGCCCACAAGGTCGGCGCGCTCTATCACACGCCCCACGGACTGGCGAACGCCATCATCATGCCCTACGTGCTGGACTACTCGAGGCCCGATTGCGCCAAGCGCCTGGCGGAACTGGGTGAACTCAGCGGCCTCAAGGAGGCGGGCGACAGCGACGAGGTCCTCGCCGCGAAGTTCATCGACAAGATTCGCGCCATGAACAAGGAGTTCGGAATCCCCGAGAAACTCGACAAGCTCGAGGCTTCCGATATTTCGGACATCGCCGACGCCGCCCTCAAGGAGGCGCACTCCACCTACGGCGTTCCGCGTTACATGGACAAGCCCACCTGCGAGGGCCTGGTGCGGCAGATGCTGCCCTCCTGACCCCGCTGCCTGCCGGTGCGCGCCACTCGGACGCGCATCGGCAGGCGCCATCCTGCCCGGCGGCCCGTCCGCGGCCACGCCCCGGTCGAAACTCCCCGTTCAATGTTCTGCAGCGTCATCTGCGGCTTGATCAAATGCAGGTGCACCGCCCACATAATGTGATCAGCCCGGCCGGTTTCCGGATATTCGTCCAACGCTGCGCGACCATAGTCGAGCGAACGAGGCTTCATCCTTGCACTGGTTTCGCCCTGGCAGGTGAGTTACGGCGCGCCCAATGCATATAATGAACAGGTAAATTCTCCAGCACTCCTGCTCATTTAAGGATCTATTCATGGCAGCGGAAGACCAGGGACCACCCCGCTTCAAGATTGGCGCGGTCGAGCGCCTGACCGGAATCCCCGCCAGCAGCATCCGCGTCTGGGAGCGACGCTACGGCGCCGTGGAGCCGGGACGCTCCGACTCAGGCACCCGTTACTACTCCGAGAACGATGTCGAACGGCTGAAGCTGATCCGCGAGCTGACCGACGGGGGCGACGCGATCAGCGAGGTGGCGCGGCTTCCCCTCGACGCCCTGCGCGAGCGGCGCCGGGAATTCGCACAGGGCCCAGGCGCACCCGGCGGCGCGCGTCGCGTCGTGTTCATTGGCCACTTCGACGAGCGCCTGCTCGACCAGGTGCGCGCACGCGAGGGCATCGAGGAGGTGGTCTCCCTGCCGGACATGGGTGCGGCCAGCTCGGCCGGCGTGTCCGCGGACATCGCCGTGGTCGCCATGCCCACCCTGCACCGCGACCAGTTGTCGGCCCTCCATGCCCTGCGCCGGGAGCTTGGCGCGGCCCGGCTCGGCGTCGTATACCGCTTCGCGACGGCAGAGACCCTGGCGGCCCTTTCGGCGCCGGAAGTCCTGCTACTGCGAGGACCCCTGCCCGCCGGCGAGTTGTTCGACTCACTGTTTTCCTCCCCAGGCAGTGTGACCGGAAAAACCGGCATCGACGGGCTGCTCGCCCGCGAAATCGCCGCGCCCCGCTTCAGTGCCGACCAGCTTGAGCGGGTTGCGGCCCTGGATTCCCGGGTTCGCTGTGAATGTCCCCACCATCTCGCGGACCTGATCAGCGGGCTGCAGGCGTTCGAACAATACAGCGCGGAGTGCGAGAGCCGGTCGAAGGAGGATGCCCGCTTCCACGCCCGCCTGGGCCGTGGCGCGGGACTGTGTCGTGACATCCTGGAGAGCCTGCTGGAGGAAGCCCTGCATCACGAACAGATCGACCTGTAAGCTCAAAAAATCAAAAAAAAGGCCGGCGGGCGCCGGCCTGGACAGGGGTAAGTGATTACTACACCTGCAGACGCTCATCTGCAGGTGTGCGCGCTCAACGGGCCACGCCCACTGGCGCGAGCCGTGAATGGCGATGGACCGCCGCCACTGCACGCGCCTCCTCGCGGCCCTCGACATCGATCATCAGCAGGTGCACACCGCGATGCAGGACATCCTGGAATTGCCGGAAGCGGTGATTGATGCGGGTCAGCCCGATCATCACCCCCTCCCAGGTGCAGAAACCGAACAGGATGGCGGCCAGAAGCACAAAGGGCGCCCAACCCACCTGGGTCGCGATCCCGGTGCTGCCGGCCATCACGATCGCGGTGGACGCAAGCACCACGCCGAGGGCGGCGCCCAGGGAACCGGATCGCACGACATCGCGCTTCTCGATCTCGTTCACGGCGGGAAGGCCATGAATATCCAGGGCCGACTCGTCCTCGCTCAGAACGTGGATATGGTCGCGGGGAATTCCCATTTCCTCGAGTTCTTGGTCGGTCTCCTCGATTTCCTCGAGGCTGTTGCTCATGTACACCAGGGTTTTCATGGCGGTCTCCCGATCGGGGGTAAATGGATGTGTGCCTGACGCGAGCCCCCTACCAGACCAGGGGAAGATCAGCGGCGTGCTTTTCCGCACCACCGAGGCCGATCATCTCGTCGTAGGGGGAGTCGAGTACCAGGCGCACCTCGTTGCAGTGGACGCCGTCCAGCAGGTTGCGCATGCGATCCAGGCTGGGCGCCTTGAGCGTGCGCCCGGCGGCGTCCGTGACGCGGCAGGACTCTCCGTTGACCACCGCGAACGGCACGTAGATGTCTCCCTCCAGTGAGCGGATCGCGATGCTTTCCGCTTCTTTGCCGTGACGCAGTTCCTTAATGCTTACGCTATTCATGATGAATTCCTCTTGTCGTTGCCAGGTGGTTTCGGGATCGACTTATTTAAGTCTTGAGTAGGAATTTACTATTCATAATCTATCTTGTCAATTATACATGCAGATTATATCTGTATATAAATTGGCATGTGATAGATTTTTTGGCGATAAAGCGAACTGGCCAGAGCACTGACAAAGGTTTGAAAAGGTCCACAGGCGGGGAATGCACAATGGCCGCCAGGCCCGGCAGGCCTGGCGCGGCGGGTGAGAATGACCTGGAAAGGAGGAGCGGCCGGCTAACCGGCAGCGGGCGCCGGCGCGGTCAGCCGTACTTGTTCGAATGTCGCTGCAGGGTACGGTCGACCTTTTGCAGGGCCTTCACCATCCGCTCCCGCAGGGAGCCGCCGTCCCCCTCGCCGGCCTGCAGCACCGCGAGGTGGGCAGCGCAGAGCGTTTGCGCGTCGCCCCAGCGCTCATTGAGTTGCGTGGCCCAGCGGCGGAACTCCTCGGCTGCGCCCGGGCGCTTCTCCAGTGCCCGCGCCAGCGTCGGGTGGAAGCTGAGGCGGTCATCGAGACCAAGCTTCCGCACCGGCCCGGGAAGCCGGTACACCATGTAGGTGTCATCGGAGTGGATCGTGCGCGAATCCCGGTGCATGACCAGCACCGAGGAAAAATGGATATGTTCATTCGAGGAAATGAAATCGACCCCCGCCGGCACCGAGAACTCGAACTCCCCGGCGAACATTTCGTGCAGACGGGAATCCTCGGTGACCAGGTCCTCCCAGGGAAGTTCGGGAAACAGCGTCCTGTGCCGCGCCGTCCCGAACAGCCGCGCATCCGGATATCGCTCATGGGCCCTGCGCACGTGGACCGTGTGAAACGGGTGCAGGTTGAGGATCGCCTCGATCGCCGCACCGCCGTCGGTCAGTTCGTCCAGCTCACGCTGCGCGTCACCGTCGAGGGTGTAGGCATCCAGCAACACGAACTTGCCGCTTGCGCGCCGTACCAGGGAAGCGTGGGTTCCGATATCGACCACCCCGCCGACCTTGAAAGATCCGCGGATGTTCCAGAAATCATCGGAAATTTTCAGTAATCGAGCACTCATGGATCGGCTTCCCGGTGAGCAGCGGACGGTCGTACCAGCATAATCGAAAATCACGGGGACGCCGGACGTCGTTGAAGCCGCGCAATAATGCCCATGCGCTTGCACACTTCCACTCCCTCAACTTAGCTATTAACTTCAAACCGAAGCCGGGAACGGCCGGAAGGTGCCCCTATGAAACTCGCCATCCTCTCCTGCGGCCCCAAATCCTACAGCACGCGACGCCTCCGCGAGGCGTGCGAGCAGCGCGACTACAACGTCAAGGTGCTGAATACCCTCAAGTTTGCGATCGATCTCGAACGCGGATCCCCGGACCTCTATTACCGCCAGAAGCAGTTGAGCGCCTATGACGCGGTGCTGCCGAGGGTCGGCGCCTCGATCACCTACTACGGCACGGCCGTGGTGCGGCAGTTCCAGGAGATGGGCGTGTATTGCGCCAACACCGCCCACGGCATCCTCAATTCGCGCGACAAGCTGCGCAGCCTGCAGCTGCTGAGCCGCCACCACATCGGCATTCCCAAGACCAACTTCGTACGCGACAAGGCGGACGTGCTGCCCTCCATCAAGCGCGTCGGTGGCGCACCGGTGATCATCAAGCTGATCGAGGGCACCCAGGGCATCGGCGTGCTGCTGGCCGAATCCGTGAAGTCCGCAGAGGCGATCATCGAGCTCCTGCAGAGCCAGAAGCAGAACGTGCTGGTGCAGAAGTTCGTCGCCGAGAGCAAGGGCAAGGACATCCGCGCCATCGTCGTCGGCGACCGCGTGGTGGCCGCGATGCGCCGGGTCGCCCAGGGGCAGGAGTTCCGCAGCAACGTGCACCGGGGCGGCGTGGCGGAACCCGTCGAACTCGACGAGAACTACCGCGAGACGGCAGTGCGCGCGGCACAGATCATGGGCCTGCAGGTGGCCGGCGTGGACATGCTGGAAGGCAAGGACGGGCCACAGATCATGGAGGTGAACTCCTCCCCCGGCCTGGAAGGCATCGAGACCTGCACCGGACTCGACATCGCGGGCGCCATTGTCGACTTCATTTCCGCGCAGGTGGACTTCCCCGAGATCGACGTGCGCCAGCGCCTGACGGTGAGCCGCGGCTACGGGGTCAGCGAGATCTACGTGCCGGACGGATCCGAGCTCGTCGGACAGACGCTCAGCGCGGCGTTCCCCTCGGAGAAGGACATCAACGTACTGACGCTCTACCGCGGCAACAAGGTGATTCCCAACCCGCGCCACGAGCGCCAGATGGAACCCGAGGACCGCCTGCTGTGCTTCGGCAAGATGGAATCGATGCGCGCCATGATTCCCCTCAAGGCGCGACGCAAGCGCAAGCCGAAGGTCAAGAAACTGGACACCAGCGTCGAGCCGGCGGCCGAGGACAACCTCGACAACACGGACAACTAAGCGCAACCACGGCCGCCTACAACCGGTCGAGGTTCTCCAGGCACCAGTCACCTCGCGCGATGATGTTTTCGCGCACGTCGTCGTCCATACGATCCAGGTTGCGGTAGGCCATGCGCAGGCGGCCGTTATCCCGCAACCGTTTGCCGTGACGTGCGAGGAAGTGCCAGTAGAGGCTGTTCAGCGGACACGCTTCCTCCGTGTCCCGGGCTTTCACCCGGTACTCGCACTGGCCGCAGTAATCGCTCATCCGGTTGATGTACGCCCCGCTTGCCGCATAAGGCTTGCTGGCCACCAGTCCGCCGTCGGCGTACTGGGTCATGCCGCGGGTATTGGGCATCTCCACCCATTCGATCGCATCGATATAGACACCCAGGTACCAGGCATCCACCGCGTCCGGATCGATGCCCGCCAGCAGGCAGAAGTTGCCGGTCACCATGAGCCGCTGGATGTGGTGCGCGTAGGCATGCTGCAGCGACTGGCCGATCGCCTGGCGCAGGCACTGCATGCGCGTTTCGCCGGTCCAGAACCAGGCCGGCAGTTCGCGGCGGGCCTCGAGATGGTTGGCATCGGCGTAAGCCGGCATGTTCGCCCAGTACACGCCGCGGATGAACTCGCGCCAGCCGAGCACCTGGCGCACGAAACCCTCGACCTGGGCGATACCGATCTCCGCGGAACGTGTCTCGAACCGGTTGAGCGCGGCCTGGATCACCTCCATGGGATGCAGCAGCTTGACGTTCAGGGCGAAGGACAGGCGCGAGTGGTACAGCGTCCACGCATGATCGGTCGCGGTGGTCATGGCGTCCTGGAAGCGGCCGAACTTCTCCAGGCAGGTGCTACAGAAGTGTTTCAGCAACTCCAGCGCTTGCTCGCGATTGATCGGCCACGGCAGCGGGTCCGCCGCATTTCCGAAGGTGTCCACACCGTGACGTTCGAGGCGTTCCAGGACCCCGCCGACCGGGTTGGAGAACAGCAATGATTCGGGAACCTCCCGGGCATCGTCCGCCGACATGGACTCCCGGTTGTCCTGGTCGTAGT
>JBFGWM010000055.1:0-13198 GCA_041588495.1 Pseudomonadales bacterium | reverse complement strand
GTCCTCGGCGGCGCGCTGCTCGACCACGCCGAGAACGCCTCCGGGCCGCAGGGCCCGGTACATGGCCTCGAACACCCCGGGCGCGTACTCCCCCTTCATCCAGTTGTGGACGTTACGGAAGGTCAGCACCATGTCCGCGGACCCGGGCGGCGCGATTTCGGTACGCTCCGGCACCGACAGGTCGCTGACGATAACCCGCCGGTACACCTCCGGGTGAGCGCCCAGCTTGGCGAAGAATTCCATGTTCATGTCGCGGCGCCAGTCCGGCGTGCGCCTTGCGACCAGCGAGAATGCCGCCGCGAAGAAATTCCCGCGTTCGATCAGCACCGGGGCCAGGATTTCCGTGTACCAGCCGCGGCTGGGCCAGATCTCGACCACGGTCATATCGTCCCGCAGGCCGAAAAATTCGAGGGTTTCTCGGGGGTGCCGGTAGCGATCGCGGGCCACGTTCGCGGGCTCCCGGTGATCGCCGGCCATCGCTTTCACGATCTTGGCGCCCGTGCCGTCACCCGTGGCTCCGGCAGACAGGGAAACCACGGCCATGAAGACCAGGAGGCAGGTTCTGCGTAAAACGATCATTCTTTTGAAGCTCCACATACCATTGGCGAATCGCCAGCCATGATCAAGCCTCCAGGGCGCCCGCGAGATCGGCGACCAGGTCGCCGACATCCTCGACGCCCACCGAAAGGCGCACCATCGTATCACCGATGCCGAGGGCCCGCCGCTTGTCCGCCGGCACCGAGGCATGGGTCATGATCGCCGGGTGTTCGATCAGGCTTTCGACCCCGCCGAGGCTCTCCGCCAGGGCAAACACCCGTACCCGTTCAAGGAAGCGCCGCGCGTCCTCCAGGCCACCGCGCAGGTACAGGGTGATCATGCCCCCGGGGCCGTCCATCTGGCGCGCCGCGAGTTCATGCTGCGGATGGCTTTCGAGCCCGGGGTAAATCACCCGCTCGATCATCGGATGCGCCTCCAGCCAGTGCGCGATGTGGCGCGCGGACTCGTTGTGACGCTGCATGCGCAGGGCCAGGGTCTTCACCCCGCGCAGGGCGAGAAAACTGTCGAACGGCCCCTGCACCGCGCCCACCGAATTCTGCAGGAATGCAAGCCGGTCACGAAGGTCCGGGTCGTCACCGACCACGACCACACCGCCGACCATGTCGGAATGCCCGTTGAGATACTTGGTTACCGAGTGCAGGACCAGGTCGGCACCGAGGTCCAGGGGCCGCTGGTTGAACGGCGTGGCGAAGGTGTTGTCGACCACGGTGAGTATGCCGCGCTTTTTCGCCGCCACCGCGATCGCCGCGATGTCCGCCAGTTTCAGCAGCGGATTGCTGGGCGACTCGATCCACACCATCGCGGTGTCGTCATCAAGCGCGGCCTGCCAGGCGCCGGCGTCGGCAAGATCGACGAAATCGAAACGCAGGCCCGCGGACTCCCGGCGCACCTGCTGGAACAGGCGATATGTGCCGCCGTAGAGATCGTCCATGGCGACGACCCGGGCGCCGCTGGGCAGCAGGTCGAGCACGGTGGCGGCGGCCGCACAGCCCGAAGCGAAGGCGAAACCGGCGCTGCCGTTCTCGAGATCGGCGATACAGCGCTCCCAGGCCATGCGGGTCGGGTTCTGGGTACGGGAATATTCGTATCCCTTGTGCACACCCGGACTTTCCTGGACGTAGGTGGATGTGGCGTAGATCGGCGGCATGATGGCGCCGGTGGTCGGATCCGGGGCCTGCCCGGCATGGATCACGCGGGTTCCGAAGGCCGCCCTGTTCCCGTTTTCGCTCATGAGCCCTCCTGGCGCACGCCGACCCGGCGCAGGTGATTGATCAGGTCGATGCGGGTGATGATGCCGAGGAAGCGTTCGCCGTCCATGACGATGGCGACGTGCTCGCGGTCGAACAGCGGCAACAGGTCCTCCGCGGGCTGCCGGTAATCGATCACCTCCAGCCGCCGGCTCATGAACTTCGCCACCGGCTCGCGGAACGTGCCGGGGGCACGGAACACCCCGAGCAGGATGTCGGACTCGTCGACAATGCCCACCACGCGGTCTCCCTCCAGTACCGGCAACTGCGAGTACGCGTTCTCCTGCATGCGCTTGAGGGCATTGGCGACCGGTTCGTCGGGGCCCACGAAGATGGTCTCGTGCTCGCCGTGGGGGTGGGCGATGAGCTCGCGCAGGTCCCCGGTGCGGCGGCGCTGGATAAAGCCCTGGGTGAGCATCCAGTCGTCGTTGTACATCTTCGAGAGATAGCGTGAACCGCTGTCGGCGAAGAAGGTGACCACGGTGCGCGCCTCCTCCTGGGCACGGCAATAACGGAGGGCTGCCGCGAGCAGGGTTCCGGAACTCGAGCCCGCCATGATGCCCTCGCGCACCAGGAGGTCACGCGCCACCGCGAAGGCCTCGGCGTCCGGCACCATGATCGCCTCGTCGACGAGGGAGGTGTCGAAGATGGCCGGCACGAAATCCTCGCCGATCCCCTCGACCAGCCACGATCCCGGTTCCGGCAGCTTTCCGGTCTGCAGGTAGGTGGACAACACGGAGCCCTCCGGGTCCGCGAGGATCATCTGCACCGCGGGTTTCCGCGCCTTCAGAAAACGACCGACCCCGGTCAGGGTGCCGCCCGTCCCCACCCCGCACACCACCGCGTCGACAGCGCCGCCGGTCTGTTCCCAGATCTCCGGCCCGGTGGTGCGCTCGTGGGCCTCGGGATTGGCGGGATTGGAGAACTGGTCGATGTAATGGCACCCGGACTCCTCGCGCGCGATGCGCTGGGCGACATCCTGGTAATACTCCGGATGCCCCTTGGGCACATCGGACCGGGTCATCAGCACCTCGGCGCCCATGGCGCGCAGGTTGGAGACCTTCTCACGACTCATCTTGTCGGGCATCACCAGGCGCACCCGGTAGCCCTTGCGCATGCCGACCAGGGCGAGGCCCAGGCCCGTGTTGCCGGCCGTGGCCTCGATGATCGTGTCACCGGGGTGCATCTCCCCGGAAGCCTCCGCGGCCTCGATCATGGACAACGCGATGCGGTCCTTGATGGAACCGCCCGGATTCTGGAACTCGAGCTTGGCGAACAGCCGGCAGGGCCCGGTGTCGAGGTGCCGGAGTTCCAGCAGCGGCGTGTTGCCGATCAGATCGAGGACATCGTGGGTGGCGGGCATGCGCCTCTCCCGGAATGCGGGCCGGACCGTTACCATTAACTATAGATGCTCCCGGATGGCCGCCCATGCAGCACACCCTGTTCCCGGAAGACCCGCCGCAAACCCTGGAAATCCCGGTGGCCGACGGCTGGCTGCGCTACCGGCCCGGTTTCCTGGAGCCCGCTGCCGCGACGGCCCTCTTCGAAAACCTGCGCGCGGAAATCCCCTGGAGCCAGGAGCACGTGCACATCGCCGGCAGGCGCATCCCGATGCCACGCCTGACGGCCTGGTTCGGCGACCCCGGGAGGGTTTACAGCTACTCGGGGAAAGCCTACACGCCGCTCCCCTGGCTCCCGGCACTGCAGGCGCTTCGCGAACGGGTCGGGCGATTCGCGGACACCGATTTCAACAGCGTCCTCGCCAACCTGTACCGGGACGGCCAGGACAGCGTTTCCTGGCACGCCGACGACGAGCCTGAGCTGGGGCGGGACCCGCTGATCGCCTCGATCAGCCTCGGCGCGGTGCGACGTTTCCAGCTACGCCACCGCAAGCGGCGCGACCAGCGCGTCGACCTGGACCTCGAGCCGGGCAGCCTCCTGCTGATGGGCGGGGCCCTGCAGCATCACTGGCGTCACGCCCTGCCCAAGACCGCCCGCCCGGTGGACGCGCGCATCAACCTGACCTTCCGCACCATCCGCTGATCCATCCCCCGACTTGGCGCGACGCCCGGGGGAACGCTAAGATGCCCCTCCTGATCTATCCAACCGACCACCCGTGCGAGAGGTGTTCAGCACGCCATGGAAAATTTCATCGAACGCACGTTGTACGCCAGCCGCTGGCTGCTGGCGCCGATCTACCTCGGCCTCAGCCTCACCCTGCTGGCCATCGGCATCAAGTTCTTCCAGGAGATCCTGCACCTGATGCCGCACATCCTGGAGATGAAGGAGGCGGACCTGGTCCTGGTCACCCTGACCTTCGTCGACCTGGCGCTGATCGGCGGCCTGCTGGTGATGGTGATGCTCAGCGGCTACGAGAACTTCGTCTCCACTATCGACGTGGCCGAGGAAACCGAGAAACTCGGCTGGCTGGGCAAGCTGGACTCCGGGTCCCTGAAACAGAAAGTGGCGGCCTCCATCGTGGCCATCTCGTCGATCCACCTGCTGAAGGCGTTCATGAATGCCCAGGAAATCGCCAATGACAAGCTCATGTGGTACGTGATCATCCACCTGACCTTTGTCATCTCGGCATTCGGGATGGGCCTGCTCGACCGCCTCGCCAAGAAATAACCTACCCCCGGTGCGGCGTCAGTGGCGCAGGTTGATGGACAGGTCTTCCAGGAAGCGCGCGTGCCAGTTGTTGGTCAACTGCGCGTAGGGACGTTTTTCCAGCTCGTAGACGTGGGCAACGCTGTTGATGTAGCGGTCCATGACCGCCACCCGAGCCCCCTCCACCATGCCCTCGGCATCCAGGAACAGCGGATTCAGGAACTGGATCTCCAGGCGCGGCAACGGCATGGTGGCGCTGGTCACCGGGTAGTGGTTCACCGGGTCGCGGATAAAATTGTCGAGCATGCGCACCGCGACCAGGCCCTCGGCCCGGAAAAACCCGACCAGGTAGTCCTTGCGCCGCTGCAGCAGCGCCTGGGCCTCCTTCAGTTCACGGACGGTGAACCGGGTGACGCCGGTCGGAAAGGTTCCAGCTGAATCGTCCTTGGAATCCATCGGGCCTCGGTTCCGTGGGTTGCGTGGCGGAAACAGGAGTGCTGCTGCCAATATAGCACGCCGCCACGCGGGGCCCGCCGCGTTTACCTGTGACCGGCATCGTGCATACAATGCCCTGTCGTTATTTCCGGGACTCCTGCTCCATCCGGCAACCGTCCCGGCGTTCCGGAGGTCCCATGCCCGAATCCAGTTGCGCCGTACACCACCGAACCTGCACGCTCTGCGAGGCCATGTGCGGCATCGAGATCCGGCACCGCGAAACCGAGATCCTGTCCATCCGCGGCGACCGCGAGGATCCCTTCAGCCGCGGCCACGTGTGCCCGAAAGCGGTGGCCCTGCAGGACATCCAGAACGACCCCGACCGGCTGCGCAAGCCCCTGCGCCGCAACGGTGACGACTGGGAGGAAATCTCCTGGGAAGAGGCCTTCGATATCACCGCGCGGGAACTGCGCGCGGTGCAGGCGCGCCACGGCAACAACGCGGTCGGCCTCTATTACGGTAACCCGACCGTGCACAATCTCGGCGCCATGCTGTTCGCACCGCCGTTCGCCCGCGCGCTGAAAACGCGCAACAAATTCTCGGCGACTTCGGCCGACCAGCTGCCTCACCACGTGGCGGCCCTGGCCATGTTCGGGCACCAGCTGATGCTGCCGATCCCCGACATCGACCGCACCCGCTGCTTCGTGGTCATGGGCGGCAACCCGCTGGCTTCCAACGGCAGCCTGATGACCGCCCCGGACATCCGCCACCGCCTGCGCGACCTGCAGCGCCGTGGCGGCCGGCTCATCGTGATCGACCCGCGACGCACCGAGACCGCCGAGGTCGCCGACCGCCACCTGCCGATCCGTCCCGGCACCGACGCCTTGCTGCTGCTCGCCCTGCTGCACACCATCTTCCGCGAGGGCCTCGACCGCCCCGGCCCCCTGGCCGCCTTCAGCGACGGCATGGACCGGCTGCGCGCCGCCGTGGAACCGTGGAGCCCGAACCGCGTCGCCGGCCATACCGGGATCGCGGCGGAAGACATCCAGCGGCTCGCCCGCGAGTTCGCCCTTGCCGACGGCGCGGTCTTCTACGGCCGTCTCGGCGCCTCGACCCAGGAATTCGGCGGACTCTGCCAGTGGCTGATCAACTGCATCAACGTGGTGACGGGGAACTGTGACCGCCCCGGCGGCGCCATGTTCACCACGCCGGCGATCGACGTGCTGGGCGTCTCCGGCAAGGCCGGGTTCCAGGGCTACTTCGGCAACCGCAGGAGCCGCGTGCGCAAGCTGCCGAATTTCTCGGGGGAGTTCCCGGTGGCCACCCTCGCCGACGAGATTCTCACGCCCGGCGACGGGCAGATCCGGGCGATGGTTGTCCATGCCGGCAACCCGGTCCTCTCCACCCCCAACGGCACCCGCCTGGAGAAGGGCCTTGCCGGGCTGGAGTTCATGGTCGCCATCGATTACTACATCAACGAGACCACGCGCCACGCGGATATCATCCTGCCGCCCACGTCGGCCCTCGAGCATTCTCATTACGACCTGATCTTTCACACCATTGCGATCCGCAATACCGCGAAGTACTCACCGCCGCTGTTCGAGCCGCACGCGGATGCCCGCCACGACTGGGAGATCTTCATGGAACTCACGCGGCGCCTGCAGGGCGGCGTGGCGGCCCGCAGCGTGCCGGGGCTCGGCCTGCTGCGCGCGGGCCTGCGCCGCCTCGCCCCGCCCGAGCGCTTCATCGACGTCATGCTGCGCGCGGGCCCCTGGGGCCTGCGCCGGGCGGACGGCCCGCGACTGTCGCTGCAGAAACTGCGCGACAACCCCCACGGCATCGACCTGGGCCCGATGCAGCCGTGTCTCCCGGAACGCCTGTTCACCGCGGACCGCAGGATTCACCTGGCCCCCGACCTGTTCGTCACCGACCTCGACCGCCTGCACCGGCGTTTCCCGGCCTCGACGCGCAAACGCCAACCGGCAGGATTCGACCTGCGCCTGATCGGCCGCCGCCACATCCGCAGCAACAACTCCTGGCAGCACAACAGCCACCGCCTGGTGAAGGGTCCGGACCGCTGCACGATCCTCATGCACCCCGAGGACGCCGCGCGACGCGGGATCACCGATCGCGACCGGGTGCGGGTGACCTCGCGGGTGGGCAGCATCGAGCTGCCCGCGGAAGTCAGCGATGGGATCATGCCGGGCGTGATCTCGATTCCCCACGGCTGGGGGCATCACCGCAAGGGCATCCGCCTCGGCATCGCGGCGGAACACGCCGGGGAAAGCCTCAATGACCTCACCGACGAGCAGATGATCGACGAGTTGACGGGGAATGCCGCGTTCAACGGGGTCCCGGTACGCGCCGAGCCGGTGGCCTGAAGGCGAATTCGTTCAGGCCGGGGCACATTCCCGGTTGATGGCGGTCAGCAAATTGACCAGGGGCAGCACGTGGCCGCCGAACACGGCCTTGCCGGTATTGAGCACGGTCACCGCGACCTGCCGCGTCGGGTCCGCCCAGGTGAGGATGGTCATGTAGCCCAGGTGCCCGTAGGCGTCCTGTGAATTCGGCCCGAACAGGCCGAAAGGACGATTGCCTTTCATCATCCCCAGCGTGTAGCGCATGGGGAACATCAGGGTGTGGTCCAGTTCGTAATTCCCGACGTTCTCGGTGGCCCGGGCCACGGTCTCCGGCCGGAAAATCCGCACGCCGTCCAGCTCGCCGCCGTTCAGCAGCAACTGGTAAAAACGGTTGATCTCGTCGGCCGAGGCGATCATGTTGCCGGCCGGGATGATCGCGCGGAAAAAGCGCGGGTCGTTGGATACCCGGGTCACCTCGTCCATGCCGGCGCCGAGGGCACGGGTGACGATCTTCGAGACCGGGAACACCAGGGGCCTGCCGGTCACGTAGTTCGTGGCCACCCGCGGAATGGTGTCCTCGTCGGCACCATAATTGAAGTTCGGCATGCCCAGCGGCTTTTGCACGTTCTCGGCGAAGAACTGGCGCATGTCCTGCCCGGTCACCCGGCGCAGGATCTCCCCCAGGATGTACCCGCCGGTGATCGCGTGATAGGACAGCCGCCGGCCCGGCTTGTAGTGGGGCTTGAGATGGCACAGGAACTCGACGGTGCTGTCCCAGTTGAACATCATCTCGGGCGGCGTGCCCGGCGGTACGAAGGGAATCCCGCCGCGGTGACACAGCATCTGCGCGATGGTGATGCGGTCCTTCCCGTGGCAACCGAACTCCGGAAGGTAGTGGGCCACCGGGTCGTCGAGATTGATCTGGCCGCGCTCGGCCAGCAGGTGGGTCATCATCGCGGTAACGGCCTTGGAAGCCGAGAACAGGCACACCGGGGTTTCCGGGGTCGCCAAGACCTTTTTCGTGCCGGGCGGATCACCGGGCCCGTTGCCGTGGGCGTGGCCGATCGAGCGGTTGATGATCACCTTGCCCTGCCGACGCACGCAGACGATGACCGCCGGGTGATATCCCGAACGATATACGCGCTTGACCTTTTCCCAGATCACGTCGACGCTGTTCGGTGACATTCCGACCTGGACCGGGTCCGTTTCGTGGTCCGGCACGTAGGAGGTGACGGTGGACAGGTCTTCCGGAACAGTAGCGGTGTTGGGATCTCGCGCCATGCGGACAGGGTCTCCTCGGCCGGTTTGCGACGGCGCGCCGGATGTGGCCCGGCCCCGTCACAAACTTAACCCGTGGTTATATTCGAACGCAGTATTATAGATGACTATTCTAAGCAATAATCCCCCTGCGGAGACCATTCCGGGCAATTTACCTGGCTGCGCCCGCGCATTATCATTAGCGGTTCGCGCGAACGCTGACCGACCGGAAGCGCTTCGTCGTGACCGCACAAGGAAACCCTGCAACCCGTGACAGGCCCGACCACCAAGCCGCCGTCCTGGCTGGCCCGACTGGTTCTCAACCGCAACCCGATCGCGGTCGGCATGCAGCGGCTGGCCTTCGATACCTATTTCTCGTCGATCGGGATTCCGGACGATGTCTCCACGGAATCCGTCACCATCGACAATGTTCCGTCCAAGTGGGTGATTCCCAACGACTCCAGTTCCGACCGGTTCATCTACTACGTGCACGGCGGGGGCTTCGCGGTGGGCTCGGCGAAATCGCACCTGCCCTACTTCTCGCGGCTGTGCCGGGCGACCCACTCGCGGGGCCTGATCATCGATTACCGGCGCACACCCCAGCACCCGTTTCCGGCGGCGCTGCACGACACCATCGCGGTGTTCCGCTGGCTGTTCGAGCGCCAGGTCGACCCGTCGCGGGTGGCCATGGCGGGTGACGGAGCAGGCGCCGGGCTGGCCCTTTCCACTCTGCTGACCCTGCGCAAGGAGGAGCACCCGCTCCCCGCCGCGGCGCTGCTGATCTCGCCCTGGGTCGACCTCGCCAATTGCGACCGCTCGGTGGACTTCAGCGAGGCGGGCAACAGCGCCTGGGACGACATCAACCTGGCCTACCTCGCCGACATGTACGTTGACGGGTTCCAGGCCTCAGATCCGCTGATCTCGCCGGTCAACGCGCGTCTCACCGGACTGCCGCCGATGATGATCCAGGCGGCCGAGCACGAGGCCCTGGCCCGCGACGCCGTGGTCCTCGCCGAGCGCGCCAAGCAGGCCGGCGTCGAGGTGCATCTCGACCAGTACGCCGGCGACAAGCATTCCCTGCCCCTGTTCGTGCATCGTGATTCGGGGGCGGAACCGCTCATCGACCACGCGGCGCGCTTCCTCGCCAACCGCATCAACTCCTGAGCCGCGCACGTCCCTGCGCCCTCGCTGGCGGAACCGGCAAAAAGCAACCAGACTTGAACGGGTTAGCCGCCGGCTCCGCGTGCCATGGAAGAAGTTCGCCACTATAACTGCGCATACATCGATGGCGCGGGGCACCAGTGCTCCGGCCAGGCCGGCGAGAACGGCCTGTGCAAGTGGCACGACCCCCTGGTACCCAAGGACGGTCCCGAGGTCCGCCCGGAACTGGAAAGCTGGGCGCACTCCAACCGGACCATGGAAGGCTTCCGCCTCGCCTATTCCAATCTCGACGACGTCAACCTGGTCAACCGCGGCAAGAAGTTCGGTTACAACCTCTCGGTCGCCGACCTCTACCACGCCAGCCTGCGCAATGCGCACATGTTCCACATTGACCTGCGCGGAAGCTCCCTGATCAAGGCCGACTTCACCGGTGCGAACCTCAACTGCGCCGACCTCCGCGACGCCAACCTGCTGGGCACCAATTTCGACCAGGCCAAGCTGGAGCACGTGGTGTGGGGGAAAACCATCCTCCAGGAGGACTTCGCTTTCAAGGCGCTGCGCAACGGCGAGAGCGGCAAGGCGGTGGAAAACTTCAGCCAGGCGGAGGAGATCTACCGCAACCTGCGCAAGAACGCCGAAATCCGCGGCCATTTCGACAACGCGGGGTTCTTTTTCTACAAGGAAATGATCATGCGCCGGTTCCAGATGCCGGTGTGGTCCATGCCACGGTTTTTTTCCAAGCTGGTGGACGTGTTCTGCGGCTACGGGGAGCGCCCCGAACGGGTGATTCTCAGTTCCCTGTTCCTGATCCTCGCCTGCACCATCGGCTACTTTTTCCTCGGTGTGAACTTCGGCGGGCACGAGATCGTGTTCAACCCGCAGGCAACCTACGCCGACAACCTGCAGATTCTCGCCACCTGCGCCTACTACAGCGTGGTGACCTTCACCACGCTCGGCTACGGGGACATCACCCCGCTCGGCTGGACCCGCACCCTGGCCGCCTTTGAGGCCTTTACCGGCGCTTTCACCATCTCCCTGTTCGTCGTAGTATTCGTGAAGAAAATGACCCGCTGAACCGCTCGGTACGCGGGCCACAGGGAATCCCGGGAGATCCCGGGAACACAGGTGCAGATCATGGAACTGATCCGGGAATTCGCCGTCTGGACTTCCTCACACATCCGGCCCTGGCTGCTGCAGATCGCGGTGGCCATGCTCGCCACCCTGCTGGTGATCTACGGGCAGAGCATCAACCGCATGGTGAAACGCCACATCAGCAGCTGGCACTTCGTGCTGCGGGTGCTGGTGTTCATGCTGCTGTGCGCGTTCGGCTACGGGGCGCTGCTGGTGTTCTGCGCACCCTGGCTGGCGCGCGCCTTCGCCTCGCTGGGCAGCGTGTGGCTGTCGCCCGTGGTGTTACTGGCGTTCGTGGTGATCGGCCTGCTGGCCGAACGGCGCAACCAGATCTGAGGCAATCCTGGGAAGGCTGCGTCGGGGCGATCGCGTCGCCCCGGCAGGGAAACTGGCGACCCGCTTCTACTTGCTGATCTTGACGATGTGGTCGACCGCGGCCTTGAGCTCGTCATCCGAGCAATCCATGCACAGGCCGCGGGGCGGCATGGCGTTCTTGCCGTTGATCACGCTCGGGTAGAGGTTCTCCACACCCTGGGCAATACGCGGCGCCCAGGCTTCCTTGTCGCCGGCCTGGGGAATACCCGGCGCGCCGCTGGCGTGACAGGCCACGCAGGCAGAATTGAAGACCGCCTCTCCGCTGCGCGCGGCGTGCGCCGCGCCTGAGGCCATGACGGCAACGGCAACCAGGGACATCGGGACAAGTTTCACTATTCTGATTCCTGTGCTGAGGGTTCGATTCGGCTCTCCCCGTTTGTAACCCGGGGTACATGAATGATACCTGAACGAACCGCGGCCATCGCGTACCGGCTCACCCCGACATCGCCTTCGCCATCAGGTGCGTCCAGGCGCCCGACCCGGGCAGGTTCATGCCGCCGTCGACGATAAACTGGCCCCCGGTGACGTAGGCGGCCAGGGGCGAGGCCAGGAACACTGCCATCTGGCCGATGTCGTCGACCGAGCCGAAGCGTTGCAGCGGCATGATGCGCGCAAATTTCTCCTCCGCACCGGCCGGCATCAGGCGTTTCACACCTTCGGTGTCGTTGATCGGGCCGGGCACGATGCAGTTCGAGCGAATGCCCTGGGGTCCCCACTCGAGCGCAAGATTGCGCATCAGGTTCTCGACGCCGGCCTTGGCCGCGCCCACGTGGGCCTGCCAGGCATAGGGAATGTAGGCCTGGCCCGCGGAGATGAAGATGATACTGCCCTGGGTTTCCAGCAACTGGTCATAGGCAGCGCGGCAGGCGTTGAAGGACCCTAGCAGGTCGATATCCACAACCGTCTTGAAGCCATTCGCGGTCAGCTTCTCCGCGGCGCAGGGGAAGTTGCCTGCCGCCCCGGCGATCAGCACGCTGATCGGTCCGAGCTTGTCCCGGCAGGCTGCCATCGATGCCTCCAGGGCCTCGTAGTCACGCACGTCGGCAGCCACCGCCGAGGTCCGCACGCCCATCGCCTCGAGTTCCTCGGCGGCCTTGTCCAGCTTCTCCTGCGTACGCCCGCAGAGGCCGATGTCGGCGCCCATGGCGGCAAAATTGCGCGCCACCCCGAAATTGATCCCGCTACCGCCACCGGTCACGAAGACCGTGGTTCCCTTGAGCAGGTCCGCTTTGAAACATTCCGCGACACGCATGGCTGCATCCTCCCCGGTTGCGAAAGCCCAGTATAATCCCTGGCAGTCCAGACCGCCGGAGGGGAGGCCCCCATGAGCCGCACGCACGCCACCGACCCGGAACGCTTCCGACGCGCGATCGAACGCATCGATGCCCTCAACAGCGAGGATCCCGTGCAGGTCCGGATGAACGACCGGGAGGTTCCAGGCGAACTGCTCTACTCGCAGCGCATGTCAGCGCGCCTGCAATCCTTCGCACCGGAAGCGTCCGAGGAACTGCGCCTTGCCGCACACTGCCAGCACGTCCAGCGCTGGAAAATCCCCCGCGACGCCTACCCGCGCGACCGCAAGGGCTACAAGCGCTGGCGCACCGAACTCGGCCGCATGCACGCGGACATCGCGGGGGAGGTGCTGCGCGGGGCGGGCTATGGCGAGGACAGCGTGGCGCGGGTGCAGATGATGCTGCGCAAGGAAAAACTCAAGAAGGACCCCGAGGTGCAAACCCTGGAGGACGTCATCTGCCTGGTTTTCCTGGAACACTACTTCGCCGATTTCGCCGCCGGGCACCCCCGCGAGAAGCTGATCAACATCCTGCGCAAGACCTGGAACAAGATGTCGCCACGCGGCCACGAGGCGGCACTGGCGCTGGACCTGCCACCCGACCTCGCGGAACTGGTGCAGGCGGCCCTGGCCGGCGACTGAGGTTTCCGCTACCGCGCGTGATCAGGCCGCGGCCTTTTCCTTCTTGCGCCGGTAGTGCTGGAAGATGTCCCCCAGGGTGTGCTTCGGCTTCCAGCCGAAGGTGTCCCGGAACCGCGACCCGTCGATGATCACCG
>JBFGWM010000054.1:0-13212 GCA_041588495.1 Pseudomonadales bacterium | reverse complement strand
TCGCGGGTGCGCTGCTCCACCCATGCCCGGGCCGACTCGACATCGGTCATGCAGGAAACCACCAGGTGCGCCACGCCGAGGTCTTCGGCCAGGCGGTGGAACTGGTCACGCTGCTCGCGTCGCAGGAAGGTGGCGTCGATGACCACGGGGACACCGCACAGCAGCACCGAGGCCGCCAGTACCGCGAGGCGCTGGTAGGTCTCCTCGGTGGAGTTCGCGGTATAGATGCCGGAGTCCATCTCGGAACGGGTGCGCGCGCTTTCGCTGAGCCCGTGCAGGCGCTTGCGTTCGACATCCGAGCGAATCCGCACCATGCCGAGTTTTTCCACCAGCGCGCGGCTGACCGTGCTCTTGCCGGTGCCGGAAACGCCATGCATGGTCAGCAGGTAGGGCTGCGGAATCCGCGCACAACGCTCAGCGAGGCCGGTGTAACTCCGGTATTGCGCGAGGATCGCCGCGCGCTGTTCGTCGCCCAGGCTCTCCTCACCGAGCCGGAACAGGCCCACCTTGGCGCGAACCATCGCGCGGTAGGCCTTGTAGTAATCGAGCAACGCCAGGGCCGGGTAGTCGCCGGTCAGTTCCAGGTAGCGGTTGATCAGGCGCGCGGCGAGATCGGGGTGACCGCGGTCCTCCAGGTCCATGACCAGGAAGCCGACGTCGCTGATCGTGTCGATCCACTTGAATTCGTCGTTGAACTCGATGCAGTCAAAGATACGCAGCTCGCCGTTGAAGCGGGTGATGTTGCCCAGGTGGATGTCGCCGTGGCATTCGCGGATATGGCCCTGCTCGCGACGCAGGCTGAAGGTGCCCTGCAGGCGCTGGAAGGTGGCCTCGGCCCAGCCCTCGAGCAGGTCCAGTTGTCCGAGGTCGGCGGGGTCGCTGAGCAGTGGCCTGATCTGCTCGAAGTTCTGTCGCACCGGGGCATGCACCTGTTCCGGTTCGCCCCACGGCGTGTCCCCGCCGGCCACCGGGATGCCCGCGTGAAAGTCGGCGATGATGGTCGCCAGCTGGTCGATGTCCGCGGCCTGCAGCCGGCCCTCGGTTTCCGACCGGCTGAGCAGTTCCTCCTGGGGGAACTGGCGCATCCGCAGGGCATATTCGATGACCGGGTTGCCGTCGTCGAGGCGTGGCTCGGACTCGGTGCCGCTGATGGGGATGACCCGGTCATAGATGTCCGGCGCCAGGCGCTGGTTGAGGCGCAGTTCCTCGGCGCAGAAGTGGCGGCGCTTTTCCAGCGAGGTGAAGTCCAGGAACCCGAAATTCATCGGTTTCTTGACCTTGTAGGCCCAGGGTCCGGTGAGTATGACCCAGGAGATATGGGTCTGGATCACTTCGAAACCTTCCACGGGATGGTCGTAAAGCGCCGGATTCTGTAGTGCCGTGATCAGTTTCTCGGTCACCGATCGCTCCTGTCCTGGACATCGGGAGCGGGAAGGATACACCACCGGGACGCGCCAGCGCACCGGGTCGGGGCGTGGCAATTAGGGACACGGTTGGCGATCGCATCGGGTTATACTTCCGCGCCATGGCTAACTCCGGCGGCGGGCGCAAGAAACGCGGAAACGGCAAGCAGCGCGCGTCGGGCGGGCGGCCGGGGTTTTCCCTGCGCGGCCTGTTCCTCAAGCTGGTGCTGGCCGGGGCGGTTGTTGCCCTGCTGGCCGTCGTCTACCTCGACGCCGTGGTGCGCCACAAGTTCGAGGGCAAGCGTTGGTCCGTCCCCGCGCGCGTGTACGCGCGACCCCTTGAACTGCATCCCGGTCTCGATTACCCGCCCGGCGAACTGGTTCGCGAATTGCGGGCCATCGGCTACAAGGAACGGGACAGGGTCGAGCAGCCGGGCGAGTTTCGCCGCATCGGTGAGCGCATCATCCTGCACAGCCGCGGCTTCCGCTTCTGGGACGGTGCCGAGCGTGGTCGCAAGCTGGAACTCCGTTATCGCGGTGACACCGTGGACAGCCTGCGCGAGTCGGGTGGCGGTCGGGTCAGCATCGCGCGCCTCGATCCGCTCCTGATCGGGGGGATCTACCCCGCGCACCGCGAGGACCGGGTCCTGATCAACCTGTCACAGGTGCCCCCGCACCTGGTTGATGCGCTGGTCTCGGTCGAGGACCGCAACTACTACGAGCACCACGGCATCGCGTTCCGGGCGATCGCGCGGGCGATGGTCGCCAACGTCCGCGCTCGCGGTTTCGTGCAGGGCGGCAGCACGCTCACCCAGCAGCTGGTGAAGAATTTCTACCTGTCGAGTGACCGCACCCTGGTCCGCAAGGGGATCGAGGCGGTGATGGCGCTGCTGCTGGATTTCCACTATTCCAAGGACGAGATCCTCGAGGCCTACCTGAACGAGGTGTACCTGGGCCAGTCCGGACGCCGCGCGATTCACGGCTTCGGTCTCGGCGCGCAGTTCTACTTCGGCCGTCCGCTCGCGGAACTCGAATTGCACCAGGTGGCGCTGCTGGTCGGCATGGTCAAGGGCCCTTCCTATTACAACCCGCGGCGATTCCCGAAACGCGCGACCGCTCGCCGCAACCTGGTGCTCGACATCATGGTTCGCGAAGGCGCCGTTTCCGCAGACCAGGCGGCCGCCGCGGCGAAGCAACCCCTGGGCATTGCGCCCAGTCCCTCGTGGTCGGACGCCATGTTCCCCGCATTTATCGACCTGGTGCGGCGGCAGTTGCGCCGCGATTACCGCGAGGAGGACCTGACCTCGGAGGGACTGCGCATTTTCACGACCCTTGACCCGCGGGTGCAGTGGCGTGCCGAGCGCAGCATGGATCGCACGGTCTCCTCGCTGGAAAAGGGTTACGGGGTCGGCAGCGGCGAGATCGAGGGCGCGATGGTGGTCACCCGTACCGAGGGTGGCGAGGTGCTGGCGGTCGTCGGCGGTCGCCAGGCACGATTCTCGGGGTTCAACCGCGCTCTGGACGCGGTGCGCCCGATCGGTTCGCTGGTGAAGCCGGCGGTATACCTGACCGCGCTGCAGAATCCCCGCCGCTACACCCTCGCGACCCTGCTCGACGACAGCCCGATCCGCGTCGAGTCACGGCGTGGCGACGTGTGGGAACCGCGTAATTTCGACAAGGAAAGCCATGGCGAGGTGCCGCTTTACCGGGCCCTGGCGCGTTCACTGAACCAGGCCACCGCGCGCATGGGCCTGGAGGTCGGGGTCAGCGAAGTGGCGGGAACCCTGCGCAGGCTCGGGATCGAGCGCGACGTGAATCCGTACCCATCCCTGTTGCTGGGATCCGTGGAGTTGAGTCCGCTGGAAGTCGCGGGGATATATCAGACCCTCGCCGGCGCCGGTTTCAGTGTGCACGTGCGGTCCATTCGCGATGTACTGAATGCCCGCGGGGAGCCGCTCAACCGCTACCCGTTGGCGGTGGAGGAGAAGATTGATCCGGCGTACGTGCACCTGCTGCAGTACGGCCTGCAGGTGGCGATGGCCGAGGGAACCGGGGCCAGCGCCTATCGCCGGCTTCCCCAGGACCTGCAGGCGGCCGGCAAGACCGGGACCACCAACGACCTGCGTGACAGCTGGTTCGCAGGTTACACGGGTAACCTGCTTGCCGTGGTCTGGCTCGGACGTGACGATAACGGTCCGACTCCGCTGACCGGTTCCAGCGGGGCACTGCAGGTATGGACGGACCTGATGTACCATCTGCGCCCCCAGCCGCTGATCGCCGGGGTGCCGGATCGCGTCCGCTACCACTGGATCGACGAGGGCAGCGGGCGGCTCAGCGGTGAAAACTGCGAGGGCGCCCGGTACATCCCGTTCATCGAGGGCTCGGAGCCCGTGGCGCGGCATCCCTGCGCCGAGGTGCTGTACCCGGTCAAGGAGTGGTTCAAGAGGTGGTTTCGCTGATGTTGCTGTCTGCCGGTCGCCCGACGCGTAGCCTGGTGCTGTTCGGAATCCTGCTCATGCAGGGATGTGCATTGCCCGGCTATGACCGCTATCCGGCCGGTTCACCCCGCCAGGTTCCGGTCGAGGACCGCGGCGAGCCGCATCGCGAAGAGCATCATGAACCCGCCCCTGAAAGCGTGCCGGAACAACCCGAGCCGGCCCCGGCCCGGGAGCCCCGCAGCGCGCCGCGTACCGTGGAGCGCATGGAGTCGAGCAGCAATCCCGCGGTGGTCGAACTGATGGCCCAGGCCGACGAATACCTGCAGGCGGGACGCCACGCCGAGGCGGCCGCCACCCTGGAGCGGGCGCAACGCATCGCGCCGCGTGACCCGCGGATCTACCAGCAACTCGGCGCGGTCAAGCTGGCCCAGGGCAACCCCGCCCAGGGGGAGCAGATGGCACGCAAGTCACTGGCCCTCGCTTCCGGGCAGACCCGCCTGCAGGCGGACTTGTGGGAACTGATCGCGGACTGCCGGCGTGCGCGTGGCGATGCCGCGGGCGAGGACGCCGCGCGTGAAGAGGCCCAGCGGCTGCGTCGCGAGGACTGGCGCTGGTGGAAATGATCGCGGACGGTCAGGCGGTGATTCCCCTGCTCAGCTGAGGGACGCGAACGCCTTCTCCGCCGCCGCGAGGGTGTGCGCGATCTCGGCCTCGCCATGGGCGGTCGATACGAAGCCGGCCTCGAACGCCGACGGCGCCAGGTAGACGCCCTCCGCCAGCATGGCGTGGAAAAAACGCCGAAAGCGGTCCTGGTCGCAGGCGCACACATCCGCGTAGCCGCGCACCGGGTCGGTACCCGTAAAGAACATCCCGAACATGCTGCCGACCCGGTTGGTGGTGAAGTCGATGCCGGCCGCCCTCGCGAGCTCGCGCAGCCCCTCGGTCAGGCGGCTGGTAATCCCATCCAGTTGTTCCTGTACCGCGGGAGTCGCGGCCCGTTCCAGGGTCGCGAGACCGGCGCTCAGCGCCACCGGGTTGCCCGAGAGGGTTCCGGCCTGGTAAACCGGGCCGTCGGGGGCCAGGTGGTCCATGACCTCGCCACGCCCGCCGAAGGCGCCAACCGGCAGTCCGCCGCCGATGACCTTGCCGAGGGTGGTCAGGTCCGGGCGTACGCCGAAGCGTTCCTGGGCGCCGCCGGTGGCGACGCGGAAGCCGGTCATGACCTCGTCGAAAATCAGCAGCGCGCCGTAACGGTCGCACACGTCACGCAGTCCCTCGAGGAAACCCGGGTCCGGCGGTATGCAGTTCATGTTGCCCGCGACCGGCTCCACGATGATGCAGGCGATCTGGTCCCCCAAGCGCTCGAACAGCGCAGTCACGGAGTCGGGGTCGTTGAATGTCGCGGTCAAGGTGAGCTCGGCGCAGGCGGCGGGAACACCCGGGGAACTGGGCACGCCCAGGGTCAGCGCCCCGCTGCCGGCGCTGACCAGCAGCACGTCCGCATGCCCGTGATAGCAGCCCTCGAACTTGACGATGTGGTCGCGCCCGGTGAAACCCCGGGCGAGGCGGATCGCGCTCATGGTGGCCTCGGTGCCGGAGTTGACCATGCGCACCTTGTCCATGGACGGGACCAGTGAGCAGAGTTTCTCGGCCATGCGCAGCTCGAGCTCGGTGGGTGCGCCGTAGCCCAGCCCGTGGTCGAGTTGCGCGCGCACCGCGGCAAGGACTTCCGGATTGCGGTGACCCAGCACCATCGGCCCCCAGGAGCAGACGTAGTCCACGTAGCGGCGGCCGTCGGCGTCGGTCAGCCAGGCGCCCTCGCCGTCCGTAAAGAACACCGGGGTTCCGCCGACACCGCGGAACGCGCGTACCGGCGAGTTCACGCCTCCGGGAATGTGAGTGCGGGAAGCTTCGAAAAGTGATTCGGAACGTGTCATTGGCGCCTGGGAATGGTCAGGGTTTGGGGTTGAAACAGGCCACGAACCCGGCGGCCGTGGACTCGATGTCCGTCGCGCCGAACAGCCCGCCGATCACGGCAATGTACTGCGCGCCGGCGGCGATGACCTGCGGCGCATTATCCAACGTAATTCCGCCGATCGCCACAACCGGTATTCCCAGTCGAGCCCGCGCTTCGCGGAGCAGCGACAGCGGCGCGCGGCGCGCGACCGGCTTGGTGGAGGAGGCGAACAGGCTGCCGAAGGCGACGTAATCGGCGCCCGCGCGTTCGGCGTCCAGCGCAGCATCGAGCGAGTCGTAGCAGGACACGCCAAGCAGCATTCCCGGTTTCAGCGCTGCCCGCATGCGGCGCGGGTCG
Organism: Pseudomonadales bacterium; assembly: GCA_041588495.1. Lineage (GTDB taxonomy): Bacteria > Pseudomonadota > Gammaproteobacteria > Pseudomonadales > JBFGWM01 > JBFGWM01. The sequence goes on along the minus strand of JBFGWM010000054.1, from coordinate 7,057 downwards.
CCGTCGGCGGCGCCGACATGCAGGCCGTCCGCGTCCAGGGCCAGGGCGATATCGAGGTCATCGTTGACGATCAACGGTTTTGCGAAACGGCGGCATATCGCGAGCAGTTCTCCCGCTTCGCGCAGGCGCTGGTCACGGGAGGCGGTCTTGTCGCGATATTGCACCATCGTGGCGCCGCCCCGCAGGGCGCTCTCCACGGCAGCGACAAGCCCGGGCTCGCGGCACAATTCGGGGTCGGTGATGGCGTAGAGGCCGGACTCCGCGGGCATCCTCATCGGGCCGGTATGGCCTGGCCCGCGCCGATGCGGATGGCGCGGTCCAGGCAGCCCCAGGTGTAACGCTGCCCGGCCTCGACCGAGGTTTTCATGTCGCCGTGGCGGGCAAGTCGCGCAGCGGTCGCGGCGGCCAGGGTGCATCCCGAGCCGTGGAACGTGCCGTGCAGGCGTGGCCAGGAATACGCGATGGCCTCGCCCTCGGGACCATACAGGGTGTTGACGACCGGGTCCGCGCCGGAATCCGCGGCGGTGACCAGTACCCAGGTGCAACCCGCATCGACCAGGTTCGCTGCCCGTGAAGCGGCGTCGCCCGGTTCCGGGGCCAGGGCCTCGAGTTCGGCCAGGTTGGGCAGCACCAGCGTGCTGCGCGGAACCAGCAGGCTGCGCAATGCCTCGACCATGGCATCGTCGGCGAGATCAAAGCCGCCTCCGGCGCGCAGCACCGGGTCGGTGACCACCGGGATCTCGGGGTACTCGTCGAGCAGCGAGGCAATCATCTGCAGGTTGGCGACGCTGCCACAGATTCCGATCTTGAAGGCGGAAACCCGGGTGTCATTGAGCAGTACCCGCGCCTGTCGGTAAACCAGTTCGGCGTCGACCGCGGAGACCTCGTGCACGTTTCCGGTGTCCTGCACGGTCAGCGTGGTGACCACCGGGAAACAGTGGCAACCCTGGGCGCGGATGGCGGTGATGTCCGCGGCAATCCCGGCGCCACCGGTGGGGTCGTGACCGGAAAATGCGAGGACGACCGGTACTGCGGGGCTGGTCATGGCGACGGGGCCTCAGAAAGGTTTGACCACGACCAGGATCACGATCGCCACCAGCAGCACAACGGGAATCTCGTTGAAGAACCGGAAGTAGAGGTCTCCGTTGGTATTGAGGTCACGGCTGAAGCGCAGCAGGTGATAGCGGCACATCAGGTGGTAGGCGATCAGTAGCAGGACCAGCCCCAGCTTCGCGTGCATCCAGCCGGCGGACATGTACCAGGACCAGTTGTCGGCCAGCATCCAGATGCCGAGCACGATCGCGATCACCGCGGAAGGCGTCATGATGCCGCGGTACAGCTTGCGCTCCATGATCTTGAAGCGCTCGAGGCTGACCTCGTCGGTGGACATGGAGTGATAAACGAACAGGCGGGGCAGGTAGAAGAGCCCGGCGAACCAGCACACCACGGCGATGATGTGAAACGCTTTGACCCAGAGCATCGTCAGCTTCCGCCTACTTGTGGTACTTGTAACAGTTTTCCAGGTCGTCGCGGGTGACGACCCCGAGCACCGGCGCGATCATGGGCGCATCGGTACGCACGATAAACAGGGCCTGCAGCCCCTTCTCGTCGAGCTTGTCCAGCGCCTCCTGCAGGGTGGCGCGGGAGTGAATCCGGCCCAGTTCCCGGCGCCGTGCCGGGATTGCGAGCAGGTCGATGACCGTTGCCGGCTCGCTGTCCGCATCTTCCCCTGGCGTGGCGTCCTCGCCCGCGGACGGCTCCGTCCGCTCCGCCAGCTGCTCTTGTTGTTCCTGCTCCAGCGTGACGATGTGGGCAGCCAGGTCGGCGGCCGGCATCAACGCGATCTTGCGGTCACCTTCCTCGACGATCACCCAGCGGGTCTGCCCCTGCACCGCCTTGCGTGCCTCGTCGATCGAGACTTCCCTGGACAGTCGTACAAAGCTGCGGTTCATGATACTGGTTACGCCCGCGCGGCGCAGCAACTGCGCGACCGGACTGTTCTCGATGACGATGCCCTGGATTTCCAGCATCGCCTTGAACAGCGACTTCTCGCGGAATCCCTCGCTGGCGGTGAGGTTGGCGACGGTGATGGCCAGCATGCCGGGCAGGATGATCTCGGGATTGTGGGTGAGTTCCATTAGTGCCACGAGAGCTGCCAGGGGTGCCTGCAGTACGGCGCCCATCATCGCGCCCATGCCCAGCATTGCGTAGAACCCGGGGGACGAGGCGTGCTCGGGTACGAACCAGCTGCCCGCGATGCCCAGCGCGCCGCCCGCGGCTGCACCAATGAACAGGGCCGGCCCGATCACGCCGCCCGGCAGGCCGAGGCCGACCACGATCGCGCTCAGGACCAGCTTGGTCACCATGACCACGCACAGCGTGGTGAACGCGAGATCGCCGAAGATCGCGTGGTTGACCGTGTCATAACCCACGCCCATCACGGCGGGAACATGCCAGGCGACCAGGCCGGTCAACAGGCCCGCCATGAGAAAGCGAATCTCCACGCGCAGCGAGCGCTCCCGGGTCACCATGCGCACGATGTTGATGAACAACACCGCGAGCAGCCCGATCACGAAGCCGATAAAGGCGATGTAGAAGAGTTCCCAGTGGCTTTGCATTGGAATTTCGGGAACCAGGAAGACCGGATCCCCGCTGAAAATCAGCTGGCTGACCACGGAACCCGACACGGCGGCGATGATGATCGGCATGAAGCCGAGAATGCTGTATTCCATCATGACCACTTCCATGGCGAAGATCACACCGGCCATGGGCGTGTTGAATGCAGCGGCGATGGCGGCGGCCGTGCCGCAACCGACCAGGGTGCGCACGCTGTTGTTCGGCAGCTTCAGCCACTGGCCGATCACGCTGCCGGTGGCGGCGCCAAGATGAACCGCCGGACCCTCGCGGCCGACAGACTGACCGCTGATGAGCGCGATGGTGGCGCCGAAGTACTGCACCAGGGCGCTGCGCAGGCCGATGTGGGCCTGGTGGTAGTTGAGGCGCTCGAGCACGTGGATGATGCCGACGCGGCGCCGGAATTCCTTCATGCGGCCGAACCAGATGCCGAGCACCGCGGCGCCAATGACCGGGAGGAGAAAACGGGCTTCGCGGGGCAGTTCCTCGAAGTTCTCGGGGTCGCCGCCGGGCAGAAACTCGCCGAGCGGAGCCTCCAGCGTGTATCGGAACGCGCAGATGACGAGGCCGGTGAACACCCCCGAGACCAGTCCGAGCAGGGCGAACTGCGGCTGCGCGTCGGCGCGGGCGAGGCGGTTGCGGAATCCGGACAGGTCGATTTCAGGGAGCAGACGTGAGCCCATTCAAGGTTTCCGGCCGGGATCGGAACAAACGGCGCTTTTGTTAAGGAATGGCAGAACTTATTATAGGCGAGCACTTACTTTAACCCTCCAGGGCGGATAGTCGATTGATCAAGGCTGGAATCGTCGGTGGCACCGGGTACACCGGTGTCGAACTCGTGCGGCTGTTGCTGGGCCACCCCGGCGTCGAACTCGTCGCGGTCACCTCTCGTGGTGAGGCGGGCACGGCCCTTGCCGACCTGTTTCCCAACCTCAGGGGCTGCACGGACCTGAAATTCTCGGTGCCCGATGCCGGGACCCTGGCGGCCTGCGATGTGGTGTTTTTCGCGACACCCAACGCGGTCGCCATGACCATGGCGCGGGAGTTGCTGGACGGCGGCACCCGGATCATCGACCTGTCCGCGGATTTCCGGATTCGCGACCCCGAGGTGTGGACGCGCTGGTACGGGCACCCCCACGCCTGTCCGGAACTGCTCGACACCGCGGTCTATGGGCTGACCGAAACCGTTCGTGAGGAACTGCCCGCCGCGCGCCTCGTGGCCAATCCCGGCTGTTATCCCACGGCGGTGCAACTCGGTTTCCTGCCGTTGCTCGAGGCGGGACTGATCGATCCCTCGAGCCTGGTTGCCGACACCAAGTCGGGGGTCAGCGGGGCGGGGCGGCAGGGTCGGCTGGACCTGCAGGTCTGCGAGGCCAGCGAAAGCGTGCGGGCCTATGGCGTGCCCGGCCACCGGCATCACCCGGAGATCGAGCAGGGCCTGGCGCGGTTTGCGTCGGCTCCCGTCGGCCTGGTGTTCGTTCCGCACCTGATGCCCATGGTGCGTGGGATCCACGCCACTCTCTATGCCGACCTGGTCGACGGTGTCGATCCGGACCTCCAGGACGTGTTCGAGCGGCGCTATGCGGGTGAACCTTTCGTCGACGTGTTGCCATCCGGGAGTCATCCGGAAACCCGCAGCGTACGGGGAATCAACACCTGCAGGATCGCGGTCCATCGTCCCGGCGACGGTGGGCGGGTGGTGGTTCTGGCGGTGATCGACAACCTGGTGAAGGGCGCGGCGGGCCAGGCGCTGCAGAACATGAACCTGATGTTCGGCCTCGACGAGTCGGCCGGCCTCGGCCGGATTGCTGTCCTGCCCTGACGGGGAACCATCGCATGGCCAAATTCAAGAGCGGTGCCCAGGGCAGCGTACGGGTGGTCCACTACAACCCGGCGGCCCAGTTCGCCAGGCGGCTGGTGGTCACGATGCTCACCCTGGGCATGGTGGTGGCCAGTGGTCTTGCCGGCTGGTACGTGGGGCAGAACCGCCAGATCGCCCTGTCCTCGGAGCGTACCGCGCTCAGCGAGGAACTGGTGGAGAGCCAGCGCGAGGTCGAGGCCCTGCAACGCCAGGTCGTGGTGCTGCAGCGCGGCAACGCGGTGGAGCGCCAGGCCAGCGAACAGGTGCGCCAGGAAGTGACCGCCCTGAACGAAAAAATTTACCAGTTGGAAAAGGAAATCACCTTCTATAAGAACCTGATGTCTCCCGCAGCCGGGGCCAAGCAGCTGCAGGTTCACGATATTGCCCTGGAAACGACCTCGCGCGATCGGCAGTTTCGGTTCAAACTGGTACTGACCCAGGTCACCGAGCGCCATGACCGAATCAAGGGTGGAGTGAAAATGGTGGTTTCCGGCACGTCCCAGGGCACTCGCCACGAACTGAGCCTGGGGCAGTTGGGCGCGGGTGCAGAGGAAATCAGCTTCAGTTTCCGGTATTTTCAGGAACTCGAAGGCGAACTGACCCTGCCAAAGGGCTTTGCTCCTGAATCGATCCGGGTAACGGCCCGCTCATCAGGCAGGAAGCCTCTCAAGGTGGAGCGGGAGTTCACCTGGTCGGCACAGGAGGCAGAATCCCATGTGGGGCAAGGATAAAGACACGATGGCACACCAGTTCGATACCCTGATCTCGGGCGGTGCGGAGATTGTCGGCGACATCACTTTCAGTGGTGGCCTGCACATCGACGGCAGAATTCGCGGCAATATCATCGCGGAGGCCAATTCCAAGGCCGTTGTCCGGGTGAGCGACAAGGGCGAGGTAATCGGAGAGATTCGTGCCCCGCATATCATCATCAACGGCTGCGTGAAGGGCGACGTGTTCTCTTCGGAACATCTCGAACTGGCGTCGAAGGCGTCAGTGACCGGCAACGTGCACTACAACATGATCGAGATGGTCATGGGCGCCGAGGTCAACGGCAGTCTCATGCACAAGATCGAGGGTATCGCGAAAAGCGGTTCTTCGAGTGCGTCCCTGACCCCGACCCCGTTGCCCGGCAAGAGCGGGCAGCCGAGTCCGGCACACCAGGCGGTTCCACACCCTGCGTCCGGTTCGTCGAAGGCTTCCGGCAAGGGCTGATGTTACGGTCCGGTTGACCGGTTGAAACCGAAATCGGGATAATAGTGGTGAATTTTCGTACCGGGGCCGCACCGCGGCGCCGGGACATGTGCAGGTATTCTTGATGTCGAACCCCGAACCCGAAGTCGTGACCCCCAGCCCGCTGGTATTTACCGAGGCGGCGGCGTCCAAGGTGAAAGCGCTGATTACCGAGGAGGACAACCCGAACCTCAAGTTGCGGGTGTTTGTCACCGGTGGCGGCTGCTCGGGCTTTCAGTACGGGTTCACGTTTGACGAGCAGGTCAATGAAGACGACACGCTGGTCGAACGCGACGGCGTGACCCTGCTGGTCGATCCCATGAGTTACCAGTACCTGGTTGGCGCGACCATCGATTACCGCGAAGGGCTCGAGGGGTCGCAGTTCGTGATCAAGAATCCCAATGCTTCCACGACCTGCGGTTGCGGCTCCTCGTTCTCGGTCTGAAACCTCCCCGCGCCCGGTGCGCTGCGGGGTGCGGTTCAAATTCACACCTCGCGTTTCTCGAATCCCGGAGATGCTTGCGATCGTCTTGCTTGCGATCGTGCTGGTCGCCTGCTCGGAGGAGTCCGGGAAAGCGCCCGCCACGGACGGTGAGGAGGTTGCGCCGGGGCTCGAGGGTCGCCTGGTCGCCCGCATAGAGTCCCATACCGCGGAGGAACTCGAGTCCATACTGCGTCGTGCCGAGAGCACTATTGACAGTGGACGGGGGTTCCCAGACTTCGAGCCCGTCGAGTTCATCCTGCACGGGCCGGAGGCTGAGTTTTTCATTCACCGAAATTACGAGCGCCACCGGGAGATCGTCGATCTCGCGGCGCGCCTCGATGCCTTCGGGGTCATCGACGTCAAGATCTGCGAGCAGTGGATGGCGGTCAACGGGGTTTCGCGGGGTGACCTTCCGGCATTCATCGACACGGTTCCATTTGGTCCGCGTGCCGAGGAGCAGTTGCTTCGCGAGGGCTACGTGTATTTCTGAGCCCGGATCAGGCCGGGTAGATTCCGCCGAGGACCACGGCGCGGTTGGCGCCCGTGACGCCCGGCAGGTTGCCGGGCATGCGGTTGATGGTACGGAAGGCCAGCCACGCGAATGCGGTCGCCTCGACCAGTTGTGCGGGAATACCGAGGGCATCCGTGGTCGCGACCCGGAACCCGTCCAGGTTTGCCGCCAGTCTTTCCATCAGGAATGTATTCAGGGTTCCGCCGCCGCAGGCGAATACCGAGCCTTCCTCGCAGCAATGCGAGCGGATGGCCCGGGCAATGCTGGCTGCCGTTAACTCGGTGAGGGTCGCCTGCACGTCGTCGGGAGACAGGTTGCCCTGGCGGGCAGCGATCTG
>JBFGWM010000053.1:0-13437 GCA_041588495.1 Pseudomonadales bacterium | reverse complement strand
CCACTCCGCTTCCGGACGGGTGCCGTAATTGCGCGCCAGGCCGAACATCGCGTCCTGCACCAGTTCCAGGGCATCATCGCGGTTGCCGGTGGCGAGTTCGGCCATGCGCAGGGCACGCAATTCCCGCGAGCGCATGAACTCCTCCAGCGCCCTGGCCCGGTTCTCCTTCACCTCGTCGAAGCCCCCGTCGGTCAGGCGGTAAACCAGGCTCATCATAGACCCGGGCCCTCCGCAAACAAGCGAACCATGGCAATCTCCCGAAATTTTCCGCTGCTACCCTTCTCAACGCACGAACCTCGATCCGGTTGACAGAAACGAACGTTCAGTTCCCGGGCAGTCTGTTAGACTTGTCAGTGGGTTACCCGGCCCCGCCACGGGGATGCAGACATGGGCGCCAGACTGGCAAAAATATGAAAAGAAGGCTCATTCTTGCTGCTGGACTGGCAGCGGCCGGCGCGGGGATCGCCTACCTGGGCACCCGCCGCGACCCGGCTGCCACCGCCCCGGCAAAAACCGCAACGCCAACCGAGGTTTTCGATCCGGGGCGCATCATCACGATCGGTTTCATCTACGTCGGCTCCCGGGACGACCAGGGATACAACCAGTCCCACGCCGCGGCAGCCAGGCAACTGGAACGCCTGCCCTGGATCCGGGTGGTTCACGAGGAAAATGTCGCCGAAGACGAAACCGTGGTCCGGGTCATGAAGCGCATGATCGAGACCGATGGCGCCGAATTCGTGTTTCCCACGTCGTTCGGCTACTTCGATCCCTACCTGATTGACTTCGCGCCAAACTACCCTGATGTGCACTTCCTGCACACCGGAGGCCTTGCGCTGCCCGGCCACCCGCGCAATATCAGCAGTTGCTACGGGTACATCGACGAGGCCATGTTCCTGGCTGGCATCGCCGCCGGATTCAGCAGCCGTTCCAGGCGGCTCGGATTCGTCGGCGCCATGCCCATACCGGTGGTGGTGCGGAACATCAATTCGTTTACCCTCGGCGCCCGGAGCATCGACCCGGGCATCCAGGTGCACACGCGGTTCACCGGGACCTGGCACGATCCCGTGCAGGAAAAAAAACTGGCCGTCGAACTGTTCCGCACCGGCGCCGACGTCATGGCCTGCCACGTCGACAGCCCGCCGACCATCATCCGCACCTGCGAGGAGAGCGGAATCTTCTGCATCGGCTACCACGTCGACCAGTCCGCGCTGGCGCCGACACGCTATCTCACCGGGGCGGAGTGGAACTGGGGTCCGCTGTACCACGATTACCTGGTGCGTCACCTGCGCGGCCGCGCCTGGCCCACCATGCGCCGTGGCGGGATCGCTGACGGAATCGTGAAGATCTCCGCGCCCGGCCCGGGACTCAGCCTGGAGGCCGTGCACAGGATCGACGAGGTGGTCCGCCTGTTCACCGCCGGGGGCTTCGATATCTACACCGGCCCGATCCGCAGCAACCAGGGCGAGGTGATGGTGCCCGCCGGTACCCGGCGCAAGCAGGACGATCCCTGGCTCGAGACCATGGACTGGATGGTCGAAGGGGTTTCTACCGAGTGAGGAGCAGAGATGCCGGCGCCGCAAGCCCCACTCCTTGAACACCGGGCTCACCGCCCGCCTCGCGGGCCGGCCACGCGCCGGATCACGGAATAGTGGAACGGCGCACCCTGCTGGCTTCCCTGGCGGGCCTGGGGCTTGGCGCCGCCGGTGCCCACCTCGTGTGGAGAAAAGCCCGCCGCAAGGCGCCAGACCCGGTGCGGGCCGGTTTCATCTACGTCGGATCGCGCCAGGATCTCGGCTATAACGAGGCCCATGCCCGGGCCGCGGTTCACCTGCAGGAACGAGGCCTGATCGAACTCGTCGAGGAGGAAAACGTTCCTGAAGACGAGTCCGTGGTCGCGGTCATGGAACGCATGATCGCGGAGTCGGGGGTTCAGGCCCTGTTCCCGACCTCCTACGGCTATTTCCCCTACGTGCTGGAAGTGGCAAGGCAACACCCCGCGGTCAGTTTTTTTCATACGGGCGGGCTGATCCAACCCGGCCACCCGGCCAATGTCAGCGCCTACTTCGGCTACGTCGACGACGGGCTGTTCCTGGCCGGGATCATCGCCGCGCACGCCTCCAAGACGTCAAAACTCGGGTTCGTCGCCGCCAAGGACATTCCCCACGCACGCCGTAACATCAACGCGTTCACGATGGGTGCGCGCCTGGTTGCGCCCGGGATGCGCACCATGGTGCGTTTCACCGGCGAGTGGTACCTGCCCACGGTGGAGGCGGCAATGGCCAACGAGCTCGTGGACGACGGCGCGGACGTGATCGCATGCCACGTCGACAGCCCGCGCGCCGTGGTGTCCACCTGCGAGGCACGCGGCGCCTATGCCATCGGCTACCATTCCAACCAGTCGCGCCTGGCACCCACCCGCTATCTCACGAGCGTCGAGTGGAACTGGTATCCCATGTGCCGGGACTACATCGAGCGCCTGCAGTCCGGGCGCACCTGGCCGCGGATGCGGCGCGGCAGCCTGCGCGACGGGACCATCGTCCTGTCCCCGGTGAGCGATGAGGTCAGCGGCGAGGCCCGCCTCCAGGTCAACGACGTCCTGTCCCGCATGATGCACGGAAATTTTCACGTCTACTCCGGCCTGATTCGCGACAACGCGGGCGAGGTCATCATTCCCGCCGGTTTGCGGCGACCCCACGACGATCCCTGGCTGGAGACCACCAACTGGTTCGTTGAGGGGGTGGAAGCGTGAGACGCACGGCGGCGCTGCCCCTGACGATCATCCTGATCACCGGCGTCACCGTCTCGGCGTTCGTTTTTTACCTCGCGCGCCTCAGCCTGGAAGCGGACATCGCCACCCAGTTCAGACAGTTCGCGGAAGCCCGCTTCGGGGCACTGGAACAGCAGATCCGGCTTTCCCAGGAAGTCGCGGTCAGCACCAAGGGCCTGTTCGATGCTTCCCAGGTGGTCACCCGGGACGAGTTCGAGGTCTTTGCACGCACCCTCCACCGACGCAACACCTCGATCCAGGCCATCGAGTGGGCGCCCCGCGTCACCCGCAACAACCGCGAGGTCCTGGAAAGCGCGCTGCGCGACAGCGGCTATCCGAAATTCGGGATCATCGAATTCAACGACGACGGTGTGCCGGTGCGTGCCGCCGAACGGGAAGACTACTACCCGATCCTGTACATCGAGCCCTTCGCGGTAAACGCGACGGCGTTCGGCCTGGACCAGTTATCCCAGGACGAGCGGCGCCGGACCCTGGAAATGGCCCGTGACACCGCGCTCCTGCAGACCTCGGCGCCGGTCTCCCTGGCCCAGGAGATCGGCGGGGCGCCCGGTATCGTCATCGTGCAGCCCGTTTACCGGGGTCCGATCCGTACCGTCGCCGACCGGCGCCAGAACATTCTCGGGTTCACCTCGGTCGTGCTGCGGGTCAAAACGCTGATGGAGACGGCGCTCTACCTGTCCCGCCAGGAGGAAGCCCCGATTCACACCACGATCCTGGATGTCACGGCGGGCCATGAGCAGTTCCTGCACAGCACTGACGACAAGGTGTCGGATTTCGACGGCACCGACCTGGCGCACCGCGGCACCATCCGTTTCGGCGGCCGCACCTGGTCGATCGTCAGTTACCCGGAGCCGGAACTCTTCTATGGACAGGCGGGTTGGCAACCCTACGTGTTGCTGGCCGGCTGCCTGGCACTGACCATGATCCTGGTGGCCTACCAGTACGCCGGGCTGACCCGGGAGGACGAGGTGCGTCGACTGGTCGCCGCACGCACCCGCGAACTCGAGGAGAGCGAGATCCGCATCCGCAGCATCCTCGAGTCGGCAACCAACGGCATCATGCTTCTCGATTCCCTGGGCCGGGTCCAGCTCGCCAATCCCGCCGCGGCAAGGATCTTCGGCTACGCAGACTCGGAATTGCAGGGCGTGGATTTCAGTCACCTGTTTCCCGGCGCAGCCCAGGGCACCCTGCTGATCCAGGGCATCCGCGAGATCACGGCCCGGGACAGCGCGGGGATCGACCTGTATCTCCACCTGGGGATCAGCCCCATGAGTATCGACAAGGAAACCTATTACATCGCGGTGGTTTCCGACATCACCCAGCGCAAGCTCGTCGAACAGGCCGTGCGTGACCAGAAGAACCTGCTCCAGGCCATCACCCAGAACATGGGCGAGGGCCTGATCGTGACCACCGCGGAGGAAGACCAGGTGCTCACCAACAGTGCGGCGGAGCGCATGTTCGGCTCCATTTCGAGCGTTCGAGAGGTCACAGAGGGATCCAACTCCCACGGGATCTGTTACCCCGACACGGGCGAGCCCCTGCCACCGGGTGAGCTGCCCCTCAATCGCGCCCTGCACGGAGAGTCCTTTGAGAACCTGGAGTTGCTGGTTCGCAATGACCTCCACCCACGCGGTCTCTACATCGAGGTTTCCGGCCGTCCGCTGCGCCGGACGGTGAAGCATGCGGGAGGAGCCATGATCGTGGTTCGCGACATCTCGCACCGCAAGGAGGCGGAGCAGAAGCTGCAGATGTACGCGAAGCAGCTCGAGGCCAGCAACCGCGAACTGGACAGCTTCACCCGGGCGGCCTCGCACGACCTGCAGGAGCCCCTGCGCAAGGTGCAGCGTTTCGGCTCCCTGATCCTAAAGACCAAGGCCGAGACCCTCGACGAGAAGACTGTCGGTTACCTGGAGCGCATGGTGAGCGCGGCGGACCGCATGTCGTCCCTGATCGAGTCACTGCTTGCCCTGTCGCGGGTGACCACGCGCGGGCGTCCTTTCTCCCGCGTCGATCTCAACACTGTGCTGCACGAGGTACTCGAGGACCTCGAAATCGCGATCGCCGACCGCCACGCGCGGATCGAGTCGGAACCGCTTCCCGTACTCGACGCCGACCCGGTACAAATGCGTCAACTTTTCCAGAACCTGGTCGGCAACGCGGTCAAGTACGTCGCGCACGGCGCCAAGCCGCTGGTAAAAGTCTGGGCCGAACCCGCCGAGGTTTCCGGGGACGGCACGGTGATGACCTACGCACTGCACGTGAAGGACAACGGGATCGGCTTCAAGGAGGAGTACGCGGAGCGGATTTTCGGCGTGTTCACCCGGCTCCACGGCAAGGATGAATACGTCGGCAGCGGCGTCGGCCTGTCGATCTGTCGCAAGATCGTGGAACGTCACCGGGGTTCGATCAGCGCCCGCTCCGCACCGGGTGAGGGTGCGACCTTCACCGTGGTGCTCCCCGCGCTGCAACCGGCAATCAATGCCGAGGAACCGGCCGAGGAGTCGGCCTGAATACTGGTTCGTACCCTTGCGTACCTCCCCCATCTGCCTCTGCGAGTTGTCCACGGTCGGTCCCGGACAAAGCCGCGGGTTCGCGGGACCGGACTACACGGTGTTCCTGCTGCGCACGCCAGGGGGCGCGTTGCGTGCCTATCACAACCGGTGTCCCCACCAGGGGCTGGAACTCGAGTGGCGGCCCGACGAGTTCCTCGATGGGCACGGCGAATACGTGATCTGCGCCAACCACGGCGCGGTTTTCGATCCCGACAACGGCCTTTGCGTGCATGGCCCCTGCCGCGGACAAGGTTTGCAGCCCGCGCGCATCGAAATCCGCGACGGCTACGTCTGGCTGGTCCCGGACTGAGCAGCATCCAGGTGCACCGGCAGATACTCGCCGATCGCGTACCCCGCGGGGTCCGGGCAGGCCGCAAGGGCAATCACCTCGACACCTGAATTCACGGCGTACCGCAACGCCTCGCCGTAACGGGGATCGATATGATCGGCGGGCGCCACACTACGGATCGCCGAATGCTGCACGCAGAACACGAGCACTGCCCGGGCACCCGACTCCCGCACGTGAACCAGCTCGCGAAGGTGCTTCAGGCCGCGTGCTGTGACCGCGTCGGGGAAGAAACCCCTCCCTTCGCCCTCGTGAAGCGTGACACTCTTGACCTCGACATAACACGGGGCGCCGTCGCCCTGCAGCAGGAAGTCGACCCGGCTGCCCTCGCGACCGAACGACTGCTCGGCACGAATTTCCGGGTAGTTGTCGAGCCCCCCGATGACACCGTCGCGCAGCGCCTCGGCGACCAGGGAATTGGCGCGCCCGGTATTGATCCCGATGCGATGGCCATCGGCATCCTCGGCAATCTCCCAGGTATGTGGGTACTTACGTCCGGGGCGATCGGAGCGGGAAAGCCAGGCCGGGTACCCCGGATACACGCAGTTGCGCATGGACCCGGTATTGGGACAGAAGACCGTCAGTTCCCGACCGTCGGCAGTGCGCACGTCGGCCAGGAAACGCTTGTAGCGGCGTACCAGGGTGGTGCGCTCAAGCGGGTCCGTGAACCTCACCCCGCGCGCAAGGCCTCGCGCATCCGGTCGACCCCGGTGGCGAGCCGCTCCAGCGATGTGGTGTAGGCAAAGCGCACGTGGGATTCCGCGCGGTGGCTCCCGAAATCGAGGCCGGGGGTCACCGCCACGCCGTGTTCGTCGAGCAGGCGCCGGCAAAGTTCCTCCGAGCCGACACCGAACCCGGAGATATCCGCATACAGGTAGAACGCACCCTGGGGCGGGGCGGCAATGGCGAAGCCGAGTTCACGCAGGGCCGGAAGCAGGAAGTCGCGGCGCCGCATGAACTCCCCGCGACGGGATTCCAGGATGGCCAGGGTGTCCGGAGCGAAGGCCGCCAACGCCGCGTGCTGGGCCACGGTGGGCGCGGCGATGTACAGGTTCTGCGCCAGCCGGTCCAGGGTGTCCACCGCCCACCCGGGCGCGACCATCCACCCTAGCCGCCAGCCGGTCATGCCGAAATACTTGGAAAAACTGTTGATCACGAACACGTCGTCACTGAACTCGAGGGCGCTCCGCTCAGCGGCACCGTAGGTCAGGCCATGGTAGATTTCGTCCACCACCGCATAACCACCCCGCTCTTTGACCGTATCCAGGATCTGCGCCAGGTCCCCGGCATCGACCAGGGTCCCGGTGGGATTCGAGGGCGAGGCCAGCAGCACACCCCGGGTCCCCGGGGTCCAGGCCGACTCCACTTGCGCGGGCGTCAACTGGTAACCTGAACCGGGCTCCACCGGCACCATCACCGGTTCGCCATCGAAAGCACGCACGAAATTCCGGTTGCAGGGATAACCGGGGTCAGCAAGCAACACGCGGTCACCGGGTTCAACGAGACAGCAACTGGCCAGCAGCAGTGCTCCGGATGCCCCCGGGGTGATGACAATGCGCCGCGGATCGACCGCGAGTCCGTAGCGGGACTTGTACCAGCCGGCGATGGCCTCCCGCAGTTCCGGTAATCCGGTGGCGGGGGTGTAGTGCGTGGCGCCCCGGTCCAGGGCTTCCCGCCCCGCCCGCAATATCGGCTCCGGCGTCGCGAAATCCGGCTCGCCGACCTCCATGTGCACGATATCGTGACCGGCGGCCTCGAGTTCCCGCGCCCGCGCCAGCAGGGCCATGACCCGGAATGGCTGGATCGCCCGGGCACGCCCGGAGACCGGCTCGGACGGCCCCGGATTGATCCCTGGATGCTGCTCGGACATGATGGTTTCCCCGCGGGTGCAGCGACGGGACCCGGACCAGCCCCGGGCTGTCATTGTGCTGTAAAAGAAAGCGCTATAATTTAGAGTTAATCTTGTGGAAGGGGCAAGAAAACCGCGCCGTTGGCCAATGGGCACCTATTATGGTGCGGCCAGGGTTTTTCTGGTAGCTTCTGCAGGCTTTGCTGCTCCGTGATACGAGTTGCACGGCACGGTAGCGCAGAGAACCGAAAGAGCGCGAAAGAAAGAAGCGAAGAAGTAGTACGAAAGAAAGGGAAGAATCAGTACCGGAAAGGGGTCCGGACTCGCGTAGCACCGCCGCTGAGGCCCCGAAATTACCAGTGGTGCACAGTTACGATGGGTAGTCACACACCCAGATCGGCCAGAGGGACACCGAAAATGCCGGCTAAATCCAAGGACAAGAGCAAGACCACGACCGCGGCCAAGACGCGCGCGTCGAGCAGGGCGACCACCGCCAAGAAGGCGAAGCCGAAGGCGGCCGCTGCCCGTAAAACCACCAAGTCGGCGACCACCAAGACGGCCACCGCGCGCAAGCCCGCTGCGAAGTCCGCAACGGCAGGCAAGAAGACCGCCGCCAAGCCGGCCCGTAAGACGGCGGCCAAGCCGGCCGCCAAGAGCGCGGCCAAACCGGCAGCAAAGACGGCGCGCAAATCCACTGCCAAGACTGCGACAAAGTCGACCGCCAAGAGCGCAGCCAAGCCGGCGGCAAAAACCGCCCGCAAGACGACCGCCAAGTCCACGGCCACCTCGCGTAAACCGGCGACGGCAAAAAAGACCACGGCGACCACCACGACGCGTAAGACCGCCGCAACCGCCAAGAGCAAGCCCGCCAGCGGCCGGAAAACGGCTACTGGCGCGCGCGCGAAGACCACGATAAAAGCTGCTTCCAGCACCGCTGCGAAGAAGGCTCCGGCCACCAGGAAAACCGCTGCGAGCAAAAAGTCGGAAGCGCCGGCCCGGAGCACGGCACCACGGCGGTCGCGGAGCGAGGCGACCTCGGGACCGCAGATGTACGGCATCTCCCCGTACAAGCAGAGGGCCAACGAGGATTACATGTCCAAGGCCCAGTTGCAGCACTTCGAAACCATCCTCCTGAACTGGAAAAAGGAACTGATGGAAGAAGTGGACCGTACCGTGCACCACATGAAGGAAGAGGCCGCCAGTTTTGCGGATCCCAATGATCGCGCCACCCAGGAGGAGGAGTTCAGCCTCGAGCTGCGCACGCGGGACCGGGAACGCAAGCTGATCAAGAAGATCGACGACACCCTCGACCTCATCGACCGCGAGGACTACGGATATTGCGAGTCCTGTGGCATCGAGATCGGCGTGCGCAGACTGGAGGCGCGCCCCACGGCGACCCTGTGCATCGACTGCAAGACCCTGGCCGAGATCAAGGAAAAACAGATGATTGGATGAGCGCCGCCCCGCGGCGCCGTTCCGTGGCCGGATTCCCACTTGCCTGGCGATACCCCTGACCTTCCACCCCACCCGATCACGGGGCGCTTCGCGCCCTCGCCCACGGGTCCCCTCCACTTCGGCTCCCTGACCTGCGCGGTTGCCAGTTACCTCGACGCGCGTGCCATCAACGCGCGTTGGCTGGTGCGCATGGAAGACCTCGATCCACCCCGCGAGATTCCCGGAAGCGCTGACCTGATCCTGCGCTCGCTGGAGGCACACGGCCTCGAATGGGATGCAGAAGTCGTCTTCCAGAGCAGCCGTCATGATGCCTATGCCGACGCGCTGAATCGTCTGAGCGAGGCCGGCCTGACGTACTATTGCACCTGCACCCGGCGCGACATGGCGACCATGGACGGCGGATATGACGGCCGTTGCCGCGGCACCCGGCACGCGCCGGAATCACCTGCCGCGATCCGCTTCCAGCTGCCAGGCACCCGGGTACGGATCGACGACGCGACCCAGGGTGTGAGGGAATACGAGACCGCGCAAATCGGCGACTGCGTGATCCTGCGCAAGGACAGGCTGTACGCCTACCAGCTTGCCGTCGTGGTCGATGACGCCTGGCAGGGTGTCACCCACGTGGTGCGGGGCAGCGACCTGCTCGACTCGACGCCCTGGCAGGTCCTGCTGTTCCAGGCACTGGGCAGCGTGCCGCCGGACTGGCGTCACATACCGGTCATCAGCAGTGGGGGCGCCAAGCTCAGCAAGCAGACTGCAGCGCGGCCCCTCGATGACCGCGATGCCGGGGGCAACCTGCTCAGTGCGCTTCATGCACTGGGTCAGCCGGTCGGCAATTACGCTCCCGGGATGGCGGTTGAGGAAATACTCCGGGAAGCGGTCCGCAACTGGGATCCACGACGTATTCCACACCGTCTCGACATACCCCTGGATGAACTCGAACGCTCCGCAAGGTGATGGCCCGCGCTCTGGCAGAGCACATCGGGTTCCGGTACAGTGGCAGTCAGGCCAAGCGACGACACGCCACAATTTCCGCGACTGTAGCGGTCGTGGCAAAACCCGGAACCGGAAGGAGCAGGCTGCACGCCGCGTATGCATTCCGTTCTCATCGCCGACGAGTCTGAAATATCCCGCGCAACGCTCGCCAGGTTGCTGAAAGAATCCGGCGTGCGCATTCTGCCCGCCGCCTCCGGCGAGGAAGCCCGAATCCTCCTGCAGTCCGAACGCTGCGCGCTCGCAATCATCGACCTGGAACTGGCCGGTGACAACGCGTCCGGCCTGCTCGCCGAGGCGGCAGGCGCCCCGGTGGTACTGACCTCGGCAGACACCCGCCCGCAGACCGTCGTGCGCTGCATGAAAATGGGCGCCACCGATTTTCTCGCCAAGCCGATTGCGGCCCAGGAGGTTCGCCGGCTGGCCGCGGAACACCTGGCCGATCATTTTGATCCACAGCCGGATGCCAATGATCCCGCCGGAGAATTTCACGGAATGCTCGGCTCCGGACCCCGCATGCAGGCCCTGTTCGCGCGCATCCGCAAGATCGCGCCGACCGAGGCCACGGTCCTCGTGCAAGGTGAGACCGGAACCGGCAAGGAACTGGCGGCACGGGCCCTGCACCGGCTGGGTGGGCGGCGCCAGGCACCCCTGATTTCCCTGAACTGCGCAGCGATTCCCGACAGCCTCATCGAGTCCGAACTGTTCGGCCATGAGAAGGGCGCGTTCACCGGCGCCGTGGCACGCCGCAAGGGGCTGGTGGAGGCCGCCGACGGCGGCACCCTGTTCCTGGACGAGATCGGCGAACTTCCTGCCGAGGCCCAGGCGCGCCTGCTGCGTGTGCTCCAGGAAGGCGAGGTGCGTAGGGTGGGCTCGGTGCAGCAGCGCCACGTGGACATCCGCGTGATCGCGGCAACCCACCGCGACCTGGAAGTGCTGGTCGAGCAGGGCCGCTTCCGAGAAGATCTTTTCTATCGCCTCAACGTGCTCGATGTCTGCCTGCCCCCGCTCCGCGAACGGGGAAGCGACATCGTGTTGCTTGCCAATCACTTCCTGGCGGCAGCCGCGGAACGCCTCGGACGCCCGCGCCTGTTCTTTTCCGTGGAGGCCCTGGCCGCCCTGCGCGCCCACGACTGGCCAGGCAATGTGCGCGAGCTCGAAAACGTCGTGCAACGTGCCTGCGTCCTCGCCGAGAGCGATTGCATCGGCGTCGAGATGCTTGGCGCGGCCGCGCCACGGCGCCCTGTCCCGGAAGCGGATACCGCCCGCGGCGGACGCCTGTCACTCGAGGAATACATCCAGCAGTTCCTGGTCACGAACCAGGGACGCATGACCGAAACCGAAATCGCCCGGCGACTGGGTATCAGCCGGAAATGCCTGTGGGAAAAACGCCAGAAGCTCGGCATTCCGCGGCGCAGAACCGCCGACGGGCGAGAAAGCTGAGCGACCGGGATGTTACCAAACTACCCAAACGTCCGGCATGGAACCACTTGTCGGGTAACAATCTAGGGGCAGATTTGTATATTTTTTCGACATAACCTATATAAGTCTATGATTTTTAATCTTGCAGGGATGTGGCACATATATTGCGACACCCCTCCCGGCAAGAAATTACGGCAACAGAACGCGCACCGGGCTGACGATTAAGCCCGGTGACACATGAACAACAAGAACAAGGCCGCGCTTTGACGGTATTCGTACCGGAAAAGCACCCTGGAGGCCCGCGGATTTGGGGCTGAAGTTCAGGACGAACGACACGGTTTTGCCGTGATTCGGCACGGAGGCCACAGATAACAACAATAAGAATCTCCCTTGCTTCACCTTGAGAAAGGGAAAACCTGGTTTTCCCTTTTTTTTCCTTCCCGGTTTGCACATCCCAGGGATTCACAGCGTGCCGGTTCCGGTCGGTGTCCCTGTCATGGTACAAATGCGCGCTCCGGCAGGCAGACGATAAAGAAATTGTCCGAATACGAGCGCAAGATCATCCTCGACCACCCCATCGAACCCGGACATATCAACTCCGCGGCCACCCGGGTGGTGGAGACCCTGGAGGATGCCGGTCACGAGGCCTACCTGGTGGGCGGCTGCGTGCGTGACCTGCTGCTCGGACAGGAGCCCAAGGATTTCGATGTTTCCACCAGCGCCACGCCGGAGGAAGTGCGGGACCTGTTCCGCAAGGCGCGCCTGATCGGCCGCCGCTTCCGCCTGGTTCACGTGCGTTTCGGTCGCGAGGTGATCGAGGTCGCCACCTTCCGCGCCGGTGGCGATCACTGGGAGACCGTCGACGAAGCCGACGCCGACGTCCACGAGGAGACCGGTCGTATCCTGCGCGACAACGTGTACGGCAACGTCGAGACCGATGCCCTGCGCCGCGATTTCACGGTCAACGCGCTCTACCTGCGGGGATCGGACTGGGCGGTTGTGGACTATTGCGACGGGGTTGCCGATCTCGACGCGCGGGTCCTGCGCGTCATCGGCGACCCGCTGACCCGCTTTCGCGAGGATCCGGTGCGCATCCTGCGCGCGTTGCGCCTGCGGGCGCGGCTCGGGTTCACCCTGCACCCCGACACAGCCGCCGCGATCCCGGAAACAGCGCGCCTGCTGCATGACATCCCCCCGGCCCGGCTGTTCGACGAGTACAGCAAGCTGTTCCTCTACGGCCACGCCCGGCGCAGCTGGGATTCACTGGCGGAGTTCGGGATGATGGCCGCCCTGTTCCCCGCAACCGCCCGCGCCTTCGACGAGGACGTGCCGCACTTCCGGCAACTGCTCCTCAACGCCCTGGAAAATACCGACCGGCGCATCGCTTCCGGGAAGCGGGTGACCCCGGCGTTCCTGATCGCGGTCTTCCTGTGGCCCGCGTACCTCGAGGCGCTGCGCGACATGCTCGCCGAGGACAAGCCGCCATCGGTGGCGCGACACGCCGCTACCGCCGCCGTGATCGGCGCCCAGGCCCGGCATATCTCGATCCCGCGCCGCTTCTCGGGCATGGTCCGCGAAATCTGGGAACTGCAGGACCGCCTCCCGTGGCGCAACGGGAAACGCGCCGAGCGGGTCTTCGAGCACACCCGCTTCCGCGCCGCCTACGATTTCGTGCTCCTCCGTGAAAGCGCCGGCGAGGACCTGGAGGGGCTGGGCGACTGGTGGACCCGGTACCAGGAAACAGACGCAGCCGGCCGTGCCGAACTCGTCGAGCAACTCGGCGCCGGTGCACGCTCGCCGGGTCGTCGCAAGCGCCGGCGGCGGCGGCGGAAACCGGCGTCTTGAGCCCGGAGCCGGCAGAAACAATCGCCTTTGTCGGGATCGGCAGCAACCTTGATGATCCTCGCGCCCAGATCAGGCGTGCCATCGCCGCGCTGGCAAAGATCCCCCGGTCGGCACTCTGCGAGGTGTCGTCGTTGTACAGCAGCGCACCGGTGGGCCCTGCGGACCAGCCCGACTACCTGAACGCGGT
>JBFGWM010000052.1:0-13537 GCA_041588495.1 Pseudomonadales bacterium | reverse complement strand
CCCGCCGCTACTGTTCACCACCTCGGCACGCAGCCCCGGAGTCACCCCTGATGTCACCCACCAGCCTGCTGGCAGCCATTCTGCTTGCCGTGTCCGTCGAGGCCGCGGCCACCATGTACCAGTGCCCCGGCAGCGATGGCGCGCCGCTGTTCACCGACCGCGCCTGTAGCGGTGGCCGACCGGTGATCACCGGAAATCGCGCGCCGGTCTCATGGAACCACATGGACAACGGTGCGCTGCGCAGCACCGCCGTACGCGCCGTGCTGGAGCGCGCGGACCGCCGCCTGCACCGCCAGAAAGCCGCGGCCGGGGCGCGCCGTACCCACCTGGATCGTGTTCGCGTGAAAAAGGACGCGGCCTGCCGGTCCGCCCGCGCGCGCCGGCGGGAACTGGCGCGAGCCGCGCGCAGCCTGCGCCGCGCCGCTACGCGCAGCGTGTTCAGGCACTGTCACGGCACGGCAGGAGTCGCGTTGCCCGTGGCTCCGGACCGCTCCTCGAGATAAAGGCGCCGGTACCTGTTCAGCAGTTCGTCGAGCAGTGCCGGGTAATCCGTGCTCTGGAGAAAGCCCTCGGCGCCCGCCAGCAGGTGGTGGAACCGGGACCGGTCCGAAATCGAGATGTACAGGGGCCCACGCTCGATGGGGGTCGGCAGGGCCACGATGCGTCCCTGGTAACCGTACAGCGCCACCTGGATGTTCCCGATCTGGCGACCCGTGGCCAGCAGGTCGGCGCGCCCCGCTTCCAGCATGCGGAACGCCTGGCGACGATCGTTGACGAGATGCACGATGGCGTGCTCGCGGACGAAGACATCAAACGCCTCGCCCATGCTGACGCCGCGCTCCATCACGATCCTCCGCCCCGCCAGGTCGGACCATCGGGTGAAGGGAATCGGCCGGTCAACCGGCACGAACGCGGCTTGGGTGGTATGCGCGACGGGAGTCGCCATGAACTTGGAGTAAGCCGCCCGATCCCTGTTCAGGAACGCGCACATGTTGACGTCGACGCGGCCGCTCTCAACATTCGCCTGGCAGCGCTTCCAGGGCCCCACGAATGCAGTGGAGACCTTCACCCCCAGTGGTTCGAAGGCCCGTCTCACGATCTCCGCGCAGGCGCCCACGATCTCGTCACCTCGTTTCCAGTTCCAGGGCGGGTAATCGTGGTGACCGCAGGCGGTCACAATCTCGCTGGCCCGACAGGACAGCGCGACAAAACACAGGAACAGGGTCCAGGTGACGCGAAATCTCATGGGCGGTACCGAAAGCAGCGGCAACGGTCATTATTGCATGAAATTTCACGAACGATTGTTAAACGACCAGCAGGCGCACCCCCCGGGCCGGGACGCCGGCCCGGGGGGTGCGGATCGTCCATCTACGCGGTGAGGTCCAGCAACAGGCGGTTGAGGCGTTGCACGTAACCAGCGGCATCCTCGAGCTGGCCGCCCTCCGCCAGGGTGGCCTGCTCGAACAGGACCATGGCCAGATCTCCGAAGCGCTTGTCGTCGGACTCGCCTTCGAGGCGCGTCACCAGCGGATGCTCCGGGTTCAGTTCGAACACCGGCTTGGCCGCCGGCACCTTCTGCCCCGCGGCCTCCATGATGCGCCGCATCTGCGCACCCATCTCGTGCTCGTGCAGCACCACGCAGGCGGGGGAATCGGTGAGGCGGTCGGTGACACGCACGTCGTCGACCTGCTCGCCCAGGGCCTTGCGCACCCGCTCGACGAGATCCTTGTGTTCCTCGGCCACCGCCTCGCGCGCCTTGCGCTCCTCCTCGGACTCCAGTTCGCCGAGGTCGAGTTCGCCCTTGGTGATGTCCTGGAATTTCTTGCCGTCGAATTCGGGCAGGCTGGAAATCATCCATTCGTCGATGCGGTCGTACATCAGCACGACCTCGATGCCCTTGCGCCGGAACACCTCGAGGTGCGGGCTGTTCTTCGCATTGCTGAAGCTGTCGGCGGCAATGTAGTAGATCTTCTCCTGGCCCTCCTTCATGCGCGCCACGTAGTCCTCGAGGGAGTGTTCCTGCTCCGGCTTGTCGGTGTGGGTGGTGGCGAAGCGGAACAGGCGGGCGACATCCTCGCGGTTGGCGAAGTCCTCGGCCGGACCTTCCTTGAGAACGTTGCCGAACTCCTTCCAGAAGTCGCGGTATTCCCCGGGGTTGTCCGTGGCCATCTTCGCCAGCATGTCGAGGGCGCGCTTGGTCAGCGCGCTGCGCATCTTGCGCACCGTGGCGTCGTCCTGCAGCAACTCGCGGGACACGTTCAGGGACAGGTCGTTGGAGTCCACCACGCCCTTGATGAAACGCAGGTACAGGGGCAGGAACTGGTCCGCCTGGTCCATGATGAACACGCGCTGCACGTAGAGCTTCAGGCCGCGGGGCTGGTCACGGTTCCACAGGTCAAACGGCGCACGCTTCGGCACGTACAGCAGGCTGGTGTATTCCAGCTTGCCTTCGACCCGGTTGTGGCCCCAGGTCAGGGGATCCTCGAAATCGTGGGCGATGTGCTTGTAGAAAGCCTTGTACTCGTCGTCCTCGATCTCCTGGCGGGGCCGGGTCCACAGCGCCGTGGCAGAGTTGACGGTTTCGAATTCGGGCGCAGCATCATCCTCGGCCGATTCGGCCTTCGCGTCTTCCTTCTCCTCGCCATCCTCGTCGTCGGTCTTCGGCGGTTCCGGCTTCAGCATCTCGATCGGGAAGCCGATGTGATCGGAGTATTTCTGGATGATCGAGCGCAGCCGGTATTCCTCGGCGAACTCGGTTTCCGATTCCTTCAGGTGCAGGACGATCTCGGTGCCACGCTGCGCGCGCTCGACCGTTTCCACCGTGTACTCACCGTCGCCAGCGGAAACCCAGCGCACGCCCTCGGCGGCCGCCAGGCCGGCGCGACGGGTCAGCACCTCGACCTGCTCTGCGACGATGAACGCGGAGTAGAAACCGACCCCGAACTGGCCGATCAACTGGCTGTCCTTCTGCTGGTCGCCGGTGAGGGTCTTGAGGAAGTCGGAAGTTCCGGACTTGGCGATGGTGCCGAGGTTGGAGAGCACCTCCTCGCGGGACATGCCAATGCCGTTATCGGAAACGGTGACCGTCTTGGCCTCGGGATCGAACTCGACGCGGATGCGCAGGTCCGGGTCGTCCTCGAACAGGCCTTCCTTGTGCAGGGCCTCGAAGCGCAGCTTGTCGCAGGCGTCGGATGCATTGGAAATCAGCTCACGGAGGAAAATCTCCCGGTTGCTGTATAGAGAATGGATCATGAGGTGAAGCAACTGCTTCACTTCGGCCTGGAAACCCAGTGTTTCCCGGTTGGATTCGACGGTCATGGTCACGGCTGCTCCCCTCTGATTTCAGGTAACCCGGTGAAAAAGTTCGTACAATACGCGGCATCGGACCTGCTGCCCAGTTGTAATGGGGTCCCGCTACCCGAAATCAACCCCTGACCGGCCCGCCCCGCCCATGAATCCCAAGCCCCTGGTCGCCCTGTACGCCACCTGCCTGGTGAACACCTTCCGCCCGCAGGTGGGCCTGGCCGCCATCGAGCTCCTCGAACAGGCGGGCTGCCGGGTCGAGGTCCCGGAACTGCAGACCTGCTGCGGGCAGGTTTCCTATAACAGCGGCGACACCGAGGCGGCCCGCGCCGCGGCGCGCCAGGTCATCGACACGCTGGCGCCCTACGCCCACGTGGTGCTGCCCTCCGCTTCCTGCGCGGGCATGATGATCCACCATTACCCGCGCCTGTTCCACGATGATCCGCAGTGGCTGTCACGTGCCCGCGAACTGGCTGGTCGCTGCCACGAACTGCTCGGGCTGCTCGACCGCCTGCAGGCGCAGCCACGGCCCGGCTGGAGCGCCGGACCAGTGGCCTGGCATGACGGCTGCGCGGGACTGCGCGAGATGCACCTGCAGGATCCGCCGCGACGGTTGCTGGCACGCAGCGGAATCGAGGTCCGCGAGATGGCCGAATCCGAAACCTGTTGCGGATTCGGCGGCACCTTCTGCGCGAAATTCCCGGAAATTTCCGCGCGCCTCGCTGATGACAAGCTCGACCACGCGTGCGCCACCGGTGCGCACACCCTGCTCGGCGGCGATCTTGGCTGCCTGCTGCATCTCGCCGGACGGGCCCGGCGCCGGGGCCTCGACATCACGGTGCGGCACGTGGCCGAGGCGCTGGCCGGCGAACCGCTGGAACCGCCCATTGCGTACCCCGGGGACCCGTCCGCGTGAAATCCCGTGCGACCGAATTTGACGCCCGCGCGCGGCGCGCCCTCGATGACCAGGCCCTGCAGGCGGCCCTGTCCCGGGCCCGCAGCGGTTTCGTCGACAAGCGCCGCAACGCCGTCGCCGAGTGCGGCAACTTCGATGACCTGCGCGGGGCGGCGATCCTCGCCCGGGAGCGCGCGCTGCTCGACATGGCCGCCTGCCTGGAACGCTTCGAGGCCCGCGTGGTGGCGAACGGCGGGGAGGTGCACTGGGCGGAAACCGGCGCCGAACTGAACACCATCGTCAGCGGCATCTGCGCCGCCGCCGGAGCCCGGCGGGTCACCCGCGGCAAGAGCATGATCGGCGAGGAAACCGGCCTCAACCAGGCCCTCGAGGACGCCGGACTGGAAGTGACCGAGACCGACCTCGGCGAATACATCATCCAGCTCGCCGGCGAGCGACCCAGCCACATCATCGCGCCGGCGGTGCACAAGACCCGCGCCCAGGTCAGCGAACTGTTCGCATCCCACCACGAACGGGGCGAGCGTCCGCTGGAAGAGATTCGCGATCTCGTGGACGAAGCGCGCGAGGTGTTGCGGGCGCGCTTCCTGGAAGCCGATGTCGGGATCACCGGGGCCAACTTCCTGGTCGCGGAGACCGGCTCGGCGATCGTGGTGACCAACGAGGGCAACGGCGACCTCACTGCGAGCCTGCCGCGCGTCCACATCGTGATCGCCAGCATCGACAAGGTGGTCGCGACCCTGGAGGACGCCACCGCGCTGTTGCGCGTCCTCGGCCGCAGCGCGACCGGCCAGGCGATGACCGCGTACACCTCCCTGTTCAGCGGACCGCGACAGGCGGGTGATACGGACGGTCCCGAGCAGTTCCACGTGGTGCTGCTCGACAACGGGCGCTCGTCGATCGCGGGGGGCGAGTTCGCGGAGATCCTGCGCTGCATTCGCTGCGGCGCCTGCCTCAATCACTGTCCCGTGTACATGAGCGTCGGCGGCCACGCCTACGGCTGGGTCTATCCCGGCCCCATGGGCGCAGCGCTGACGCCGCTGCTGACCAGTCTTCCGGAGTCCAGCCGGCTACCCGACGCATCCACCCTGTGCAGTCGCTGCGAGGAAGTCTGCCCGATGGACATCCCCCTGCCCGACCTGTTGCGCCGGCATCGCGCCAACGCGCACCGTCAACGCCTGGACCCGAAGCGCTGGCGCTTCGGCATCGCCCTGCACGCGTGGCTGGCGCGCCGGCCGCGCCTGTACCAATGGGCCAGTGCCGCGGCCGCGCGCCTGCTCGCGATGGCCGCGCGCGGGCGCGGTTACCTGTCGCGCTTCCCCATCGCCCCCGGGTGGACCGCCGTTCGCGAACTGCCATCGCCCCAGGGTACGAACTTCCTCTCGGCGCGGATCAAACGCGGGCGAAAAGACGATGGCCGCTGACCGCCGCCATGGGAGAACCGCGCGCAAGGCCATCCTGGAGCGCCTGCGCGGCGCGCCCTATCGCGGCGGCAGCTTCGACCGCGACACGGTCATGGCGGGCGCAACCCCGGTCCCGGCCTCCGGCAGCAACCGTTTCGATCATTTCGTGGCACGGGTCCGCGCCAGTGGCGCCAGCCTGGCCGAGGTGGATTCCGGCGCCGAGGTGTATTCGGCAATGACGCACTGGCTGGCGGACCATGGCGGCGCCACCGAACTGGTCACCGGAACCGACACCGCAATCCATGAACTCGGGCAGCACCGCCGCGACGGGCAGCCGGAACTCGCCACGCGCCCGTTCGGCGAGCACGACCGCGTCACCCTCACCCACGCCTGCGCCGCCGTCGCGGAAACCGGATCACTGGTGCTGGAGTCCGGTGCGGACAACCCCGCAACGCTCAGTTTTCTGCCCGAGATCAATATCATCCTGCTGCGCCGCGGTGACGTGCTGGGGACCCTCGACGATCTCTGGCCGCGCCTGCGGGCGCGGGGTCCGGGCCTGCCCCGTTGCATCAACCTGGTGACCGGTCCCTCGCGGACCGCCGATATCGAGCAGACCATCCAGCTGGGCGCCCACGGCCCGCGTCACGTCCATGTGATCGTCTACCGCACGTCGGAGCCCTGACGCGCCATGACCCGGCCCACCCCGGGATGCGGTATGTTGGGGTTATCGGGACCCGTTCGAGGGTAATCGTGATCGATCTTTCCGGGCGAGGAGCTTTCGGCAAGCGTGCCACCGTGCACTGGCTGCGCCAATCGCGACGCGAAGTCCGCCCCAGGCTCTGAAATTACCAATTCGCGCCAGGACTTCCCTTATTGAACAGAACGGGCTATCGTTTACTGACCGATCAATAAATACGCATGGTCATGCAAGGTGAGCCGATGGCACCCGCGAAAACGGATCAGGACGACCTGGAGAAAAATATCTTCAACGTGCTCGTCGTCGACAATGACGACGAGTATTACGCGAAGATTCGCGAGTACCTGACCGAGTCGCGCGCCGCGCGCTACCTGCTCAAGGGAGAGCCCCTGCTGTTCGTGGAGCGGGTCACGCCCGACCAGCTGGAAGCCCAGATGGCCTACCACCTGGAGCACGATCTCTTCATCCTCGACCCCGGGATCGGCCCGGACGGCACCCCCGAGGCCGGCGGGGAACTGGTCCAGCGCCTGATGAAAGCGGGATACCGCGCCCCGGTCATCCTCCTCACGCAGGACACCAAGGTGGACCTCAACGGCAACACCCTGAGCCTGATCAACGATCGGCGCGTGCGCTTCGTGCTGAAGCAAGGCCTCACCGCAGAGGAACTCCGCGGACACGTCTACGACGCCATCAGCGAAACCATCTCGGTGCTGGTGGTCGACGACGATCCGGAAGAGATCGAACTCACCACCCACATGCTGGGCAAGGAAGCCAAGTACGCGTTCCAGGTCACCGCGGCCCACACCCTCGACGAGGCCCTCGACGCAATGCGCTGCGACTCCTTCGACGTGGTCCTCCTCGACTACCGCCTGGGCGCCATGCGGGGCACCGAGGCGATCGAGAAGTTCAACGAGGCCGGGTTCAACGTGCCGGTGGTACTGACCAGCCAGCACGACGACGTCTCCCATGACGAAACCGCCCTGCGCCTGCTCGGCCGCCGCAACATGCGCTTCCTGTCCAAGCAGCAATTTGAACAGGGCCAGTTGGCGCGCTCCCTGTACCTCGCGTCCAACCGTCCTTCGCGCTCCCTGCACATGCCCGGCCACGCCTGATCACCGCTCCCCCCGGCGCCCTTCACGCCGGGATTCGGGTTCGCGGTGTCTGCGCGTTTAAGTGGTTGATTTCGGAACGCCCCGACTTGTCGGCGCACGCCGTTCCAACTAACCTGAGGAAACGTCTCCGGACATGGCTCCTGCAGGATTCCCGATGCTGAAAACCACCACCCGCAGCCTGTTGTGTACCGCACTCATGATCGCGGTGACGGCCTGCAATGCCTCCGATGCCAGCGCGCGGAAAAACTCCACCACGGACGCCGAACGCAGCGCCCGCGAAGCCATGCGCAACGGCGACTACGCCATTGCCTACTGCTTCTGGCTGCCGCTTGCGCGCCGTGGCGATGCGGATGCCCAGTACGCGCTTGGCTGGATGTACCACAACGGGTACGGCCTGCGCATCGACGACGAGACCGCGATCTACTGGTGGGAAAAAGCGGCCGAAAACAAGAACCCGGAGGCAATCATGGCCCTGGCCATGCTCTACCACCAGGGTGGCAAGACCGTGAAGAAGAACGCCGAAAAGGCCGTCCATTACTTCATGAAGGCGGTCGAGGAAAATGACGACGAGGACGCCCGTCTCATGCTGCAGACCATGTTGGGCAGCAAGAGCAGAACCCGCCGTGCGCTGGCCATGGGGGTCCTCAAGGAAAACCCCGGAATCCTCGGCGCACCGATCGTGGTCACCGCGGAACGCGCCAACGTTCGCGCACGCCCCACCACCAAGTCCAACCGGGTTGCCGGCCTCATCAAGGGTGACGAGATCATCGAGTTCAGCCGCGAGGACGGCTGGGTCAACATCGGAATCCCGGAAAAGGGCCTGGTCGCGTGGATTCACGAATCCCTGGTCAGTACACCGGAAGCGCCACCTATCGAGGAATGACCGCCCGTTTCATCGGGTCAGGTCACCCACCCGTAGTCTACTGGTATGCCGCAGCGATCCCACGCACCCGTGGGGCGTGTTCCAGCTGTTCGGTGCCCAGCTTCAGGGTGCGGATGCGAAACACGTAGGACCGCGTCTCCTTCGGCGCATACCGTTCCACCTGGGCCCAGTAGCGTACCGGCTTGTCGGGCACGCGGCGCACCGCGCGCTGGATGCCGCCGAGACCCGCGTTGTAGCTCGCGAATGCCATGAACAGGCGGTCCTCTTCCGGGAAGCCGTTCCAGTTGCGGTACAGGTAGCGGTTGTAGAAGATCCCCGCGGCAATGTTCCAGCGCGGGTGGTCGATATCCTGGAAATGGGGGTTCTGGCCGCGGATTTCCGTGTAGGTCGCGGGCATGATCTGCATCAGGCCCTTGGCGCCGACCCAGCTGCGCGCGGTCTCGTTGAGCCCGGACTCGGCAATCGCCTGGGCCTTGAACCAGCGCCACTCAAAATGCGGACCGAAGTATCGCTTGGAATACTTCTCGAAGTAGCGGTCGTACTTTGCCGTCCAGTGCTCGGAGTCGACGTCGTGAAACAGCCTTCCCGAAACCGCGTTCCCCGAAGAGAACGCGAACCGGGCGGCAAACCCACGGGTCGAGAGGCGCGGCACGGTGAACCGCACTCAGTTCAGGCTCATACCGATAACCAGGCCCATACCGGTGCCCGTGGCGATGAAGATGCCCATGTACACGAGGCCGACAGCGACATTACCTTTCTTCAACTCTTCACTGGTACTGAACTCCATGATGTGGGAGAACAGCTTGGCGCTCATCCAGGCGAAGCCCATGGTCAGCATGCCGCCAAGCCCGGCGTACAGAAAGTTGAGGACGATTGGGTCTAGGGATTCAGTCATGTTGGAGCTTCCAGTGGCAAAAACCTCAGTCCAGTATGGTCCGGATGCCGCACCTTTTCTAATTTTTCCCGTCCGTGTGAAGCATGAGCAGGGCGATCTCCGGGGGCGCCATGAAGCGCAGCGGAAGGATGCTCATGCCGAGACCCGCGGTAACGAAAAAATGTCCACCGTTTTCAACGATGTGGCCGTGCAGGTAACGCGTCCCGTACTTTGAGGGCACGTAGGGCGGGCCATAGAACGGAACCCGCACCTGCCCGTCGTGCATGTGCCCCGCCACCCCGAGGCTGACCCGGCCCGCGGGCAGGTCCGGGAAAATGTCGGGGTGATGGGTCAGTGCGATCACCGTGGCGTCATCCGGAATTCCGGTGAAAGTTCCACGGATGTCCACCAGCGAGGTCCAGGCGTCGCTGATACCGGCGATCCAGAGGGCGCCGCCCTGCCCCAGCGGTACCGCCGCTGACTCGTTGTCCAGCACGCGGATCCCGGCGGCCTCCAGGGCGCGCCGCACCGTGCCCGGGCGCTCGGCATTGTCGTGGTTGCCGAGCACCGCATACACGCCGAGGCGGGCCTCCAGCTTGCTGAGCGCCGGGACCAGGTCCTGCGGAACGTGCTTGCGCGCCAGGGGACCGTGGTACAGGTAGTCGCCGGCCATCAGCACGAGGTCGGGATCCACGGCGCGCGTCCGGCGTACGATCTCCTCCAGATGCGCGAGACCATGCTGGGGCGAACCGATATGCAGGTCGGCCAGCACCGCCACGCGGAGGCCGGACAACGGGGCGCCCGCGGGCAGGCGCAGGGCATACTCGCGGACCGGGATCATCATCGGTTCGAACCACAGGGACCAGGCGCCAAGCACCAGTCCGGCAACCAGGGTCAGCCAGCGGGCAACAAACAGGGAACCACGCCAGTTCATTGAATGACGGCGGAACCGTAGCGTTCGATGAACAGTTGCGGCATGCGGCGCGCACGCCCGGAGTCGAGGTCGATGCAGGCAAACTCGGTGCGCGCGCGCAGCAGCGTGCGGGCATCGCCCCGGCGTACCACCTGGAAGCGGCGGGCCATGCCCAGGCGACCATCGAACTCGGTGATCCAGGTCGCCACCAGCACCTCGTCACCGGCGTAGGCGGATGCCAGGTAATCGATTTCGTGGCGGCGGATCGCCATGCCGCGGCCGAGTTCCCGGAACACCCCGGGTCCGATCCCCAGCGAGATCGAGTGTGCCCAGGCCGCCCGGGTGAGCCATTGGACGTAAACCGCGTTGTGGGTGTGACCGAGTTCGTCGATCACCTCCTCCCCCACCCGCTCCTCGTGGACAAACCCCGCGGGAAAATCCCAGTCCGGGGGCGGCGCCCCGGAGGCCGCCCCGTTCACTGCGCCGGCGCGCCGCGGCGTACCCGGGTGTAGACCCACAGGAAGAACAAGCCCCAGAGCAGGTCGTTGAGTCCGTAAAACCGGAAGAAGAACCCGGTGAGCCAGGATTCGGCGGAAAGCTCCGCGAGGCGGTCTCCATGCTGCAGGTACCAGTACAGCCAGGACCCCGCGTAGAAGTACTTCTCGACCATGAACACGAGGAACAGCGGCGCGACATGGTAAGCGGCAAGGCCGCCGCAGATGTAGGCGCAGCCCCACAGCAGGATCAGGAAATTGCCGGGCTGGGAGAACACTTCCGGAAACGTCGTGGCCAGCAGGTCATTGGTGAAAAAATGCGAAACCACGAGGATGCCGACCACGTTGGCCAATCCCGCAGCCCAGCACCCGATGCGGATCAGTTTGGGGGTCGTCATGACGGGCCTCCGCTCGCCGTGGAAAAAATGGCGTTCGCGCGGCGAAGCCGGTTCAGCGGATCAGCCCCCAGCGGAACAGGGTCGCGCGCTTCCAGTCCTGCTGGGCCAGCAGGTGCATGATGTAGTCCTTCACATGCGCCTCGTCCTTCTTTTCCATGCCCACGAAACGCACGCCGAAGGAACGGCCCGAGAGGTGCCGGATGCTGCCCAGGGCGGTGAACGTGGTACTGACCGGCTCGGGCAGGTTGATGACCAGGGACACCAGCTTGTCGAGACGACAACCCTCGAAACGATGGGGCACCGCGATGCACGCGCCACCGATGCTGATGTCGGTGGCATAAACGATATCGAGGAAATTTTCGCCGTTGATGTCAATACGGATCGGCCGCCCGCGTTCCGGCGGCAGGCGGAGATTCTTCCTGCGGGTCTTTTTCTGCGTCATTCCGTGTTCGCAACCGTTACGGCCCCATCTCCATTGTAGCCGTTCGGGACCGGGCGCATCATCGCGACCGGCTTGCGGGGCGCAAGCGGCCCGAATCTTCGGATCAGGGCTTCTTGCGGGGACCGAGTATGCTGCCGAGACCCTGCTCCACGAGGGTCTGGCCGGTGCGCACCACGTTCTCGGTGGTCTTGTTCAGCACCTCGGTGGTCGGCAACTGGGCCACGCCGTCGATCACGCCCAGGCGCACCCCCTCGCGCACCCGTGCCTCGAGCTTGGCGCCGACTTCCTCGACCTTCTCGTCGAGGGCCTTCTGGAAGTCCTCGAGAAAGTAGTTCTTGAACACCCACCACGCCGCACCGAGCGTGAGCGCCGCCGAGAACACCGCCGTGAATAGGATTGAAAACAGGGTTGTCATCCGCTCCCTCCTGCCCCGGGATCAGGCAAAGCCACCAAAAACCAGTATGAACTGACCCAGCCCGGCGAGAAAGCCCAGCCCCGCGCCAATCAGGATCAACTTGATCTCGTCCTCCTGGAACGCCGGCCGCAGGATCATCTGGAACTCCTTTTCGCTGAGTTCCAGCATGCGCTCGCGGATCATGTTGGCGATCAGTTCCGCACGGTCGGTGTTGAAGGCCTCGTCGGCGAACGGCTGCTGGGACATCTCCAGCGCCTTTTCGGCGGTGGTCTCGCGCATGTTGTCGAAGTTGCGCGCGCCCACCGCGGCCCGCACCAGGGGCCTGGCGATACCCAGGGACTCGTCGACCAGGGGCCGCATGTGCTTCTCGATCAGTTCCTTGGCGATCGGCGCGCCGCTGCCCTCGATCAGGGTCTGCATGATGTTGCGGATGGTCAGCACGTCATGGGCCACCAGCTTGCCCCAGATACGCGCCACGTCCGGCTGGCGCTTGATGAAGATGCCCTGCAGTTTCCAGGGCCCCACCTGCACCGGGTACAGGGGACGGAAAATGATGTTCAGGGCGATCCAGTTGGTGGCGTAACCGACCAGGAATCCGAAGGCCGGCAGGATGTACCAGGCCTGGGAGAAGTACCACACGATCATCTGCACAACGCCGAACAGCATGCCGAACCAGAGCCCGGAATTGATGATGAAGCGGAACTCGACCTCGCCGGCCTCCTGGAAAATGCGGTTGACCAGGGTGCGGTCCTGCATGACCTGCAGCACCACCAGTTCCTTGAGATCCACCAGTTCATCGATGCGTTCGCCCATCTCGCGCACCAGTTTCTGCACCTGGGCCGGGAAATCCCGGCGGATGCGCGCGTAGATATTGCGCTTCACCAGCTCCGGCATGTGTTTCCAGAGGCCCGGGTTGTCGCGGCCCGCAATCTCGTCGACCAGTTCCTCGATACGCGGCTCGGCGTAGCGGATGATGTGCCACGCGATGACGTCGGGGTCCATCTCGTCGAAGATCTCGGGCAGCGAACCGAGCTTGGACATGGCGGTGTCGACCACGATGCCGGACATCTTCTCGGCCTTGGCCGGGATGATGCCCTGCCAGCCGAACCAGGGCCGGATGCCGACGAATTCAATCGGATAAAAAGTGAACTGGACTGCCAGCCAGTTGGTGCCAAAGCCCACCAGGCCCGCCACCAGGGGAATCGAGAGGTATTTCCAGAATTCAGGGTTGCCCAGCAGTTCCATGAACCCTCACAAGTCCGCAAACGCCCGGCCGGGCCGACCGTACAAACCAGTGTAGGCGATACCGCCTGCGGGGCGCCGACCCGCTCCGCCTGCTGGCCCACCCTTCCGATAGCTGCTTAACTTAGGCATGAAACCGCAACGAACTTCTACGGCGGGCAAGAGTGAATAAAGCATGATCCGACTGATGATCCTGGTCCGCAAGCGTGAGGACGTCGAGGAAGAGAAGTTCCGCAACTTCTGGAAAGGCCGGCATGCCGACATGCTCCGCCAAATTTGTGAGGCCCTCGATGCCTTCCAGTTTTCCCAGGCCCTGACCCTGGACATCGAACGCAACCGCACCATGAATTCCCGCTACGGCACCGAGCCCCCCTTCGACGGCTCGGTCGAAGTCTACTGGGACAATGCCGGGCACCTGGAAACCGCCCTCGGCGAACCCGAGATCGTG
>JBFGWM010000051.1:0-13548 GCA_041588495.1 Pseudomonadales bacterium | reverse complement strand
GACGGTGAGGTGCAGGTCGAGATCAACGAGAACGTGCGCGGCAAGGACGTATTTATCATTCAGCCGACCTGCGTGCCGACCAATGACAACATCATGGAACTGCTGGTCATGGCCGACGCGCTGCGCCGGGCCTCCGCAAGCCGGCTCACGGCAGTGGTGCCGTATTTCGGCTATGCGCGCCAGGACCGGCGGGTGCGCTCGGCGCGGGTGCCGATCACGGCCAAGGTGGTTGCGGACATGATCAGCAATGTCGGCTTCGACCGCATGCTGACCGTGGACCTGCACGCCGACCAGATCCAGGGCTTTTTCCACATCCCGGTGGACAACGTCTACGGGTCACCGGTCCTGGTCGAGGACATTCTCGGCCGTGGCTATGAAAATATCACCGTGGTCTCCCCGGACGTGGGCGGCGTGGTGCGCGCCAGGGCGGTGGCCAAGGACCTCGACGACGCCGAACTGGCGATCATCGACAAGCGGCGCCCGGAACCGGGAACCGCCCAGGTCATGAACGTGATCGGCAAAGTGCGGGGCCGGACCTGCATCATCGTCGACGACATGGTCGATACCGCCGGCACCCTGTGCAAGGCCGCGGCCGCACTGAAGGACCACGGCGCCGACCACGTGCTCGCCTACTGCATCCACCCGGTGTTGTCGGGCAATGCCGTCGCCAACATCGACGCCTCGGGCCTCGATGAACTGGTGGTGCTCGACACCATCCCCCTGGGCGAGGAAGCCCGGGGCTGCAGCAAGATTCGCCAGTTGTCCATGGCGCAGATGCTGGCCGAGGCGATCCGCCGGGTCAGCAACGAGGAATCGATCAGCGCGATGTTCCGCGGCTGATCCGGCACGGACGCAAGGCAACCGATTCGGCCCATGGGGGCCGTTAAACCCCGCAATGATTCTGGTCGCGGACCGTTGCGGAGCAATCCTGAAGGAGGAAATGGCTATGGCAGCCACGTTTGAACTTATTGCGGAAATCCGCGAGGACAAGGGGAGAGGTGCGAGCCGCCGCCTGCGTCGTAACGCGGACAAGTTTCCGGGCATCATTTATGGTGGCGAGCAAGAACCACAGATGATCGAGATCGAGCACCGGCATATCGTCAAGGCGCTCGAGAACGAGGCATTCTACTCGCACATCATCACCCTCAAAGTGTCAGGCAATGACGAACAGGTGATCCTCAAGGACCTCCAGCGTCACCCGGCGAAGCCGCGCGTTCTGCACGCCGACTTCCAGCGTGTCAAAAAGGGTCACAAGATCTCCGTACACGTGCCGCTGCACTTCCTCAACGAGGACACCTGCCCCGGCGTCAAGCTGCAGGGCGGCGTGGTGGCGCACCTGATGTCCGACATCGAGGTACTCTGCCTGCCGGAGGACCTGCCGGAGTTCATCGAGGTGGACTGCACCGAACTGAACATCGGCGACACGATCCACCTGTCGGAAATCAAGGTTCCCGACACCGTGGAGATCATTGCCCTCTCCCACGACGACGATCAGGACCAGCCGGTGGTCAACATCCACAAGCCACGTGCCGTGGTCGAGGAAGAAGAAGTGACTGGCGAAGAGCCTGCCGCGGGCGAATCGGAAGAGAAGAAGGAAGGCGGCAAGGAGGAGTAATCCTCCACCGCCCCCTGCAGCGCGCCGGTGGCCACGGCACTCCGTCTCATCGTCGGACTGGGAAACCCCGGTTCCGAGTACGCGGAAACCCGTCACAACGCCGGCGCGCAATTCGTCGAGGCAGTGGCACGGCAGCACGCCGTTTCACTGGCGCCCGAGACGAAATTCTTCGGCAGCACGGCGCGGGTCACGATCAAGGGTCGTGACCTCCGCCTGCTGGTTCCCTCGACCTACATGAACCGCAGCGGGCAGGCCGTGCAGGCGCTCGCCGCATTCTTCAAGATCGAGCCGGAAGAGATTCTCGTCGCCCACGACGAACTGGACCTGCCTACCGGCGCCGCGCGCTGGAAACGCGGAGGCGGTCACGGCGGGCACAACGGCCTGCGGGACATCATGGCGAAGCTTGGGAACAACGGCGATTTCTGCCGCCTGCGCCTCGGCATCGGCCATCCGGGCAAGGGACGTGACGTCACCGGCTACGTGCTGGGCCGGGCGCCGAGCGCGGAACGGGAACTTCTCGAACAGGCCATCGACGCCGCCCTCGACTCGCTGCCGCTCGTCGTGACCGGCGACCTCCAGAAGGCCATGACCCGCCTTCATACCAACAACGACTCGTAACAGGCTCGATCGACATGGGATTCAATTGCGGAATCGTTGGTCTGCCCAACGTGGGCAAGTCCACCCTTTTCAACGCGCTGACCAAAGCCGGCATCGAGGCGCAGAACTTCCCGTTCTGCACCATCGAGCCCAACACCGGGATTGTCCCGGTTCCTGATCCGCGCCTGCGGCGCATCGCGGACATCGTGAACCCCCAGAAAGTCATCCCGACCAGCATCGAGTTCGTCGACATCGCCGGCCTGGTGGCAGGCGCGTCGAAGGGCGAGGGCCTGGGCAACCAGTTCCTCGCCAACATCCGCGAGACCGACGCTATCGCCCACGTGGTGCGCTGCTTCGAGGATTCCCAGGTGGTGCACGTCTCCGCCGACATCGATCCGAAATCCGATATCGAGACCATCGACACCGAACTGGCCCTGGCCGACCTGGAATCGGTGGAGAAATCCCTGCAGAAGCTCAAGCGCAAGGCCGCCAGCGGCGACAAGGAAGCGCAACAGCAGCAGGCTGTACTCGAAAAGATTTATACCGCCCTGGCCGAGGGTCACTCGGCACGCACGGTGGATCTCAACGATGAAGAGCGCAAGATGCTGCGCGGCTGGAACCTGCTGACCCTGAAGCCGACCCTGTACATCGCCAATGTGGGCGAGGACGGCTTCGAGAACAATCCGCACCTGGATACGGTTCGCGAGATCGCCGCGCGTGAAAAAGCCGTCGTGGTGCCGATCTGCAACAAGCTGGAATCCGAGATCGCCGAACTCGATGCGGACGACCAGGCCGATTTCCTGTCCGAGATGGGCATGGAGGAACCCGGCCTGAACCGCGTGATCCGCGCCGGCTACGAACTCCTCGACCTGCAGACGTTCTTCACCGCCGGCGAGAAAGAGGTGCGGGCCTGGACCGTACGCACCGGCGCCCTCGCCCCCCAGGCCGCGGCCGCGATCCACACCGACTTCGAGAAGGGATTCATCAAGGCCGAGGTCATCGCCTACGACGACTTCATCGCCTGCGGCGGCGAGCATGGCGCGAAAGAGGCCGGAAAATGGCGGCAGGAAGGCAAGGACTACATCGTGAAGGACGGCGACGTCATGCACTTTCGCTTCAACGTCTAAACCGAAGCCACTGCCTCACCACGTCTCACACCACCCCAGAAACCATCACTCCATCAGAGACTTCGCGACATTCAGACCCCCACCCCGTATCAGAGCGCCTCTTCATATACTACGTTTCCCCGGGCACGTTCTTGGATACAGCCCGAGAAAACCTCGGCAAGAACCGGGTATAGGAGATGCCAGACATGCTCAGCGACGTGAAGTGCAGGAACGCCAAAGCGTGGAATGGACGGGATGAGAAACTGCCCGACTGCAAGGGGCTATACCTGTGGGTCAAACAAAGTGGCTCCAAGAAGTGACTGCACCGATTCGAACTGCCCGTAGCGGGCAAGCTGAAGGAGTCTTCCTTCGTGATCGGCGACTAAGCCACCGCCCCGAATGGTGAATGCCAGGAGCGGCTTCCGTCCGTCGAAATGGGGAGCCATACACGCGCTCCGAGACCTGGCATTCCCCCACCGAACGGGACACCCGAAAAAAGGGCGATAATCCCCAATCAGGATGTGCTCCCTGGGGAAGAAGACCCGGCGGCGATTCAGCCGCGAGTTTAAATTGGAAGCGATCAACCTGGCGTCCAGAGAGAGAATCAGCGTTAGTCAGGTAGCCCGGGACCTGGGCATTGGCGAGAACCTGCTGCGGCGCTGGAAGAAGCAGTATGACCGGGACGGCGGCCAGGCTTTTGATGGCCACGGAAAGACCAACCCACAGGCTGAGGAGTTGGCACGCCTGAAGCGTAAACTGGCCAGAGTTGGGGCAGCTTCGGTGTCGGAGCAAGAAAACCTTGACCCTGTACCCGGGTCCGGAGTCTACAATGCAAATATGATCACCAGAATCCTCACGCTGGCCCTGCTATTCCTGGCCGCACAACAGGGATTCGCCTCCATTGAGGTGGCGGCAGAGCGTGACTGTGCATCGGCCGATATGGAAATGAGCGAGTCGCATGGGCGCACTGCCGACTGCTGCAATCAGGCGTGCGATGAGGGCTGCAACGTGGAGTGCGTGGCCACGAGCCCGGTGGCGCTGTTACGTTCGGCAAATCTATTGCCTCTTTCTGGTGGCCACCTGGTTTCGCGGATATTCGATTCTGCAATTGATCGGTCAACTGATCCGCCCAGACACCCGCCCAGAATGATCTGAAATCCGGCGCGACTCGCTTCGCGCCATGGTGAGCCGTGCCTGATTGGCACGGGGATTACCTACGATTTCGGATCATTTGTCATGAGAAATTTCCAACATCTCCTTGCCGGCCTGTTCCTGCTTGGCATCCCTTCCATCGGCCATACGCAAAGCCAGTCGCTGTCACTGGAACGGGCGCAACAACTTGCGCTCGGGACCGACCCGGGAATCGTCCGGCATGGCCACCTTGCGTCCGCCCAACGCTCCGATGCGATCGCTGCGGGGCAACTACCCGACCCGGTGTTTCGCGTTGGCGCCATGAATTTTCCAGTCGACACGTTCGATCGCGATCAGGAGCCGATGACCCAGGTTCAGTTCGGCGTTCGGCAGATGTTTCCTCCGGGTGACACGCTGTCCTACCGACAGCAGGAAAAGGAACGGATTGCCGAGGGACATGATTGGGACCGCAATGCGCGCGAGCTGATCGTACGGCGCGACACGACAGTCGCCTACGTGAGTCGACTGCATGCAGAACGTCGATTGGAGATTCTTCAAGAGGAACTGCGGGAGTACGACAAACTGCATCAGCTCGTAAACACCCGGCTCCACACCGGCTCGGCGCAGCAGGCGGACCTGCTTGCTGTGCAGTTGGAGCGGGCGAACCGCAAGTCCCTGATCGCTGGCGAGAAACTGCGCGTTGTTGCAACCACAGGTGTTCTGGCTCGCTGGGTTGGAACGATGGCTGCAAGCGCCCCCCTGTCAGAGCCGGATCTGGATTGGCAGGCCGATTCCGACATCCACAGCCTGCTTTCAGGTCACCCTGCGCTTCGTGCGGCAGAGAAGAAAATCACTGCTGCAGAGTCCCGGCTGGCTCAGGCCAAGGAAGCGTATGCGCCCACCTGGGGCGTGGACCTCGCCTATGGGAGACGAAACGGCTTCAACCCAAATGGCGAACGAAGAGCGGATTTCGCAACGGCCATGATCAGTGTTTCCGTGCCCTTGTTCCCTGAAAAACGACAGGACGCAGCACTTGCGGCCCGACAGGCTGAAGTCATGGCAGCCCGGGAAATGCGCAGCGAAATGCTACTGCAATTGCGCGAGGAGGCAGCCCGGGCACAGGCACAACTTGAGGGACAGGAGAAACAGCTACAGGAGTACCGCGAGCAAATCCTGCCTGCCGCACGGCTGCAGCTGAACTCCGCATTGCGTGCCTACCGATCCGTTATCGGATCGTTTGAATCGCTGCTCCGCGCGCGACTGGCCGTGCAGCGCGCGCGCATGGCGCAGCTAGACCTGGAGATCGGACGCTACCGGACGATCGCCAACCTGCAGTATCTGTCGGGTCAAACGCTTCAGGAGGAGGATGGTCATGAATAAGGTGATCATCACATCCACGGTGGCACTACTGGCGTTCGCTGCTGGTTACGGCTTGCTAGAACTTCGCTCTCCTTCCCATACCATGACAGAACCGGACCAAGCGGGAGGGCGCGAGCCCCTGTACTGGGTCGCGCCCATGGACCCGAACTTTCGCCGCGACAAGCCTGGAAAATCCCCCATGGGGATGGACCTTGTCCCCGTCTACGAGGAGGATGAGGCGGCGGCCGATGCGCCGGGGACGGTGCGAATATCGCCTGCCGTGGAGAACAACCTTGGGGTGCGCACCGCCACCGTCGAGCGCCGGAAACTACCGCGTGAAGTGCGCACTGTCGGGTACGTGGGATACGACGAGGACCGACTGCATCATGTGCACCTGCGCGTGGAGGGCTGGATTGAAAAACTGGGGGTGACCAGTGCTGGTGATGCGGTTCGGCGGGGGCAGGTGCTGTTCGACCTGTATGCCCCCGATATCGTCAATGCGCAGGAAGAAATGTTCCTGGCCCGCCAGAGTGGCGAGGCGGGCCTGCTTCGGTCGGCGCGCCAGAAACTGGAAGCCCTG
Organism: Pseudomonadales bacterium; assembly: GCA_041588495.1. GTDB lineage: Bacteria > Pseudomonadota > Gammaproteobacteria > Pseudomonadales > JBFGWM01 > JBFGWM01. The sequence continues at coordinate 7,160 of JBFGWM010000051.1, read as the reverse complement.
GGCCTGGCCCCGGCACAGGTAAAAGCCATCGAAGAAACCGGCAGGGTGCAGCGCACGGTGCCCATCCGCGCGCAGCAGGATGGCTATGTGAGCATGCTGATGGTGCGACACGGCATGTTCGTCCGACCACAGGACGAAGTCATGTCCATCGGCCAGTTGGATACGATCTGGCTCATTGCCGAAGTCTTCGAGCAACAGTCCGGTTGGGTGGAAGCCGGGAACACCGTGGAGATTCGAACCGATGCCTGGCCGGGCCGCACCTGGACCGGCGAAGTGGACTACGTGTACCCCGTTCTGGACGCGACCACGCGCACGGCCCGCGTGCGAATCCGTGTGCCGAACCCGGACGAGGCGCTGCGACCCAACATGTACGCGTCTGTACGTATTTTCGGGACACCCAGTGGAGAGACATTGGCCGTGCCACGCAGCGCGGTCATCCGCACCGGCACCATGCAGCGAGTGGTCTGTGCATTGGGGGACGGCCGCTACCTGTCCACGCAAGTCCGCACCGGCCGCGCCGCCGGGGAGTGGCTGGAAGTGCTGGATGGCCTTAGTGAGGGCGACCGCGTCGTGATCTCCGCGCAGTTCCTGATCGATTCGGAATCCAGCCTGTCTGCTGAGTTCGGACGCATGGAGGACGTCGACGAAGCCCAAACGCATTCCGCCAAGGAATCAACAGCGGAGCAGCCGGAAGAAGCCATGGATGGAATGGATCACTCCGGACACGACATGGATCACGCAGGACATCCCATGGAGAAACACCGATGATTGTTGCGCTGATCCGCTGGTCCATCGAGAACCGATTTCTGGTGATGGTTGCCAGCCTGTTTCTGGTGGTGGGCGGAGTTCATGCGCTTCGCAATACACCGGTGGATGCGATTCCAGACCTGTCCGATGTCCAGGTGATCATCAAGACGAATTATCCGGGGCAGGCGCCACAGGTCGTGCAGGACCAGGTGACCTTCCCGCTCACCGCGGCCATGCTGTCGGTGCCGAAAGCGCGGACAGTGCGCGGATTCTCTTTCTTCGGCGACTCCTTCGTCTACATCATCTTCGAAAATGGAACCGACTTGTACTGGGCCCGCTCCCGCGTGCTTGAGTATCTCAGCCAGGCGGCCGGGAAACTGCCTCCCGAAGCGCAGCCGGAGCTTGGTCCCGATGCAACGGGCGTTGGCTGGATCTATCAGTACGCGCTGGTGGATCGAACCGGCAAACATGACCTGTCTCAGCTGCGCTCATTGCAGGACTGGTTCCTGCGCTACGAACTGCAGACCGTCCCCGGTGTTGCGGAAGTTGCGCCCATTGGTGGCATGGTGCGGCAGTACCAGGTGGTGGTCGATCCGGACAAGCTGCGGGCATACAACGTACCGCTTTCACACGTGCGCATGGCGATCCAGAAGGCCAACCGCGAAGCTGGCGGGTCGGTCATCGAGATGGCAGAGGCGGAGTACATGGTGCGCGCCAAGGGCTATCTCGATTCCGTGGAGGACCTCCGGCAGATTCCACTCGGGCTCAACGAAAGCGGCACACCGTTACTGCTCGGCAACGTGGCTGAAATTGGCATGGGGCCGCAATTGCGCCGGGGTATTGCCGAGCTCAATGGCGAAGGAGAGGTCGTTGGCGGCGTCATCATCATGCGCTACGGCGAGAACGCCGCCAAAACCATCGCAGGCGTCAAACAACGACTTCAGGTTCTGAAAGAGAGTTTGCCCGACGGTGTTGAGATCGTGGAGACCTACGATCGCTCCAACCTGATTCTCAGTGCGGTGCGGAATCTCTATCAAAAGCTGCTCGAAGAGTTCATCGTTGTCTCGATCATCTGCGCCGCTTTTCTGTTTCACCTTCGCTCGGCACTTGTCGTGGTACTGAGTCTGCCAGTTGGCATCCTGGCGGCCTTCATCGTGATCCAACTGCAGGGCATGAACGCCAACATCATGTCATTGGGCGGCATTGCGATTGCCATCGGCGCGATGGTCGATGGCGCCATCGTCATGATCGAGAACGTGCACAAGCACCTGGAGCGAGCCGGCCCACACAGTCAGAAAGAGCGCTGGCAATTGATTGGCAATGCGAGTGCGGAAGTCGGTCCGCCGCTGTTCTTTTCCTTGCTCATCATCACGCTGAGTTTTCTGCCAGTCTTCACGCTGGAAGCGCAGGAGGGTCGGCTGTTCTCGCCACTGGCCTTCACCAAGACCTACGCCATGGGGGCCGCCGCCATGCTGGCTGTTACCCTGGTCCCCGTGCTGATCGGCCTTCTCGTGCGGGGCCGAATTCTGGAGGAGAACCGTAATCCCCTGAACCGGGCGATCCAGGCCCTGTATCGCCCGGTCATCGCCGCGGTCGCGCGCAACCCCGGCGCCACGGTCACCATCGGCCTCCTCATCATGATTCTCGGGTTGTGGCCGGCGACACGCCTGGGTTCGGAGTTCATGCCCCCATTGGACGAAGGTGATCTGCTCTACATGCCCAGCGCCTATCCCGGAATCTCGATCGGCAAAGCACGCGAACTGCTGCAACAGACGGACAAGCTGATCCGCACGGTTCCTGAAGTCGAATCTGTGTTTGGAAAGATCGGCCGTGCTGAAACCGCAACGGACCCTGCGCCGCTGACCATGATCGAGACCACGGTGCGCCTGAAACCACGCAACCAGTGGCGCCCCGGGGTCACCATGGATACCCTGCGGAACGAGCTCAACCAGCGCATCCAGTTTCCGGGCGTGACCAACCTGTGGGTGATGCCGATTCGCAATCGGCTGGACATGCTGGCCACGGGCATCAAGACGCCAGTGGGCATCAAGGTGAACGGGCCTGACCTGCCGACGATACAAGCCATCGGCCGCCAGTTGGAGGAACTGCTTCCGCACGTGGAAGGAACTGCCTCGGTCTATGCCGAGCGGGTTGCGGGTGGCCGCTACATCATCATCGAGCCGGATCGTGCGAAGGCGGCCCGATATGGGCTGAACATCGATGACCTGCAAAACGTGGTGCGCACGGCGGTGGGTGGCATGAACGTCACCGAGACGGTGGAGGGGCTGGAGCGCTATCCGGTCAACCTGCGCTATCCATCCGCGTATCGGGATTCAGTGGAATCGCTGCGATTACTGCCCATCGTGACCCCGCGCGGCGCCCGGATCGCCCCGGGGGATGTCAGCGATGTACAGGTCGTGGACGGCCCGCCGGTCATCAAGAGTGAGAACGCCCGGCTGAGTGGCTGGGTATTCGTCGACATCGAGGGCCGCGATCTGGGCTCCTACGTGGAGGCGGCGAAGGCACGCCTGGAGGCGGAACTCGATCTGCCAGCCGGATATGCCCTGCAGTGGTCGGGACAATACGAGTATCTGGTGCGCGCCACAAAGCGGCTGTACGTGGTCGTGCCGCTGACCCTGCTGATCATACTGGTACTGCTCTACCTGAACTTCAGAAACCTGACTGAAGTACTGATCATCATGGGCACACTGCCGTTCTCCGTCATTGGTGGCCTCTGGCTGGTGTACCTGCTGGATTATGAACTGTCGATTGCCATCGGAGTGGGTTTCATCGCGTTGGCCGGCCTCGCCATCGAGATCGGGGTGCTGATGCTGGTGTACCTCAGCCGAGCCCTCGAGGACCGGACCGTGTCGCTCGCAGAGGAAGGGCGCGCCGCGGGTCCGGAGGAGCTGAAAGAGGCCGTACTGGAGGGAGCCGGGCGGCGGGTACGCCCGATCATCATGACATTCGCCAGTACATTTGCCGGCTTGCTGCCGATCATGGTCGGAACCGGTACCGGCTCGGAGGTCATGCAACGGATCGCTGCGCCGATGGTCGGCGGGATGGTGTCCACGCTGGTGCTGACGCTGGTTCTGCTGCCGGCCGTCTACCTGCTCTGGCAACGGCGGAGGCTCGCCTCGGGTTTGGAGCCTGCCCCCCGGGGTCGCGCGGGAGAAAACTCTTGACTCGGCACCTCGGTACAGGGTGCACCTTGCGATGGGAGGTGTTCCACTGATGCTGCACAGGAACTCGCGGCTCAGGCCCGCACGCCGATGTCCTGCCCGAGGACAAGTCGAACAAGATCTCCGAACCTTAGAGATCGTAGGAATGACCGGCGACGGTATCAACGACGCCCCGGCACTCGCGCTCGCGGATGTCGGTTTCACGATCGAAACCGGCACCGACGTCGCCATGTAGAGTGCCGACGTCAACCTGATGCGTGGGTCCCTACATGGCCTGACAGATGCCATCGCAATCAGCAGGCCCACGCCCGAAACATCCGGCAGAACCTGTTCGGCGCGTTCTTCTACAAACTGCTCGGCGTACCGGTCGCAGCAGGTGTGTTGTTCCCGGTTACCGGCATGCCACTGAGCCCGGTGATTGCGGGAGCTGCACGTAGTTGAGCAAGGGTCGGACCCAGAGGATTGAGGAGGCGGCTCACAGGAGCCTCTGGTCTCCACTGCTTTACAATACCGGGCACGAAACCGGGTATGTTTGCAGCTCGAATGAAGGGATGCTGCTTGCCAAAAGGATTGTAGCGTGGTTTTCCGGGCCAACGTCTGACCGCTCCCGGGCGCCCTTTGGCGCACTTCCCTTGACAAGCAACCGGGCAGAAACGACAATTCCGCCCCTTCCCCGATGGCTATGTAGCTCAGCCGGTTAGAGCACAGCACTCATAATGCTGGGGTCGGTGGTTCGAGTCCACCCATAGCCACCATCAATTCAATAGCTTATTCATCAACCGGGCACGCTGTCCTGTATTGCCCGGCATGGTTGGTGCTGCCATTCGGGCCGGTAAACCGGGTCTGCCTCCAAATCTCAGGAAGCAATTGCCGATACCACCTTTACTCGTCCTGAGTTCCGTCCAGATAAAACCAACAACCCTGTTCGCGCACGAAGGTACTCTTCTCATGCAGGCGGGTCGCGCTGCCACCACCACGGCGAAACCGTGCCACGAATTCCACGGTCTGGCGGTCCGGGCCGAGTACTTCGTGTGACAGGATTTTCAGGCCGAGCCACTTTTCCCCGGTTGCGCCGAGGCCCGCCAGAGAGGCCGGCCGGGTCGCGGGGCTCCAGGTACGGAGCAGGTAATCCTCATCGGCCAGCACGTAGGCGCAGTATCGCGAGCGCATCAGGGCCAGCGCGTCCGGCGCGGCCTGACCCGCATGCAGGCGACCACAGCACTCCGCGTACGAAGCACCACTGCCGCAGGGGCAGTCAGAATCCGGCTTCATGAACGAAAGCGTTTTTCATACCCCACTCCTTTTGCACTCAATGCAGGCGCACGCTCTGCAAAATTGCACCTCAGCCAGGTGGCTTGGGTGGACCGTAATACACGATGGGCGCGTCCGCGAACTCCCCGGCCACGAATGAATTGCGGATATCCCCCATGCCCGCAGCGAAAACAATGTATATCCGCCCGGAAGCACGACCCCCGATCTGGTAGGTTTCCCCGTCCGGCTGCCACGGCTTGCGCTGCCAGTCACTGATCTCCAGCGCCAGCGCGAATCGCGTATTCCAGCTGGTGGTAGTTTCTGCCGTGGGCTGCGGACGAATCTGGAACATCGCGCCACCGAAGTCCAGGCCGTGCTCGATGCGCATGCCCACATAGGGCTCTTCAGGAAGATTGATGTATACCGTCTGCACATCCGGGTGCGACTCCCGCACGCTGAGCACCGTCGCGAGCGGATCGAAAGCCACGTCCACGAGTTGCAACTGCCAGCCAGTCGATTCGGGTACAAAGAGGATGGTCCTGGCCTCGAAAGGTACGCCATTTGCGAGGCCCCGTGGTTCCCACGCAGGCACCTCCGCCAGCGATGGCGTTTCGGTGAAAGCCACACCGCCCCCCACCGCCCCGGCCGTGGAGGCCGCCAGCAGACCCTCCGCCCAGGCGGGAAGCTCCTGAGCGGGTGCCATAAGCCGAACCCGCACCCGGGAAACTGCCCTTGTGCGGGTTGCAGAGGTTGCGACGATCTCGCCTGTGGCGGGCACATGGTACGTACTGGAGAACCCACCGTAGTTGCGTCCCGCGCCATCCAGCCAATCGCCCTGCAACCGCACCGTCTGTTTGGTGACGGCACTATTGCGAAGTACCAGTGACACTTCCGCCGCATGCGAACCGGCGGGGCGCCGCAGTGACTGGCGCACCACCTCGATGTTGCGCACGTCCCCGGCAACCCGCACCTCAACCGACCCATCGCCGGTCGGCGCTTGCGCCGATGTCCGGCCGGGCGCAGGGTCACCCTCACCGCAGGCGCTCAACAGGCCGGCGAAAAGAAAAGTCCCGATCCTTCGCGCGCAGTTGCCCGGTATGTGACGATCGCCCATCGTGCCTCCTCCTCTGCATTTTGCAGTCCCTGCGAGGCCTTGAGAATGGCCGACTGTCCGGCAGGTTCCGCAGCATCCGGTGACGAAAGTGTAACCTCTGCGTGGACGCGGCTGGCCCCTCTCCCGCATGATTTACACCGGCCAGCCACTCGCGCGGCGGCCGCAGGCGGCCCTGTATTGAAATCGTCCGCCGATCAGACGACCATTGCGCGCTAGCCTTCCTTTACCCGCCCCCGCCCAGGAGCCCAATCGCCATGTTTGGCTGGATCACCCGATTGCTCCGACGCGGCAGAAACGCGGCCGGCGCCCCGGCTTCTGAAGAGAAGATTCTTGAGGAGCAGTCGCAGGCGGCGCCGGCCAGTGCGCGCCCGGACCCCCTGACGCAGCCCGGGACGGAAAACCCGCACAGTGCAGTAGCGGAAGCGGCAACCGACCGCGGGATCAGGACGATGGACTACGCCCTGCTCATCACGGACAGCGCATCACTCGAGAAGCTGCCGGAGGGCGACCGGTACCCGGAGCTTGCGCGGCAGAAAGGCGGGATCATGCAACCGACCGTTTCCGGCCTGACGCTGATCCTGTTCGAGCCGGGAGAGAACGGACAGGCCGCCCCCGGTCGGATCGAGTTTGCACGCGAACTGGAGAAGAAGTCACTGGCGCGCATCCGTTGCCTGCATGGGCAGGCCATGGCAATTCAGAATAACGGCAGTGCTGACGGGTACGGTCCGCAGTTCACGCTGCAGAACTTCCATGTGCTCGTGCAGCACGCCGCAGCGCTGGATCTGGGAAAAGTCACGGAAGCTGGCAGCTATCACGCCTCAAAGGTCGCCCGGAAGCGGAGGTAGAGGGCTGTAGACCGCAGCAAT
>JBFGWM010000050.1:0-13599 GCA_041588495.1 Pseudomonadales bacterium | reverse complement strand
GGGACTGCGATGGCCGCGCGATCGTCGTTCCCCATGATTTGAACTAACGCTTGTTAGGGCGCTATAGTACGGGCCATTCCATCCCGCCGTGGACGCGTGCCGCGTCCCTCCCAGGAGGCCACGACCGATGACCCAGGAAGCCTACATCTTCGACGCGATCCGCACCCCGCGCGGCAAGGGCAAGAAAGACGGCGCCCTCTACGAGGTGAAGCCGATCAGCCTGGTTGCCGGACTGATGCGGGAACTGCAGCAGCGTCACGATCTCGACACCAGCCAGGTCGAGGATGTCGTACTCGGTTGCGTCACGCCGATTGGTGACCAGGGCGCGTGCCTGCCGAAGACCGCGGCGCTGGCGGCCGGATGGGACGAGAAGGTTTCCGGCGTGCAGCTCAACCGGTTTTGCGCGTCGGGACTGGAGGCTGTCAACACCGCCGCCATGAAGGTGCGCTCCGGCTGGTCGGACCTGATGGTCGCCGGCGGCGTCGAATCCATGTCGCGGGTGCCGATGGGCTCCGACGGCGGGGCCTGGGCACTGGACCCCGAGACCAGCCTCGGACTCGGTTTCGTCCCCCAGGGTATTGGTGCCGATCTCATCGCCACCCTGGACGGATACTCCCGCGAGGACGTTGACGCCTTCGCGCTGGATTCGCAACGGAAGGCCGCCGCGGCCTGGGAGGCGGGACATTTCAGTCGCTCCCTGGTGCCCGTGAAAGATGCCAGCGGCCTGGTCGTGCTGGATCGCGATGAACTGGTGCGCCCCGACGCCAGCATGGAATCGCTGGGTGGACTCAAGCCGTCGTTCGAGGCCATGGGCGGCATGGGCTATGACGCGGTCGCACTGGCCAAGTACCCGGAAGTGGAGCACATCCGCCATGTGCACACGCCCGGCAACTCCTCGGGCATCGTCGACGGCGCCACCCTGGTGCTGATCGGTTCCGAGAAAAGCGGCAAGGACCTGGGACTGGTCCCGCGCGCCCGGATTGTCGCCGCGACGATCACCTGCACCGAGCCGACCATCATGCTCACCGGGCCCGCCCCCGCCACCCGCAAGGTGCTCGACATGGCCGGGATGAAGCCGGAGGACATCGATCTCTACGAGGTCAACGAGGCATTCGCCGCGGTGGTCATGCGCTTCATGAAGGAGACCGGTGTTCCGGCGGAGAAGATCAACGTCAACGGGGGTTCCATCGCCATGGGCCATCCCCTCGGCGCCACCGGCGCGATGATCCTCGGCACCCTGGTGGATGAACTGGAACGCCGGCAACTGCGCCACGGCCTCGCCACCCTGTGTGTCGGCGGCGGCATGGGTATCGCCACCATCGTTGAACGCATCTGACCGGCCGCCAGGAGAGGAACCAGAAAATGACCGCGATTCGCTTCGAGAAAGACAGCGACAACATCGTTACCCTGACCATGGACATGCCCGGCCAGTCGGCAAACGTCATGAACGCCGATTACCGCGCCGCGATGACCGCGACCGTGGAACGCCTGCAGAAGGAGATCGACTCGATTTCCGGAATCGTGCTGACCTCCGCCAAGTCGACGTTCTTCGCCGGTGGCGACCTCAATGAACTGGTCGCGGTCACGCCGGATAACGCGGCCGGGTTCTTTGCCATGGTGGAAACCATCAAGGGCCAGTTGCGCACCCTGGAGACCCTCGGTGTGCCGGTGGCCGCGGCCATCAACGGCGCGGCCCTCGGTGGCGGCTGGGAGATTGCCCTGGCCTGTCACCATCGCGTCTGCCTCGACAGCCCGAAGCTCAAGCTGGGCCTGCCCGAGGTGAAACTCGGCCTGCTGCCCGGTGGCGGCGGGGTGGTGCGCACGGTGCGCCTGCTGGGACTGGAGAAAGCGCTGCCCTTGTTGCTGGAAGGCAGGGAGCTGCGACCGGCGGAAGCCCTGGACATGGGCCTCGTGCACGAACTGGTGGCGGAACCCGGTCAGCTCGTCGAGCAGGCGAAAGCCTGGGTGCGCGCCAATCCCGGTGCCTCGCAGCCGTGGGACGAGAAGGGGCACCGCATCCCGGGCGGCGATCCCAGCCACCCCCGGGTCGCGCAGATGCTGGCGGTGGCCCCCGCGATGCTGCGCCAGAAGACGCGCGGCTGTTACCCGGCGCCCGAGGCGATTCTCGCCGCCGCGGCCGAGGGGGCGCAGGTCAGTTTTGATGCCGCCCTGCGTATCGAGTCGCGCTGGTTCACCCGCCTGGCCACCGGCCAGGTGGCCAAGAACATGATCGGCACGTTCTGGTTCCAGCTCAACGAGATCAAGGCCGGCGGCAGCCGCCCGGAGGGCTTTCCGCAAGGCGGGTTCAGTCGGGTCGGGGTTCTCGGCGCCGGCATGATGGGCTCCGGGATCGCGTGGGCCTGTGCGAGTCGCGGCCTCGACGTGGTGCTCAAGGACGTCTCGGCCGAGGCCGCGGCGAAAGGGAAATCCTACAGCGAGAAACTGCTGGCGAAGCAGGTCTCCCGCGGGCGGCGCACCGAGGCCGACAGCCAGGCGGTTCTCGACCGTATCCTGGCGACGGACCAGGTGATCGACCTCGCCGGCTGCGACCTGGTCATCGAGGCCGTGTTCGAGGATCGCAAGCTGAAGGCGCAGGTCACCGAGGAGAGCGAGGCGCAGATCGACGACACCGCGGTATTCGCCTCGAACACCTCGACCCTGCCCATCACCAGCCTGGCCAAGGCCTCCCGGCGTCCGCAGCACTTCATCGGCCTGCATTTCTTTTCGCCCGTCGACAAGATGCAGCTGGTGGAGATCATCAAGGGCGAGCAGACTTCCGCCGAGACCCTGGCCCGCGCCTTCGATTTCGTGCTGCAGATCGCCAAGATTCCCATCGTGGTCAACGACAGTCGCGGATTTTTCACCTCGCGGGTGTTCGGCACCTTCGTCAACGAGGGCGCCGCGATGATCGGCGAGGGTGTCCCGGCACCCCTCATCGAGCAGGCGGCCCTGCAGGCCGGCATGCCGGTCGGCCCGCTGACCATCACCGACGAGGTCAGCCTCACCCTGATCACCCATATCCGCAACCAGGCCCGTGACGACGCCGCGGCCGCCGGAGAAACCTACGTTCCGCACCCCGCCGAGGCAGTGATCGACGCGATGGTCGAGGAGCATGGGCGTCATGGCAAGGCGAAGGGCGCCGGTTTCTACGAGTACCCGGAAAAGGGCCGCAAGTTCCTGTGGCCGGAGCTCGCAACACGATTCGCGCGTGATGACCACGGCGCCAGTCCCGCGGACGCGCGCGACCGCCTGCTGTTCATCCAGGCCCTGGAAACCGTGCGCTGCCTGCAGGAGGGGGTGCTGGAAACCACCCGCGACGCCAACATCGGTTCGATCTTCGGTATCGGGTTTCCACCGTGGACGGGTGGTGCGCTGCAGTACATCAACCAGTACGGTTTGCAGCCCTTCGTGGCGCGGGCGCGCGAACTGCAGGCGGCCTACGGTGACCGCTTCGATCCGCCGCCACTGCTGCTGGAAAAGGCGGAGCGCGCAGAGCACTTCTGAGCGGAGACAGTCCGTCAGTCGTCGAGTTCGGAGGCGAGCCGTACCTGGTTGCGGCCGCCTTCCTTGGCCGCGTACACGGCCTTGTCGGCGTGGTTGATGAGATCCTCGAGGGAACCCTGGTGGTCCCATTCGGCGACCCCCAGGCTGCAGGTGATGCGGAATGCTTCACCCGCCTCGTTGTGCAGTTCCATGCGGGCGGCCGCTGCCCGCAGGCGTTCGGCCACCACCGAGGAGCCGGTCTCGTCGGTGTCCGGCAGGGCCAGCAGGAATTCCTCACCGCCGAACCGGCAGGGCAGGTCGACTTCCCGGATCACCGAGCGCATGCACGCGGAGAGTTCCTTGAGAACCAGGTCGCCGGTGGTGTGGCCGTGGGTGTCGTTGACCGCCTTGAAGTGGTCGGCGTCGATCACCACCAGGGAAAGCGGCGCCTTCTGACGCTTCGCGCGTTTCATCTCCTTCTCGATCTGCTCCTCGAAACGGCGCCGGTTGGGCAGGCCGGTCAGCGGATCCGTGGCCGCCTGGTTTTCGAGTTCCTGCATCAGGCGCTGCAGTTCGGCGTCGGCTTCCACCCGCTGCTGGATGTCCTGCAGGGAGCCCGAAACGCGGACTGCCTCGCCGTGCTCGTCGCGCAGCGCGGCGCCCCGGGAGGCGACCCAGTGATAGGAGCCGTCCTTCAGCTGGACGCGGAATTCCGCGTGGTAGGGCTCCTTGTGGTGCAGGTGGCGTTCCATGGCGTCGGCGATGCGCTGGCGGTCATCCTCGTGGACCCGCGCATAGAACGAAGTCTGGGATGCGGGAATCTCGCCCGAAGCGAAACCCAGTAACTGGTAGAACCGGTCGGACCACCACATCTCGTCCTGGGTCACGCAGGGCCAGTCCCACAGGCCGTCACTGGAACCCTTCACCGCGAGGTTGAAGCGTTCCTGGCTTTCACGCAGTTCGCTCTCGACTTCGGTGCGATGCCTGATCTCGTCCTGCAGGCGTTCGTTGAAGTCGATGAAGCTCCACGCCATGTGGTTGATGGCTTCGGTGAGCACGTCGATCTCGCTGTTGCCCTGCTCGAACTTGGCGCGGCCGGAGCCCAGGTCGATCTCCAGGGCAGCGTCACTGAGCTGGGTGATCGGCCTGCTGATTGCGTTGGACACCAGGTAAAGCACGGCACCGATCAGGACCAGGCCGAGGAGCACCACCAGCATGGTGGCATTGCGGAAATTCTCGAGCTCGGCGCGGGCCTCGGAGCGATCGATCTTGACGATCAGTCCCCAGCCCACGTGCTCCAGGGTACGGGTTACCGCGTACACGGGCTCACCGCGGTAGTCGATGGCCTCGGAGACGTAGGTTTCAATGCCCCTGCTGGCCATGCGCGCCAGTTCTCCCGGGCGCGGGTATTCCGGTGCGCGTCCCGCCAGCGCGCCGAAACGGGGCTGGATCAGAAATTTCACGGCGCCGTCCGCCCCGGGGGCGACCAGCAGGGTTTCGCCGGTCTCTCCCAGCCCGGTGTAGTCCCGCAACAGGTGGCCGAACACGGAAAAATCGGCGAACAGGACCATGACCCCGAGGAACTCCCCGTCCCGGGTCAGCGGGGCGGAAATCGCATTCAGTTCACGGCCACGGTCATCGCGCCAGATCGCATGGCCCTGGGGTTGGCGCATTCCGGCCGTGAAAAAGTTGGTGTCGGCGATCGACTCCCCGGCCCAGCGGGCATCGGTACTGGACACCACGCGCCCGTCGGCCCGCGCCACCAGGAGCATCTCGAATCCCACCACCGAGCGCAGCGCGTCGTCGAGGATCTCGCGGATCTCGTCCCGTCGCCCGGGATCGCCATCGGCAAGGAACCCGGCCAGGTTGCGACGCAGGGCGGTGCGCGAGGCCAGCAGGTTGATACGCTCCACGTTGCGGACGAAGCGTTCCGCGATCCGTTGTTCCTGGATTGCGGCAAGGGCCTGCAGGTGGTCCCGGACCTTGGTTTCCAGGCTGGCGACCATGTTGAGATAACCGGCCACGCCGACGGCCACCAGCGCAATCACCAGCAAAGGCGAAATGTAAGCAAAGATGCGATTGCGGATACGCACGGTCAGGGGTCACCAGTCAGCCTGTCGGATGCGTCCGGATTCCCGCCGCACCAACGGAATTATAATCCATCGACGGCATTCGCCCGCGATCCGGTGGCAATGCCCGGGTCCGGGCGCTGCTATGCTCCATGCTGAAGCGCGCGCCGGCGGGGGACCGCCCGGCGCCGGATGATCCGAATGGTCACAGAGGTGTGCGGGTATGGCGGCGATGGACAGTCTCAAGCGCTCCCTGCGGGAACTGCTGGCCGATCGCGAGGAGTGGAAATCACGGTCATCGCGCTACCTGCATGCCCTGTTCGACATCAATTTCACGGAATTCATCACCATCCAGATGCTGCCCTGGGTCTACGGCATGGCGATCGTGGCCAGTGCCGGCCTGGCCCTGTACCTGACCGTGGCGGCGTTCTTCGTGTCGCCCTGGAAGGGGATCGTTTACCTGTTTTTCATCGGGCCGGGCCTGTTCCTGGTGTGCCTGACCGCGGTCCGGGTGGCCCTGGAATTCATCGTCGCGGTGTTCCGCATTGCCGAGAACGTTATGCAACTCTCGGGAATCACCGAGAACCTGGAAGAACTCTCCGACCTGCCGAGCCGCATCTCGCTGTGGGAGATGCTGGCGCGTCCGCGTCGTCCCGCGCGCGGCGCCCGGGGCGCCGGCACAAGCGATACGGAAGGCGTGGAAGCGGACCCGGACGGGGGCTGACAGGCGTCGTTCAGCCGATCAGGCGGGCCATCTTGTCGAGCAATCCCTTGAAATCGATCGGCTTGGTGGCGAAGTCGTCGCACCCGGCCTCCATGGCCGATTTCTCGTCCTCGCGGCGTGCGTGAGCGGTAAGGGCGATCACCGGTATCGTGCAGAGATGCGAGTCGGCCTTGATGCGACGCGTGGTCTCCCAACCGTCCATGCGCGGCAGGCTGAGGTCCATGAGGATGATGTCGGGACGCTGGCCGGCCAGCAATTCGAGTGCCTGCTCGCCGTTTTCGGCGATGCTGGTCACGAAGCCCTTGCGAGCCAGCCGCCGTGACAGCATGTCCCGGTTCAGCTCGTTGTCCTCGACAATCAGTACATGGCTCATCGTTGGCTGCGCTGGTCAGGGTTGACGACGGGTCAGGGTCGACAGTTTATGGGCCAGGGTGTCGGCGGTCACGTTATTCTTGCGAAGAATGCCCTGGCTGAGATCTTCCAGCTGTTGCAGTTTCACATCGTCGAGTTCCAGGCCGGTGATCACGATCACGGTCATGTTCTCCAGTTGCCCGTGGGAACGCAGCGTCTCGAGTACCTGGAAGCCATCCATGCCGGGCATCAGCAGGTCGATGAACAGCAGCTCCGGCGCGTGCTCGGAGATCATTTCCAGGGCCACCGGCCCGGATGATGCGTGGCTGACCTCGTAGCCCTGGCTGTGCAGGAGGTCGGCGAGCAGGGCGGCGTCCTCGTCGTCGTCGTCCACCACCAGCGCCCGCAGCCTGCGATCCGCCAGGCCCTGTTCCTCGAGCAGGGCCTGCAGCATGGCGGCGGTGAACGGCTTGCCGATACTTCCGGCTGCGCCAAGTGATGCCGCGAGTTCGGGATCGTTGACGCCGCTGCAGACGATCACCGGTATGTCGCGGGTCGCGTTGTGGGTCTTGAGGTCATGCAGCACCTCCCAGCCGTTCTTGTCGGGCATCATCACGTCGAGCAGTACGAAGCGCGGGTGCAGTTCCTCGCACAGGCCGGTGACTTCCAGGGGGTCGCGGGTGGTGATCACCCGGAAGCCGCGTTCCTCGAGTTGTTCACGGTACATCTCCAGGGCGATAGCCGAATCATCGACAACCAGGACCAATGGGGTGTCGTGTTCCTCGCCTGCCTCGGCCTCGGTCTCGGGTTCCTTCTGCGAGAGGTTGTCGATGCGTGCCGGCAGGCGGACCGTGAAACGCGAGCCCTTGCCGGGTTCGCTGGTCACCCCGATGTCGCCACCGAGAAAGCGGACCAGGCGCTCCGAGATCACCAGGCCAAGGCCGGTGCCGCCATACTCGCGGGTATAGGATGAATCGATCTGCGTGAAGGGTTGGAACAGGCGCCTGATCTCGTCCTCGGACATGCCGATGCCGGTGTCCGAGATGGTGATGATCACCTGTTCCACCGCTGCCTTGCCGCTGCGGCGGCAGCTGACGCTGACCTTGCCGTCATGGGTGAACTTGCAGGCGTTGCTCATCAGGTTGAGGAGAATCTGGCGCACTTTCATCATGTCGGAATGCATGATGCCGGCGTTGGCGGCGTCCGGAACGCTGACCTGGTTGCCGTTCCTGGCCGCCATGGGGGCGATCGTCGCGGCAGCCTCGTTGAGCATGACGCCGAGGTCGAAATCCTCCACGGTCAGGCGCATGCGCCCGGCCTCGATGCGGGAGATGTCGAGTACGTCGCTGATCAGTCCGAGCAGGTTGTGGCCCGCGTCGCGAATGCGTTCCAGGTCGGTGGCGAATGCCGTTGGACCGGTGCCATCCTCGATTTCCTCCAGCAGCATTTCGCTGTAACCGATGATCGCATTGAGGGGCGTGCGCAGTTCGTGGCTCATGTTGGCCAGGAACTGGCTCTTGGCCTGGTTGGCCGCTTCCGCGAGGTCCCGGGTGCGCGCCAGTTCGCGGGTGCGTTCCTCGACGCGTTGCTCGAGTTCCGCGTGGGCCTGTTCGAGCTTGCGCGTCTCCCTGCGCAGCATCTCGTCAGCGTGTTCGCGGGTTGCGATCTCCTCGCGCAGGCGCCGGTTGCTGGACTCGATGGTGTCCAGCATCGCGTTGAACCCGTCGACCAGGTCGCCGAGTTCGTCCCCGGAAGCTTTTTCGGCGCGCAACGAGAAATCGTTGTTCTCCACCACGTGCTTCATGGTTTCGCGAATCTGGTGGATCGGACGGGTGATGAACTGCTGCAGACCGAAGGAGACCGCGATGGTGAACAGGATCAGGGTGAAAACCAGCCCGGTCACCCGCGACACCAGCTGGGTGACCGAGGCCTCCCATTGGGTGCGGTCCGATGACAGCAGCCAGATGGCCCCGATCGGCTGGTTCTTGAGGATGATCTTGCGCGTCACCCAGAACACGTCGAATTCGAAACCATGCTCGTTGGTGACGCGGACCTGCGGGGGAATCAGGACTCCGCTGTCGGCGTCGTAGCGGGCGAAGATGGTGCCGTCAGCCTTGTACACGGCAGCGGCCAGGATGTGGGGGTGCACCTCGAGCAGGGCCAGGGAGCGCTCCAGGGACACCGGATCCTCGAACACCAGCGCGGCACGGCTGCTGGCCCCCACGACCTCTGCGAGGGTCGCCATGTTGCCGAGCAGGTTTTCCTCGAAGATGCGCCGGTCCTCGGCGATCTTGATCACGGCGCCAATCACGAGGGCGAGGGTGGATACCGTGGAAATCATGATCACCAGCTTGAGACGGACCGGGAGACGGGCGAAAAAACCGGGGGTGGGCTCGGGTGCCGCGGAAGCCGTGGTTTCGGTCGCCATGCTCAGTCCTCCAGCGCCAGGCCGAGCAATTGCGGGTCGACGCGCAGGCCCGCGCGGCGGGCGTGTTTCACGTCAATACGGAACAGGATGCGGCCGCGGCGCCGCACCAGTTCCACGATGCCGCCCTCCGAGAGGAACCCGGTGGAATCGCCGATGGTCAGCACCGGTTTGCCGTCGACCTTGCGCAGCAGTTCATCGCGAACACCGTTGGCCCGCCTGTCCAGGAACAGGATGCTGCAGTGATCGATCGCGCCCGGTTCGCCGATCTTCGGAACCGCGACGGTCAGCACCCGCTCGCCGACCTGTTGTCCCTCGAGCTTCTTGAGGGCGTCGCCGAAGGGCCGGGAGTCCAGTACGCAGATCGAGATTGGTGCCGCGTCGGTTGCCGCTTCGCCTTGCGCGGCTTCAGGCCACTCGACAAAACGCGTGAAGTTGAACAGGTAGGCCGCCTTGACCTGGTATTCGAGAGAGGCTCCGGAATGCTCGGCCGCCCCGGCCTGGCACGCGAGGGCAAGCGCCGCCCACGCGAAAAGGACCTGCGGACGTTCCGCCAGTCGAAGCCGCTTTCGAATCAACGCCATGGCCCGTGATCTCGGTACATGTCGGCTCAGAATTTCCAGGTGATCTTGCCATACACCCCGGATTGCACCTCGGTCGGCTCGGTGAGGTTGAGCAACCCGGCGCCGCTGCTTTCCGGGTGGCGGTTGTCAAGCAGGTCGCGTCCCTCCAGGGCGAGCTCGAGGTCGGGCACCGGCGTCCATGTGACGCCCAGGTCCAGGGTCGTGTAGGAGTCCACCATACCGGCGCTGCTGTTGTCGGAATAGCGCAGTATGGTGTCCATGTTGAGGGTCTCCGTGAGTTCGTAACCCGAACGGAGCGTGAAGCGGTGGCGCGGGTCGGCGCGTTCCGCGCCCGCAGCCGCGGTGCGGGCCGCGTGTCCGTTCTTGCTCTCCAGTTTCATGACCAGGAACGTGAAGGAAGGTTCAAGGGTCCAGTTCGCGGTGGGTTGCCACAGCGCGTTGAATTCCATGCCCCAGGTATGTCCCTTGGCGCTGTTGTCAAACACGATGCCAAGTGGCGTGGCCGCCGGGCAGCCACCGAACATGGGCGGGGCCAGCGGGATACAGGCGAGGGTCTCCTGGAAGAGCAGGTCGTCGTAGCGGTTGTAGAATGCCGCGCTGTCGACGTGTAGCTCGGAGCCCAGGTTGGCCCGGTGTCCCACCTCCCAGGCCACCAGCCGTTCCGAGCGCAGGTCGTTGCCGGCGAAGGTGGTGATGTCGTCCTCGAAGCGCGACGGCGTGCGCACCGCGCGCGACACCGCGCCCCAGAGGGTGTGCCGGTCACTCGGTGTCCAGCTGAGGCGCAGGTTGGGCTGGATTTCGTCCTGGGTGAAATTGTTGCGCTCGTACTTGGTGCCGACAGTCAGGTGCAGGCGGTCGCGGAGCAGTTCGATCTCGTCCTGGATAAAGGCGCTCCAGGTGCCGTCCTCGCTCTGCACGGGTGCGAAAGGCAGGAAACCGGTCTCGGTCGCCACCCGGTCCTTCACGAAGCGGTAACCGATGCCCCACACCAGGTGGTGACGGTCGCCGGCAAAGAAATCGTGCTGGTATTCGATGTCGGCAATGTGCCGGCGATCTTCCGCGATGAGTGGGAAGTCGTTGTCCTGGTAGTCCCAGTAGAACTGGAGGGTTTTTCCGCTGCCGTCGATCCGGCGGTTCTGCCAGCGCAGCAGCAGGTTGCCGCCGAGGTAGCGGGGACGGATGGTCGCACCGCCACCGGCGATGTTGGCCAGGGTCGAGTAGTGGTCTGTATTGACTTCGTACATGTCGCCCTGGACCGTGTACTGATCCTGGTCGTTCTGCTTCCAGTCCCAGCGGAAGCCGCCCCGCGCGCTGCGCCACTCGTTGTCGCTGCGGTGGGCGGGATCCGGCTGCGCGCCGCGTTCATGGAATTTCGCGTAGGCGCGCAGCCAGGCGTCGTCGCCGGTCTGCCAGCCGTGGCGGATGGCCCCGTAGGCGCGGTCCTCGTTGCCCACGCCGGCCGCGACCAGGCCGCCGCGCGTGTCGCCCGCTTTCCGGGTGATGATGTTGATGACGCCGTTGACAGCGTTCGACCCCCACAGGGATCCGCCCGGACCCCGGATCACCTCGATGCGGTCGATGTCTTCCAGCATCGGTTCACGAATTTCCCACAGGGTTCCGGCGAACACCGGCGTGTACACGGTGCGTCCGTCGATCAATACCAGCAGCTTGTTGGCGAACACGTTGTTGAAGCCGCGGATGGACACCGACCAGGTACTGCTGTTGAAGCGCTTGACCTGGACCCCGGGCACCAGGCGCAGGGCATCAGGAATATTGGTCACGCGCATGCGCCGGAGATCGTCGCTGGTGATCACGTGGATGGCGGCTGCCGAACCCTGGAGTGACTGCTCGGTCTTGGTGACCGAGGTCACGGTGAGTTGCATCAGGGCCTCGATGGAGGTCCCGGTGATGTCGAGTTCAGTGGCCGCGGCCGGCTGCCATGCGAGCAGGGCGGCGGCGCATATCGCGGAAAGGCAGGGGCGGGACCCCGCCCTGGGTATGGAACGTGTCCCGTGGGGCATGCTTGCTTCTCCGTGGGGTCCGGGCGGCTGGCTCCCGGAAAATCTCACATGTCGTTAAAAATAGGCGACTTTTCTGCTGTTTGGCGGTTTTGGTTCGGAATGCGCGCCGGGTTCCCCAAGCGCCGCCCCGCGGCACTATACTTAGAATCCGTTTCCGGACATCCGGCCGATTGCCGGCTCCCGCTCCGGAATTCACTGCACCGCCACAGGAGCCTGGACACGTGGTCAGGAATTTTCTCAAGAAAATGCTCGTATCGGACGAATTGGAACAGCGGGTCGGCCGCATTCCCAAGCCGGTGGGAGAGATGGGCTGGGATCCCTGGGGCTTCAATACGGACGGGTTCATGGTCGGCCTCAGTATCGTGCAGAAATTGTACGAGAAGTACTTCCGGGTCACCGCCCACGGCCTCGAAAACATTCCCACCGAGGGCCGCGCCCTGGTGATTGCCAATCACAGCGGCCAGATGCCCATGGATGGCGTGCTGATTGGCTATGCCATCTCGACCAACCCCAACGGTCCGCGCGCGCCGCGTGCCATGATCGAGCGCTTCTTCCCCACGGTCCCGTTTCTCGGCAACGTGCTCAACGAGACGGGGGCGGTGGTCGGCGATGCGCTGAACTGCTCGAAGATGCTGGCGCGTGACGAGGTCATCATCGTGTTTCCCGAGGGCGTGCGCGGCGCAGGCAAGCTTTACGAGAAACGCTACCAGCTGCAGCGCTTCGGGACGGGCTTCATGCACCTTGCAATCCAGCACAAGACCCCCATCATCCCGGTGGGCGTGGTCGGCTGCGAGGAAACCATGCCGGCCATCCACAATTTCGAGGGCCTGGCGAAAATGCTCGGGGTGCCCTACATCCCGCTGGCGCCCCCGTTTCCGCTGCCGGCAAGGGTGTATCTCAATTTCGGCGAGCCGATGCGGTTCGATGATGTGAAGGTCGAGAACGAGGACAAGGTCGTCGAGAAGGTCGAGGAAGTGAAGGACGAAATCCGCCGGCTGATCCAGCTCGGTCTCGATGAACGCAAGGGGGTGTTCTGATGGCTCAGCGAGGCAAGAAACCGCAAATCCTGGTGACCGGCGCCGGTGGCGCCCTGGCGCGCCGCGTGATCAACCGGCTGAAGGAGGACTACCGCATCGTGGCGGTGGACTTCCGCAAGCGGGTGGAGATCTCCAACCAGATCCCGAGCTATTGCGTCGACTTCAACAAGCGCAGCTTCGAGGACATTTTCCGCGCCCACGAGTTCGACGGGCTGATTCACCTGGGACGGATTTCCGCCTACGAGTGGCACCGCCAGGGGCGTTACAACGCCAACGTCACCGGGACCCAGAAGCTCTATGACCTGGCCCACAAGTACGGGATCAAGCAGACCCTGGTGATGTCCACCTATCACGTCTACGGCGCGCACCCCTATAACCCGGCGCTGATCGACGAAGACGCGCCCCTGAAGGCCAGCAACCTGACCCTCGACCTGGTTGATTCGGTGGAGCTGGAAAACCTCAGCAACGTGTACATCTACAAGCACCCGGGCCTGAACATCACCCTGTTGCGACCCTGCAACATCGTCGGACCCGGCGTGCGCAACAGCATCGGCATGCTGCTCTCGCGGCCCTATGCGCCGGTGCTGGTGGGCTTCTCGCCGATGATGCAGTTCATCCACATCGAAGACATGGCCGACGCCATCGTGATGGCCTACCGCAAGAACCAGCCGGGCATCTACAACGTTGCGCCTGACGACTGGGTGGCCCTGAAGGAGGCCCTGCGCGCCTGTGGATGCCGCCTGTTCCCGGTGCCGTCGCTACCGCCAAACCTGCCGCGTACCATCAGTGGCCTGGCCAAGATGCGTGGATTCCCGAGCTACCTGATCAATTATTTCAAGTATTCGGTGATCATCGACGGCTCGCGCTTCCGGGACACGTTCGGCTGGAAACCGAAGCACACCCTG
>JBFGWM010000049.1:0-13679 GCA_041588495.1 Pseudomonadales bacterium | reverse complement strand
TGCCCATCTACGCGACCTCGCACATCTACTCCGGGCGCCCCGCGCCCCGCCTGGACCGCGACCTCGAGGGTGTACGTTTCTGTGATGTTCCGTGGAACCTCGACGCACCCGCCGACGTACAACTGACCATTCGCGAAACCTGGCAGAGCACCGCCACCGCTTTTGGGCGCCTGTATGCGCTCGGCGTCGACGCGTTCCAGGTCTACCCCCGCCTGTTCCAGCTCGAGACCTTCGACCAGAGCCGCTTCTTTGGCCAGACCGGGGCGCTGCGCCTCAACCGCCAGCGCCAGGTGGAACGCGAACTGCCCTGGGCGGTCATGCGCGACGGCCTCCCCGCGCCCTACCCGACCGGCCAGGCTGGCGCTGACGAGCGGCCGGCGGAAACATCTGAAAGCGCGCTCTGATCGACGACCGCGGTGCCGACCGGCCTCTTCACGCTCAACCGCCTCGCGCTGCTGAACCTGGCGCTGGTCATCGGTCACCAGGTCGATGCCGCTTACTGGAGGGAATGGGAAATGTTCGGGCTGCCCGGGGACATCCAGTTGTTCGCGGTGCTCAACGTTCTGATCTTTGCCGGACTGCTCGCCTGCCTGGTTCCGATCCTTGCACGCAGCCCGGCGGGTTTTTACTGCTCTCTGGCGATAGCCACATGCAGCGGCGCCATCCTGCCGATCCACGCCGGCTTTGCGCTGGCCGGTTTCGACCAGTTCCACCTGCCGGTTTCGATCCTGCTGATCCTTGCGACATTCCTGACTTCGGTTGCACAGGCCGCCCTCACGGTGAAGACGCGTGATGAATTCCTCTGACGCGGGATTCGCCCCCGGACGCCGCACCAGATCAAACCGCAGGTCTGAAACCTCGGCCATCGGTGATGCCGCGGAAACCGCCTGCCTGCACTTTCTCGAGGCCCAGGGCCTCCGCCTGGTCGCCCGGAACTTCCGCTCCCGCCGCGGCGAGATCGATCTGGTCATGCTTGAGAAAAGTACGCTAGTATTTATCGAAGTTCGATTCCGGCGCTCCACCAGCTACGGTTCGGGAGCCGAGACCGTCACCAGGCGCAAGCAACAGCGCCTGGTCGCAACGGCCCGGGCCTGGCTGCAGCGTTACCGAACGGACCGGATTCCCGAATGTCGTTTCGATGTCATTGAAGTCGGCCCGGGCGCACCGTTCGTGTTCAACTGGATTCGGGACGCCTTCGAGGCCTGAGCAGGCCCGCAACAAAGAGGTCCACGCCATGAACGCGATTGAACGCATCAACGGGCACTTCACCGACAGTATCGAGACCAAGGAGCGCGCTCGCGACGTGCTGCCCGAGGCCATCGAGGCCGCCGCCATGGAAATGGTTCGCTGCCTCACCGACGGCGGCAAGATCCTGACCTGCGGCAACGGCGGATCGGCGGGCGATGCCCAGCACTTTTCCTCGGAGCTGCTGAACCGGTTCGAAATGGAACGCCCAAGCCTTGCAGCGGTTGCCCTGACCACGGACAGTTCGACGCTGACATCGATCGCCAATGACTACAGCTACAACGAGATCTTCTCCAAGCAACTCAGCGCGCTGGGCAATCCCGGCGACATCCTGCTCGCGATCTCGACCAGCGGCAATTCAGCGAATGTCATCGAGGCCATCCACGTGGCCCACAAGAAAGGCATCAAAGTGATCTCGCTCACTGGCAGGGATGGGGGCAAAATGGCCCCGCTGGTGCAGGATGGAGACATCGAGATCCGGGTTCCCTCACCGGTTACGGCCCGGGTACAGGAAGTACACCTGCTGGCAATTCACTGCCTGTGTGATCTCATTGACCAGACCATGTTCGGTGATAAGTGATCGGATGACGCATTACCGCCTTCTCATCTCGCTAGCGCTTTCTTGTTCCCTTCTGACCCTGCCCGGCTGCGCGAGCGTCGTCGGGCTGTTTTCCGGCGAGCAGCCGATCCGGGAAGACCCCGGGAAACGCACGCTGGGCAGCTTTATCGATGACGAGATCATCGAGACCAAGGCCCTGGTCAATATCCGCAAGGCGGCCCCGGATTTCGCCCAGGCCAACATCAACGTGACCAGCTTCAACGGGGTCGTTCTTTTGGCCGGCCAGGTGCGCTCGGAATCCCTGCGCAAGCTTGCGGGGGAAGTCGCCGCCAAGGTGCGCAACGTGCGGCGGGTTCACAACGAACTGCAGGTGGCCGGCGTGACCTCGGGGCTCGCACGCAGCAACGACGCCTGGCTCACCTCCAAGGTCAAGACCATCATGTTCGCCAACTCCGAGGTCAGCGCCTCGCGCATCAAGGTGGTCACGGAGAACGGCACGGTCTTTCTCATGGGCCTGGTCACGCCACAGGAAGCCGACAAGGCGGTGGAAGCCGTACGCCGGATTCGAGGCGTCGAGAAGATCGTTAAGATCTTCGAATACATCGGGTGAGCGCGGCGCGACGCACCCCCGTCGCGCGGCCGAGCCATTTTCCATGGATTCCCAAACCGCATGAGCGCTGAACACGAGCAGCGCAGGGACCCGAGACTACCGCGGGTCGAATCCATCCGCGTCCACGTCAACCCGTCCCTGCTCGATGTCAATCTCATGGAAAAAACCGTGAGCGCAACAACCGTGGACGTGTCGCGCCGCGGCCTGCATATCCAGATTGGGCGCGAGGTCTCCGAGGGCGACGCGATCGAGATCTGGATCACCATTCGCGGCAAACCAGGGGATTTCCTGCTGCGCGGCTGCGCACACTGGGTTCGCGAGGATCCCGCCTCGGGCTTTCATCACGTGGGTGTCGAACTGGAACCCGCACCGGGCACCGCGTACGGACTCTGGAAGCAGTTGTTCGATACCGGGCCGGCGGGCGACTGAAACGACTTGGAAGCGTGCGCCGGGGACCCGGCCGCGTTTACTTGACGACTTTCAGGCTCGGCTTGCGGGAGTCGCGCGGGGGTTCGTCACCGGGACCGTCCGGACCCGAGGCCCCGTTTTCCGGGGTGAAGGCCATGCCGTTGCCGTTTTCACGGGCGAAAATCGCTGCCACTGCCGCGATCGGAACAAAGACTTCCCGAGGCTGGCCCTGGAACCGTGCACTGAAGGCAACGTATTCGTTGGTGAGTTCGAACTGCTGGATCGCCGATGGACTGATGTTGAGAACGATCTGTCCGTCCTTGACGTGTTCTTCCGGCACGCGGACGCCATCCATGGACGCCTCGACGACGATATGCGGAGTGCAGTCGTTATCGACAATCCACTCCAGCAGCGCACGCAGCAGGTAGGGCCGACTCGATGTCATGGACACAAGCAGGCTCAGGCAACCATGTCCTTCTCGACCTGCGAAAGGCTGGCCCGGAAGGATTCGCGCTCAAAGAGTCGATCCCGATAGGCGATCAGGCCACGAGCCTGGCGCGCCGGAAGGTCGATGCCCATTACCGGCAGGCGCCACAAGAGGGGGGCCACGCAGCAATCGACGAGGGTGAATTCCTCGCTCATGAAAAAGGGCTTCTCCGCGAAAATCGGCGCCACGCCAATCAGGCTGTCCCGCAGTTCCTTGCGGTAGCGTGCGAGGGTGTGCTCCTTGGCGCGCCCCGCCACGATGGAATCCGCCAGTCCGCACCAATCCTGCTCGATGCGATGCATCCACAAGCGGCTTTGGGCCCGGGCCACCGGGTAGACCGGCAACAGGGGCGGATGCGGGAACCTTTCGTCCAGGTACTCCATCATGATCTTTGATTCATAGAGCACGAGGTCACGGTCCACCAGGGTGGGCAGCGAGTTGTACGGATTCAGGTCAGCCAATTCCGACGGCTTGCTGTTGTCCTCACAGTCGATCACGTCAACCGACACGCCCTTCTCGGCGAGTACGATGCGGACCCTGTGGCTGTAATGGTCTTGCGCGGAGTAAAAAATCATCGATGAACGCTTCGCAATGACGCCCATGAACTCCCCCAATCAAAAAAGTTGAATCGAGCCATGCCGGCGGCAAACCTCAAAGGAGGCGGGATTCTACACTTTTTTTGACTTCAAATCACTCGGGGGGCGTGTGAAAGGACGCCTCAATGAACGTCCTTCCAGTATTCACGCTTGAGCATGTATGAAACAACGAACAGAATGGCCAGGTAAAACAGGACATACGTGCCAATCCGCTCACTCGTAAGCCGGTACGGTTCCCCGGCATATTCGAGGAAATTGACCAGGTCGTACATGGCCTGATCAAACTCCTCCTTGCTAAGTTCTCCGGTCCCCTCGTCGACGACCAGCACGTCGCACTGCTCCTCGGTCATAACTGCACCGGTGAGGGTGTCGCGCTTCTCGTGTCCCTTTTCGTCAAGCATGGTGACCGGCCCGCAGCCCATACGCTGCACGCCCTGGAGTTCCATGAGGACATGGGGCATACCGACGTCCTTGAACACGACGTTGTTGACGCCCCAGGGACGGCTCTCGTCGATATAGAAACTACGCAGGTAAGTGTACAGCCAATCCGGCCCACGGAGGCGGGCAATCAGGGTCAGGTCCGGCGGTGCGGTGCCGAACCACTTGGCGGCCTTGTCCTGGGGCATGGCGATGGTCATCAGTTCGCCGATCTTGCGATCTCCGAACAACAGGTTGTCCTCAAATATCTCGTTGGGGATACCCAGGTCCTGGGCATTCCGCTCAAAGCGCTGGTACTGCATTGAATGGCAGCCCATGCAGTAGTTGACGTAATACTTCAGGCCACGTTGCAGGGACGGCTGGTCCGAGATGTCCGTCTCGATGTGGTCCAGGGGCACCGAGGGCCCGCCGGCCGCAAGCGCCGCCGCGGGCAGGAACAGGGCGAGGAGCAGGACCGAAATTGTTCTCATCATTTCGTCACCCTCTCCGGAACCGGTTTCGTTCTCTCCATCCTCGTGTACCAGGGCATGGCGATGAAGAACGCGAAGTAGATCATCGTCATCACCTGGGAAAGCGTGGTGCGCCCGGGCGTGGCCGGCAACGCCCCCAGCACGCTGAGAATCACGAAACTGATCGCGAAGGCGGCAAGAAACAGCTTGCTGATCATGCCCTTGTAACGCATCGAACGAACCGGACTCCGGTCCAGCCAGGGCAGAACGAACAGGATGGCGATCGCGGCGCCCATGACCACCACGCCCCAGAACTTCGCATCGACGCCGAACAGGGGATAGGTCACCGCACGCAACATGGCGTAGAACGCCGTGAAGTACCAGACTGGCGCGATATGCTCAGGGGTCTTCAGCGGATTGGCCGGTTCGAAATTCGGCTTCTCGATGAAGTACCCGCCCATCTCGGGGAAGAAGAAGACCACCACGAAGAACACAAACAGGAAGACGGCAACGCCGACGATGTCCTTCACGGTGTAGTAAGGATGAAATGGAATCCCGTCCAGCGGAATACCGTTTTCGTCCTTGAGCTTCTTGATGTCGACGCCGTCCGGGTTGTTCGAGCCGACCTCGTGCAGCGCCAGCAGGTGCAGAACGACGAGCAGCAGCAGCACGATGGGAAGGGCAATGACATGCAGCGCGAAAAAGCGTGTGAGCGTGATCCCGGAGATCAGGTAATCACCACGAATCCACTGCTGCAGGTCCGGACCGATGCCGGGTATCGCCCCAAACAGGGACACGATGACCTGCGCTCCCCAGTAGGACATCTGCCCCCACGGCAGCAGGTAGCCCATGAACGCCTCGGCCATCAGGCACAGGTAGATCGCCATGCCGAAGATCCACACCAACTCGCGCGGCTTCTGGTAGGAGCCATACAGGAGACCACGGAACATGTGCAGGTACACCACCACGAAGAACGCCGATGCGCCCGTCGAGTGCAGGTAGCGGATCAGCCAGCCGAACTCGACATCCCGCATGATGTACTCGACGGAGGCGAACGCGCCCTCCGCACTCGGGTTGTAGCTCATGGTGAGCCAGATCCCGGTCAGCAACTGGTTGACCAGCACCAGGAGCGACAGCGAACCGAAAAAGTACCAGAAATTGAAGGACTTCGGCGCATAGTACTGGCCGACATGCCGGTTCCAGGCCTCGACGACCGGGAGGCGGTCGTCAACCCACATCAAGAGATCATTCATCCATTTGTACATCAGGCGGCCTCCCCGTCGACACCGATGACAACCAGGTTCTCGGACTCGAAGGAGTAAGGAGGAACCTCGAGGTTCGTCGGGGCCGGCACGCCCTTCCACACCCGCCCCGCGAGATCGAAGCGGGACCCGTGACAGGGGCAGAAGAATCCGCCCACCCAGTCGGCGCCCAGGTCAGCCGGGGCGACATCGGGACGGTACGTCGGTGAACAGCCGAGGTGGGTGCAGATACCGACAAGAATCAGGTACTCCGGCTTCACGGAGCGGTGAACGTTCTGCGCGTAGGCGGGCTGCTGCTGGCGTTCCGAATCGGGATCGGCCATCTGCGCACTCATCTTCTCGAGGCTGGCCAGCATTTCCTCGGTGCGACGTACCACCCAGACCGGCTTGCCGCGCCACTCGACGGTAATCTGCTGGCCCGGTTCGACCTTGCTGAGATCGACCTTGACCGGCGCACCCGCCGCCTTGGCCTTGGCGCTCGGATTCCAGCTGGCCACGAACGGGACTGCCGCGCCGACCGCACCGACGCCTCCGACCACCGACGTTGCCGCAACCAGGAAGCGCCTGCGCCCTTGGTTCACCTCGGTTTTACTCATGAAGCATCTCCAGAAAGGGGTGAACCGAAGTCACGCCTGGTCACGCCCAACGGAACAGAAGCCGGCGCCCGGCCGGCTAGCCCAAAAGGGTAGTCAATAAGTTTGCGGTGCATGGTAATGAATTCGCCATACCGTGACAAGAACGCTAACTGCGTGACAGACAATAATTTTTGGTACAAAAAACACGCAAGATCAGCGCGCAAAAAAGCCCGGCGAAGCCGGGCTTTTCGTAACCGTTCGTGGACGACTCAGCGCTTGGAGTACTGGGGCCGCTTGCGCGCCTTGCGCAGGCCGACCTTCTTGCGCTCGACCGCACGCGCATCACGCGTCACGAAGCCTGCGCGACGCAGGGTACGGCGCAATTCCTCGTCGTGAGCGATCAGTGCACGGGTGATTCCGTGGCGAATGGCGCCTGCCTGACCGGAGCCGCCCCCGCCGGAAACGGTCACATCGATATCAAAACGATCTTCCGCCTCGGCAACGACCAGCGGCTGACGGACGATCATGCGCGCCGTCTTGCGACCGAAATACTCGTCTATGGGACGATTGTTGATCAGGATCCGGCCGTTGCCCGGCTTCAGATAGACGCGGGCGGTCGAGGTCTTGCGCCGGCCGGTACCGTAATTCTCGAGTTGTGACATCAGGCTACCCGTTCAGAAAGTTGGATCAGATCACCAGTTCCGCAGGCTGCTGGGCAGCATGCGGGTGCTCGGGACCGGCGTAGATTTTCAGCTTGCGGCCCATGGCACGTCCCAGCGGATTGCGCGGAAGCATACCCTTCACCGCGGCCTGGATCATGCGCTCCGGAGCGCGGCCACGCAGGTGGCCCAGGGACTCGGAGCGGATACCACCGGGGTAGCCGGAATGCCGGTAGTACATCTTGGCGGCTTCCTTGTTCCCCGTGACCCGGACCTTTTCCGCGTTGATCACCACGATGTAATCGCCGGTATCCACGTGAGGCGTGTATTCCGGCTTGTGCTTGCCCCGCAGGCGCCGCGCGATTTCGCTCGCGAGACGACCGAGCGTTTTGCCCGAGGCGTCAACAACATACCAATCGCGGCGGACCGTTTCGGCCTTTGCGCTTCTGGTCATTTTCATCCGGAACCAGCTCCCTGACGAAACCCGTGAAAAAAGAGCGCGAATGGTACACAAGCCGGCACCGGTTGACAAGCCAGTTTCGGGGCCTCGCTCCGTCCGATGAGGTATTCTTGCAAACCTCCGGCCTGGACCAGGCCTTTGCCGTGGAGAACGACCCGATGGAGTACCGGCCGCTGGGCCGCACCGACCTGCGGGTGAGCCAGATTTGCCTGGGAACCATGACCTGGGGCGAGCAGAACGGGCCCGGCGAGGCCTTTGCGCAGCTGGACCGCGCCCTCGCCTCCGGGGTGAACTTCATCGATACCGCGGAGATGTACCCTGTGCCGCCACGGGCGGAAACCTATGCACGCACGGAAGGCATCCTCGGCGACTGGCTGCGCACCCGGGGCGGTCGCGAAGACCTGGTGATCGCCTCCAAGGTGTGCGGTCCTGCCAACTGGCTGCCCTGGGTGCGCGGCGGCAACCCGCGCCTCGATCGCACCCACATCGAGGCCGCCGTCGATGCCAGCCTCCAGCGCCTCGGCACGGATTACATCGATCTCTACCAGTTGCACTGGCCCGACCGCACCACCAACTTTTTCGGGGCCATGGGCTACGTCCATCACCCCGATGAGAAAATGACCCCTGTCGAGGAAACCCTGGGAGTGCTGGCCGGTCTGGTCGAATCCGGCAAGGTGCGCCACGTGGGCCTTTCGAACGAAACGGCCTGGGGTGCGATGCGCTTCCTGGAGGTTTCGAGCCGGGGCGGCGGCCCGCGCATGGCGAGCATCCAGAACCCCTACAACCTGCTCAACCGCACCTTTGAGATCGGCCTCGCGGAGATCGCCCACCGTGAGCAACTCGGCCTGCTGGCCTATTCGCCCCTGGCCTTCGGCGTGCTGAGCGGCAAGTACCTGGACGGCGCACGGCCCGAAGGCGCCCGCCTGACGTTGTATTCCCGGTTTTCCCGTTACACCAACCCGCAGGCGGACAAGGCGGCCAGCGCCTACGTGCGCCTGGCGCATGATTCGGGACTGGATCCCGCGCAGATGGCCCTGGCCTGGGTGAATTCCAGGCCCTTCGTGACCAGCAACATCATCGGCGCCACGACCATGGCGCAACTGGAGACCAACCTGGCGAGCGCGGAGGTCAGGCTTGATCCGGAAACGGTGAAGGCCATCGAGGCGATCCACCGCGAGCAGCCGAACCCGGCACCATGATGCGCCGCGCC
Organism: Pseudomonadales bacterium; assembly: GCA_041588495.1. GTDB lineage: Bacteria > Pseudomonadota > Gammaproteobacteria > Pseudomonadales > JBFGWM01 > JBFGWM01. Next base: position 4,721 of record JBFGWM010000049.1, on the reverse strand, counting down.
CGGGTGGTCACAGCGCGCGGGCCACGATCTCCTTCATGATCTCGTTGGTGCCGGCGTAAATCTTCTGTACCCGCGAATCGGCCCACGCCCGTGCGATGGGGTACTCCCACATGTAACCGTACCCGCCGTGGAGCTGCACGCATTCGTCCATGACGCGGCACTGCAGTTCGGTGGTCCACATCTTGAGCATGGCAGCGGTCGGGACATCGAGTTTCCGCTCGAGGTGCAACTCGAGGCAGCGGTCCGTCAGCACCCGGCCCGCACTGATGTCCCCCTTCAGTTCCGCCAGCTTGAAGCGGGTGTTCTGGAATGCCGCGATCGGTTTCCCGAATGCCTTGCGCTCCTTGACGTAGTCCAGGGTCCACTGGAACGCCGCCTCGGCAGCGGCCACCGCGCTGATGCCCACCAGCAGGCGTTCCTGGGGCAGCTCCTGCATCAGGTACTGAAAACCCGCACCCTCCTTGCCGATCAGGTTCTCCGCGGGCACCCGCACATCCTGGAAAAACAGCTCCGAGGTGTCCTGGGCCTTCATCCCTACCTTTTCCAGATTCTTGCCCTTGGAGAATCCGTCCCAGCCGGCCTCGACCAGAAACAGGCTGATGCCCTTGGCGCCCTCGCCCGGGTCGGTCTTGGCGACCACGATCACCAGGTCGGCCATCTGGCCGTTGGTGATGAAGGTCTTGGAGCCGTTGAGGAGGTAATGGTCACCGTCACGGATGGCGGTGGTCTTGACGTTCTGCAGGTCGCTGCCGGTGCCGGGCTCGGTCATCGCGATGGCGCCGATCATTTCCCCGCTGCACAGCTTCGGCAGGTAGTTCTGCTTTTGTTCCTCGGCGCCGTAGTGTTCGATGTACGGGGCCACGATGTCATTGTGCAGGGGCATGCCGACCCCGGACAGGCCGAGGCGCGCCAGTTCCTCGATGATGATGGTGCTGTAGCGGTAGTCGCAGCCCGCACCACCGTATTCCTCCGCCACCGTCGGACACAGGAACCCGGCCTCACCGGCGCTGGTCCACAGACCCCGGCTGACCTGGCCCTCCTTTTCCCAGCCGGCATGGTAGGGCACGGCCTCCCGTTCCAGGAACTTGTGGAAGGAGTCGCGAAATATCTCGTGGTCGGCGTCGAACAGGGTTCTCGGGATCATGCTGGACCTCCTCGCTGTCGCCGGGACCCGGGCCCGGCGCTGTCGACCCCAGTCTACCACTCTAACTAACGATTGTAAGGCTGGCGGCCCGCAACGCTTTCAGACCATCAACCGGCTCAGGCCTTGTGCTGGCGGGCGAGGTACTCGTGGGACTGCATCTCCAGCAACCGGCTGCGGGTCCGCTCGAATTCGAAGGCCAGGTTGCCCCCCGAGTAAAGCTCCTCGAGCGGCACCTCGGCGGAAAGGATCAGTTTCACATTGCGGTCGTAGAATTCGTCGACAAGGTTGATGAAGCGGCGCGCCTGGTCGTCCTTGTCGACGCCCATCTGCGGCACGTTGCTGACCAGTACGGCGTGATAACAGCGCGCCAACTCGATGTAATCGTTCTGGCTGCGCGGGCCGTCGCAGAGTTCGGTGAAGTCGAACCAGACCACGTCGTCCGAGCACCATCGGGCGCGGATGGTGCGCTTCTCGATCTCGACCTCGACGCCCTGGTGACCCTCCTCCGGCGCCAGGCTCTGGAAGCTCTCCAGAAGGCTCTCGTCGGCCTCGAGATCGAGCGGGTGGTGGTAGATCTCGGCGCGCTCCAGGGCACGCAGACGGTAGTCGACCCCGCCATCGACGTTGACCACCTGGGTGTAGCGGTTGAGCAACTCAATGGCCGGCAGGAAACGCTGTCGCTGCAGGCCGTTCTCATAGAGGCCGTCGGGCACGATGTTGGAGGTCGCCACCAGGGTCACGCCATTGCCGAACAGTTCCTCCAACAGTCCGCCGAGGATCATCGCGTCGGTGATGTCGGAGACGAAAAACTCGTCGAAACATATGACCCGGGCCTGCTCCGCGAGTTTCTGGGCGACGGTCACCAACGGATCCTTCTTGCCCTTGAGCGTCGCCAGATCCTGGTGCACGTGGCGCATGAAACGGTGGAAGTGGGTGCGCAGCTTGCGCTCGAAGGGCAGGCACTCGTAAAACACGTCCATGAGGTAGGTCTTGCCGCGCCCCACCCCGCCCCAGAAATAAAGGCCACGCACGGGTTCATTGCGACCACGACGGCCACCGAAAAGGTTCAGGAGCGACACGCGCGAGCCGCTTCCCGCGTCCTCGGCGGCGACCAGCGCCTCGTAGAGATTCTGGAGATGCTTGACCGCCATCTCCTGGGCCGGGTCGTGGGTGAACTCCTCGCGCTCGAGATCGGCATGGTATTTTTCGAGCGGGGTCAGGTGATGCATCCGGAATACCGCCTGTCAGGAAGCCGCGTCGAGTTCGGCAAGCAGCCGGGTCTTGAGCGCCGGCAGCATGCCATGGAAAAAGTGGCCCGCCTCCGGCATCCGCACCAGGGCCGGCCGCGGGTCCAGCGCCTCCGCCCAGCCGATCACGGCATCCGGGGCGACCACATCGTCCTCGCCCCCCTGGACCACGATGGTAGGCGCCGGGACCGGCAGCAGACCATCAAAGTCGAAGTTGACCACCGCCGGCGCCACCAGCACCAGTCGGCGCAGGAACTCGCCGCGGTCCGCGAGTGCACGCGCGCCACGGGCGGCCACGAAGCCGCCGAAGGAAAACCCGGCCAGCCAGATGCCGGCAAGCGGGTGTTGTGATTGCAGCCAGTCGAAGACAGCCAGCAGGTCATCGGTTTCGCCGATCCCCGCATCGTAGGTTCCCGCGCTGGCGCCGACGCCACGGAAGTTGAATCGCACCGAGGGCAGTCCGGCCTCGCGAAAGGTCCGGCACAGGGTGTGCACCACCTTGTTCTGCATCGAACCGCCGTGCTGCGAGTGCGGGTGACAGACGACCGCCACGCACCCGTCGCGGCCGGAGCCTGCCTCAAGCGCCGCAGCGCCCATGACGCGGGCCTCCAGGTCACCCTCCGGGCCCGGAATGACGACCGCCGTTTCCCCCGCAAGGTCACTGCTCACCGCACCTGTCTCCCGTCCCCGGCAAACGCCCGCCGGGATTGTGTGCACACATTAACTGAATCGTTATAATGACGGACCCTGAACCGGCCCGAAACGAACCGGATCATTCTAAGCCGTAACAAGCTCTTTGAGGAAACCGACGTGGACGCAACTGCCACTGCCTGGATGATCGGCCTGCTGGGTTTCGCGGCCGGCATCGCCTTCGGCGCCATCATTTACCACTTCACCCGCGGTGACTCGGGCAGCAAGAGCAAGCTCGAGCACGAGATCGACGACTTGCAGGTCGAATACGAGCAATACAAGGAAAACGTGGGCACTCACTTCGCCCGCACGGCCGAACTCGTGAACCAGTTGACCGAAAGTTACCGGGACGTCCACGCGCACCTCGCAAGCGGTGCGCAAACCCTGTGCGGTGACAACGACTCCCTGCGCCGGCAGCTGGAATCCTCCCTGGCCAACCGCCTCATCGAGACCGAGGAAGAGGCCCCGGTGGCCGATGCCGTCGCCACCGAGGCGCATCCGGTCGAACCGCCGCGCGATTACGCGCCCAAGGCCGGACCCGACGACTCGGGCACCCTGTCCGAGGAATTCAGCCTGCGCAAAGGGGAAACGGCCAAGGAATCCTGAAGCGCCGCCGTCGGATAACGGACCGCGCCCTACGCCGGATTGTCGATATCGATGAAACGGTGATCCAGGGCAAACTTTCCGGCCAGCCATTCGCCCACCGCCTGCACGCCGTAGCGCTCGGTCGCGTGGTGTCCGGCGGCATAGAAATGAATGCCGTTCTCCCGTGCGGCGTGAACGGTCTGCTCTGAAACCTCCCCGGTGACGTAGGCGTCCAGCCCCTGGTCAATGGCGTCGTCGATGAAATCCTGCGCGGCACCGGTGCACCATCCGATGGTGCGCACCGGGCTGCGCGCCCCGGGAACGTGCAGTGGCTCCCGACCCAGCACCTCGCCGAGTCTCGCTCCCAGTGCGGCCCCGCTGACCGGATCGCACTCCCCGACCAGCCCGATGCTCTCGCCCGGAGGCTTTCCGGCCTGCAGACCACCGGTGACCGTCCAATCCATTTGCGCGGCCAGTTGCGCGTTGTTGCCGAGTTCCGCGTGCATGTCCAGGGGCAGGTGATAGGCGAACAGGCTCATCTCCGCACCCAGCAGCGTGGCGAGCCGGCGCCGCCGTATCCCGCGCACGCGGGGGTCTTCACCCTTCCAGAAATAACCGTGATGCACGAGCAGTGCGTCGGCTCCCGCCTCGACGGCGGCATCAAGCAGTGCCTGGCAGGCTGTCACTCCCGTGACCAGGGTCGCGACCCGCGGCCGCCCCTCCACCTGCAGGCCATTGGGACAGTAGTCATCCACCTGGTCCGGGCGCAGCAGCCCGGCCAGCGCCGACTCGATTTCATGCAGTTGCGCGCCCATCGGCTCAACGATAGCCGGGTTCGCACGATACGTGAAGCGAGTGTCGGCCGCAGGAGACCCCAGGCACGGCCTTGAGGCCGTATAATATTGCCTGGTTCGAACAGGCTCATGACCCATGCTGCGTTTTTCCCGATTTGCGTTCTGGCCGGCCGTCTGCGGCCTGCTGGTCGCCGTCCTGATCATCGAGCGCCTGCCGGAGAAAGACCTCCAGGCCACGCCATCGATTCCGCTGGTCAGCAC
>JBFGWM010000048.1:0-14089 GCA_041588495.1 Pseudomonadales bacterium | reverse complement strand
GGAGCAAAGGCCTGAATTTCTAACAAACTTCTCTAAAATCATACATTGGCAGGTTTATGGAGCAGTAGTTTTGCCTATAATGGAGGAGACTGCGGAGATCTGAATCGATGAAAGAAAAACCCGTCAATACCCCGATCCGGAAGAATACCCGCAAGGAACTCAAGAAGCGGGCCCTCGACTTCGACATGACCATCGTCGATTACCTCGACCACGTTCTGTGGTCACACTGGCGCCATGTCGACGAGTTGAAAAGCCTGCGCAATGAGCAGGCTCCCGAGCCAGAGGCCCGGCCCAGCGAACGTGCCGTGAACGCCTATGCCGAACTCAAGCACGCCCGCCCGCCAGAGGCTGGCCAGGAAGAGTCATCCTGATCCTGTCCCGCCTGCGGCGTCGAGGTGCGCGGCGAGGCGCTCCGCTCCGGCAACTGTCATAGCCCGTAATCCGTCCAGGCGGTTGCGAAACGCATCCGGATTCTTTTCCGAGTAAAGTGTCCCTCCGGCGCCCGCGACCGGGGGGTATACGCGGCTATGCAGCCGGGATACCCAGAACCGTAACGCTGCCCTGCGCAGCAGGTCGGCCAACAACCGGCGTTCATCCGGCGATACCGGGCGGACTCTGGCGTAGCCGCCCAGCAGGCTCCCAGCCAGCCCGGCGTCCATCTCGCCGGCGTCATCGAGGCACCAGTCGTTGAGCGTGATGGCGAGATCGTACAGCAGCGGCCCGCTGCCCGCGTTGTACCAGTCGATGATCGCCGTCACCCGCTGACCTTGGAACAGGGCGTTGTCGCGGAACAGGTCCCCGTGGATGATGCCTGACGGCAGGGCATTTATTCGCGCTTCCAGGGCCGACTGGTGGGATATCTCTTCGCGGAGAAGCCCGGCCTCTTCCGCGGTGAGACTGGCGGTGACGCTGGCGGCCGCCTGTTGCAGCCAGGCCCAGTCCCGGCGATTCGGATGCGACAGGTTTCTCGTGGCCAGGTGGGCTCGCGCCAGGACGGTTCCGAGTGCGGCACACTGGGCAGGTTCGGGCGCCGCGGGATGGCACCCTTCCATGAAGGGGTACAACAGGGCCGGCTTGCCGCCTATCGGAACTGTGGGACCACCATCAGTCCCAGGGACCGGTACCGCGACCGGAACCTCCGAGTCCTGCAGCCGCTGGCTCAGCCGGACCTGGAAATCGATATCGACCGCGTCCGGAAACTCAAGGATCGTGAGTACCCACTTTCTACCGGAGGGCTGCCCCCCTGGGCATTCGAGGAGGTAATTGCTGTTCTCGATCCCCTCGGCGATGCCTCGTGCAAACGGGGTACAGGGCAGCGCGTAATACCTGGCGAGACGCGCCAGGTCGGCATCCGCCAGGGGCGTGAATGCGGCCACCGAAGCGTTGCGCGGAGGCGGCGCGGCCGCCTACCACTCGAGGATTGGAAACGAGGGGATGAGAATCCGGGTCTTGTCCACGCGGATGTAATTGCCGTCCCCCTCGGGATCGATCAGGTAGTAGGGATTGCCCTTCTTGGGCACGACCTTGATGGCGTACAACTGCCCGTTGGTGCGGTACTCGTAGACGGTGCGATCCTCGCCGTGCTCGATGGTGATATCGGCTTCACCGGAAGCCGGGTCCTCTTGTGCGCCGGCGGCCAGCGGCAGCGCCAGGGCGATGATGAATATCAAATGTTTCACTGTTACGCTTGCTCCCTCAAAACGTGCCTTTCATTTCAGTTTAAACCCAAACCGGGGCGAATGACGGATGCCAGAAAAAGCCCTCCAACCCGCCGTGGTGCTGGTCGACGGATCTTCCTATCTGTACCGCGCCTTTCACGCCCTGCCGCCCCTGGCGACCAGCGACGGCCGGCCCACCGGGGCCCTGAAAGGGGTCACCGCCATGGTGCGGCGGCTGTGCAAGGACTACCAGCCGCGCTATCTCGCGGTGATCATGGATGCGCCAGGCAAGAACTTCCGCCACGACCTGTATGCCGAATACAAGGCCACCCGGCCGAGCATGCCCGAGGAGTTGCGTGACCAGGTCGAACCCCTGAAGGGGATCATCGAGGCGATGGGCATTCCGCTGCTGGTCATCGAGGGCGTCGAGGCGGATGACGTCATTGGCACCCTGGCCGCGGAGGCCGAGTCACAGGGGCTGGAGACACTGATTTCGACCGGCGACAAGGACCTGGCTCAACTGGTGTCGGCACACGTCACCCTGGTCAATACCATGAACGACGAGGTGCTCGATGTCGCCGGGGTCGAAGCCAAGTTCGGCGTCGGGCCGGAACGCATCATCGATTACCTGGCGCTGGTCGGGGACAAGTCCGACAACGTGCCCGGGGTGCCCAAGGTGGGACCCAAGACCGCGGTGAAATGGCTGCAGCAGTACGGTTCCCTGGACGCGATCATGGAGTCGGCTGCCGACATCGGCGGCAAGATCGGTGAAAACCTGCGCGGAGCCCTGGATACCCTGCCCCTGTCCCGGGACCTCGTCACCATCCGCCGGGAGCTGGATCTGCCGTTGCGGGTAAAAGAACTGGAGCCCGCGGCTGAAGACCGGGACCGCCTGCACCAGGTATTCACTGATCTCGAGTTCCGCGCCTGGGCCGAGGAGTACGCTGCAGCGCCCGGCGACGCGCAGCAGCCTGCCGCGGGTGCGGGGCAACTCGAGGTCGACACGGTGCTCGACAAGGCCGGGCTGGAGAAATGGGTCCGCGCCTTGCGCAAGGCCGGCCGGTTCAGCTTCGACACCGAGACCACGAGCCTGAATTACATGCAGGCCCGCCTGGTCGGAGTTTCGTTCGCGGTCGAGCCCGGCCGCGCCGCCTACGTGCCGTTCGGCCACGACTACGAGGGGGCCCCGGAGCAGCTTTCTGCGGAGGTGGTGCTGGATGCCCTGCGTTCCCTGCTCGAGGACGCGGATCTGGGCAAGATCGGGCAGAACCTGAAGTACGACATGAATGTTCTCGCCGGCGCCGGCATCACCCTGCGCGGCATTGGTGACGACTGCATGCTTGCGTCGTACGTGCTCGACAGCACCGCGCGCCACGACATGGACAGCCTCGCCGAGCGGCGCCTGGGACAGCGCACCATCCATTTCGAGGACGTGGCCGGCAAGGGCGCCAAGCAGATCACGTTCAACCAGGTGCCGGTGGAGCAGGCGGCACCCTATGCCGCGGAAGACGCCGATGTCGCCCTGCGCCTGCAGCGGGACCTGCTCGCCGAGCTCGAAAAAACGCCCGCGCTGCATGGCATCTACGCGGAACTCGAGATCCCGCTGGTGCCCGTGCTTTCGCGCATGGAGCGCCGTGGCGCGGCCCTGGATTGCGACGCGCTGGCGCGGCAGAGCGACGAGATCCGCTCCAGCCTGGAGGAACTCGAATCCGAGGCGTTTGCCATGGCGGGTGTCGAGTTCAACGTGGCGTCCACCCAGCAATTGCAGGACGTGCTGTATAACCGGCTCGGGCTGCCCGTGTTACGCAAGACCCCGGGGGGCAAGCCGTCCACCAACGAGGCGACATTGCTCGAACTGGCCGTCGACTATGAACTGCCCCGGGTGATTCTCGAGCATCGCACCCTGAGCAAGCTCAAGAACACGTATACCGACCGACTGCCCGAGCAGGTGGACCCCGACACCGGGCGCCTGCACACCTCGTATCACCAGGCGGTCACCGCGACCGGACGGCTGTCGTCCACCGATCCGAATTTGCAGAATATTCCCATCCGGCGGCCCGAGGGCCGCCGGGTGCGGCGTGCGTTCGTTGCCCGCGATGGTTACCGGATCCTGTCCGCCGATTACTCGCAGATCGAACTCCGCATCATGGCCCACATGTCCGGGGACGAGGGCTTGTTGCAGGCCTTCGCCGAGGGACGCGACATTCACCGGGCCACAGCGTCCGAGGTGTTCGGGGTGCCGGAGGCGGAGGTCTCGGCGGAAGACCGGCGCGCTGCGAAGGCGATCAATTTCGGGCTGATTTACGGTATGTCAGCGTTTGGCCTGGCCCGCCAGCTGCAGTTGCCGCGCCACGAGGCGCAGGGTTACATCGACCGCTATTTCGAACGTTACCCGGGTGTGCGTCGTTACATGGACGAAACCCGCGAGTCCGGCCGGGAACGCGGTTACGTGGAAACCCTTTACGGGCGGCGGCTGTACCTTCCCGAGATCCGCGCGCGAAACGGGAACCGCCGCCAGGCGGCGGAGCGCACCGCGATCAATGCGCCCATGCAGGGCACGGCCGCCGACATCATCAAGCGGGCGATGATCGATATCGATGCCTGGCTCGAGGACCGCGGGCCCGACGCGGCCATGATCATGCAGGTTCACGATGAACTGGTCTTCGAGGTGCGCGAGGACTTGGTGGAAGACGTCGCGGCCGAGGTTGCGGCACGCATGGCTGCCGCCGGCGAACTGCGTTCGCCGCTGGTGGTCGATTGCGGTAGCGGCATGAACTGGGAAGAGGCGCACTGAGCCCGGGAACTCGCCGGCGGCGCGGACGTCAAAGTTTATGCAGGGGCGGCGCAACACCGTGCCTGTTTCTTGCAATCAGTGAACGCAGCCCACGGAGTGGGCTTTGCACCCTGGTGCCGGGCAATCCCCATCCGGACCAGGGTTTTTTATGGTCCGCCGTCCAGCAGTTCGCTGATGCGCAGGCGGGCCGCCTCGAGGCCGGTACGGCGCAGGGCGGAAAATGCCTGCACCGTGCAGTCCGGCTGGCCGGCGATGGCCTGTTCCAGCATGCGCTCAACCCGTGCGACCTGCCCGCGGCTCAGCTTGTCCGACTTGTTGAGCAGGATGTGCAGCGGAACCCCGGCCTCGCCGCACCAGGTCAGCATCTGTTGTTCGAAGTCTTTCAGCGGATGCCGAATGTCCATCACCAGGACCACGCCGCATAGGCTGCGCCGTTCGCGCAGGTAGGCATCGATGGTGCGACGCCAGGCCTCGCGCATTTTTTCCGGCACCCGCGCGAAGCCGAAACCGGGCAGGTCGACCAGTCGCGTGTCCTCGTCCAGTGCGAAAAAGTTGAGTGCCTGCGTGCGTCCCGGCGTCTTGCCGGTGCGCGCCAGGCCGCGGCGTCCGGTGATCGCATTGAGGGTCGAGGACTTGCCGGCGTTGGAGCGGCCCGCGAACGCAACCTCGCGGCCACTGTCGGGCGGACAGTGCCGCATCCCGGGTGCACTGACGGTGTAAGTGGCAGTTGAAAAGTCGCGCATTGTGCCGTCGCCAAAGCCGCTGCCGGAGCGGCGTCCGGCGGTGATCATATTGGCCGCGATGGGTTATACTCCCCGCTTCCGAAAGGCCGGTACGGGTGCTCGCTGACGGTGGTTGTGCCGCAGTTCCCCGCTTCAGCCGGCCGGCCGGACCCGCAATGACGGCGCCCCGGCGCAGTTCGAAGTTATACAGGATTTCACGGGACAACGCATGAAGATCATCCGAGTATTCTTTTCCGCGGCGCTGCTGGCGTCACTGATCAGTGGTCCCGTGCTGGCTGCGGGCGACCCCGAGGCAGGCAAGGCGAAGTCCCTGGCCTGCGGTGGCTGTCACGGGATGGACGGCAACAGCGCGGTTGCCGACTTTCCCAAGCTCGCCGGGCAGAACGAGCGTTACCTGGTCAAGCAGATCAAGGACATCAAGGGCGATGAGAGCGGGCCGCGGCGTTCGGTTCCGGTGATGACCGCCATGGTTGCCAATCTCTCTGACCAGGATATCGCGGATATCGCGGCCTACTATGCCAGCCAGTCGCCGACCCTTGGCGCCACCGATCCTGACCTCCTGGTGCCCGGCGAAAAGCTGTACCGTGCCGGTGATCTGGAGGACGGCATCGCGGCATGCACCGCCTGTCATTCCCCGCGTGGCAAGGGCAATGGTCCGGCCGGATTCCCCAGCCTGAGCGGACAGCATCCCAAGTATGTCGCCGCGCAACTCAAGGCATTCCGTTCCGGGGCCCGTAACAACGACGGTGACAGCCGCATGATGCGCGATGTCGCCGCGCGGCTCACCGATGCCGATATCGAGGCACTCTCCAGCTACGTCTCCGGCCTGCACTGACAGCCCATCCCCGCAGGCGGCCCGTTGGTCGGGTCGCCTGCATCCGTTTGATCTTTTTCGCCGGATTCGGGTCTAATGCTGCGAACCTGATTTCCACCCTTCCAGACCCTGGATCATCAACATGAAACGAACGCTGCTGACCTCCTGTCTCGTGCTTTTCCTGGTCCCTTTCACCGCTTGTGCGGAAGGAGAGGGAATCCAGGAGGGACGCGATTACGAACTCCTGCTGACGCCGGTGCCAACCGCGACCGGTGACCGCGTCGAGGTGCTCGAGCTGTTCTGGTACGGCTGTCCCCACTGTTACCAGTTCGAGCCCCACGTGAAGAAGTGGCTGGAAGATAAGCCGGAAGGCGCCGAGTTCCGGCGCATGCCCGCGGTGCTCGGAAAGAGCTGGTTGATCCATGCCCAGGCGTATTACACCGCTGAAGCCCTGGGCGTGCTGGACACGATGCACGAGGCGATTTTCCGCGCCATGCATCGCGACAAGCTCAAGCTGCGGACCGAGGACGAAATGGCCGAGTTCTTCGCCGAAAACGGTGTCCCCGAGGAGCGCTTCCGGAAGGTGTTCAAGTCGTTCGGGGTGCAGACCAAGGTGCAGCAGGCCAGTGCCAGGGTGCGCGCCTACCGCATCACCGGCGTGCCGACGGTCATCGTCAACGGCAAGTACCGTGTCAAGAGCGGTGACCGGCTCTTCGAGGTGGTGGATTACCTGGTTGGCCTGGAGCGCAAAGCGACCGCAGCGAACGAGGGCTGAGCGCGGCGCCGGGTCAGGCGCTGAGTGCGATCTTGATGGTGACCACGCCGGACTTGCCGGACTCGCGGTCCACCGAGATCTGCGACACCTGGATCGAGTAGTTCTCGCGCAGGGAGTCCAGCCAGGTGATGACCGTGTTGAAGGGCACGCCCTCCAGCCACAGACTGACGGCGTTCTCGCCCTTCGGCTCGTAGCGCTTGACCTCGATCTTCTGTTCCTTGGCCGTGGTGGTGACGATGGTCAGCAGGGACTGCCCACCGAGCTGCGGTGTTCCGCCCCCCGATTTGCCCTGCAGTTCGCGGATTTCCGGCGCGGTGGACTGCACCCACTGGTACAGTTCCCGGCGCGACTCATAGTACGCCTCGGCCTGGTCGAGCGAGGTGCGTACCGGCTGCCAGATCGCAAAGTACAGCAGCACCCCGGCGAAGAAGATCACCAGCAGGTTGACCGCGCGCTGATCATTGCGCGACAGGTGCTTGTACCAGCTGCGCACTTTGCGCACCGGCCCGAACCGGACCAGTCGATAGCCGATGCGGGTCAGGCGGTCAGGCTTGGCGTCGCTGGTCATGTGGACGCCCTCGATATGCGCAGGCGTGCCTTGACGACCTGGTCCTCGGAAACCGCGGAAGCGATGTCCACGCTGAGTCCGTTCTGCGCCAGTGCCTGCTTGTAGCGGTCGAGCGTCTGCAGGGATCCGACGTGGAGGTCGAGCACCAGGGACCGGTTCTGTTCACTGAAGTTGATGCGCTGGATCACGAAGTCGCGGCCCGGGAAGGCCTGCGCGTACTTGCCCGCGGTGCCCAGCAACCCGATGAAGTCATCGTCGGCGCCGCTTTCACGCAGGCGCGCCAGGTGGTTCTCCATCTGGCCCCGCAGGTTGACGATACGGCGGTCCTGGGGAAACAACTCGCGGTACAGGCTGGTCGCGCTCTGGTCCCAGGTGCTGGCCTGGCTGCGCAGGTAGACGCTCCTGCCGACGTCGAAGGCGACCTGTGCCGCGAAAATGACCAGGGCGGCGGCGACCACCGAGGCGACCAGCGTTCGGGCCGCCGAGCGCCGCTGCGCGGGCTCGAAATCGCCCTGCAGCAGGTTGAGTTCGGCCATGGCCGGCACCTGGCGCTGGAACTCCAGGGCGATCAGTTCGAGGTGGCTGCCCTCGAAACTCATCTGGCGGATCTGTATGGGCTGCACCTGCATGCCCAGGTTCATGATCAGTTCGCCGGTTGCCTCGCCCTCGTCGCGGGTCCAGCACACCAGCGCCTTGCGCTCGGTGCCGATGTCCGGGAGGCAGATCTTCAGGCTCTCGAACAGGGTCTCCCGTTCCAGGGTCAGGGCGCTGAAAAAACCGGTCCGCAACAGGCAGCGGCCGTTCTCGAACACCAGCGAACCGACCGCGCCCTCAACCAGTGGCAGGAACAGGGTCTCCGGCCACATGGAGTCCGGGTAGATGTCTTCCTTGGCCAGCGCGTCCATCCAGTATTTCAGCAGCTGCCGGTCGACCACGGCGACCGCATTGCTGCCATCATCCAGGGGCGGCCCGAGGACCACGTGGGTGAGGTCCGGATCCTGGGCGATCTCTTCCTCGACGAGGTATGGGAGGGCCTGGCGGACCTGCCGCTGGCGTTGCGCGGGGAGCACCACCGAGGTGAGCAGGACATCCTCTCCGGGCAGCAGCGCAACCACTTCCCGGGTCCCGGGCTCAACCGGTGAGTAGCGATGGCCAATGGATTTCAGAGTGCCGGATTCCACCCCGCCGGCTGGACGGCCCTGTTCATCGAGGCGCACCACCTGGGCGAAAAGGTCCTCGGTCTGGTGGGGCCGCTCGTTACCGGGGAGGGACGGCAGCAGGATCAGCAGGGTGTCGCTCATCCGCGCTCTCCGTTTGCATCGGATGCCGCACGATCAAAGCGGCGTCCCAGGTTGCGGCCCAGCACCCGAACCCTGCCCTCGGCATCGCGGTGGACGATGCTCTCGAGGCGGGCGGTACGGTCACCGAAACGGGCGTTGACCTGGATCGCGAAGTACTCGCTGTTCACGCTGAGGCCTTCCTTGTTCACGGCGGCGGGAACGAATTCCTGGGTCACGAAGTTCTCGTCCACGCTGGAGAACGGCTGGTTCTCCCGAAAAAAAAGCACCTGGTCCGCCTCCACCTGCCCGAGTTCCTGGGCCAGGGACTGCAGGACGATGCTTTCCGCCGAGTTTACATTGATTGGCGTTCCCGGGGGGAGCGCCGAAAGGTACGGCGCCAGACGCTGGTAATTCTCCGCGGTCATACCCTGGAGTAAGCGTAGTTCAGAAATATCATTTATGGTGCGGTTGGCGGCCCGGTAGGGCGGTTCCATGAGCAGGTACTCGTTGTCCTCCGCGCCGCCGAAACCCGCCTTGTCGCTGTCCTCGTCGAGCCAGTCGCGAACGATCTCGGAGATTGCGGGGTCGATGCCGAGCCGGTTGAGCAGCAACTGGAAGCGTTTCTCCGCCACGCCCTTGGAATCCTCGGCCAGCGAGTTGATGTTGAAGCGCCCCTGAAGGTCACGGATGCTGAATTCGACGGCGCCGTTGTCGACCTCGAAAACGGTGTTCTCCTGGGCCCAGGTCTCGCCGCCATGATCGACTTCAGGGGCATCGCGGAAATCGTCGCGCAGCAACTGGATCGCGAATGCCTCCACGCCGGCGGCGTACTGGGCCGCCTGGGTGTACTCCGAGAGATTGGCGGTGCGTCGGATATCCAGGTGCTGGCGAGACACCATGGCGGCGGCGATGGCGCTGGCGAAAAAAAACACCATTAACACCGTGATCAATGCCACGCCCCTCTGGCGGAACGGCGTCTTCATCCCGCCACCTCGAAAACCCAGCGCAGTTCGCCGAAATCGGGCGTGACCAGTTTCAACTCGATCGCGGCGGGCAGTGCGCTCGCCTCCTGCTCCTCGTCACCGCTGCCGATACCGCGCCGTGCCGGAGGCCAGGTGGAATGCCAGCCGCCGGCCGGGTCGAGCATGCGCACCTGCAGCGACTCGACGTCGCGAAGGACGGTCTGGGTGCGCGGTTCAGTGTCCTGGGCGCGATCGAGAACGGTCCAGAAATGGCGTAGCAGGACATCACCGTCGAGTTCGTAGGCAACCCGTTGCAGGTTGGAGCGTGCCTTGCCCAGCGGATTGCGCCAGCCGGTGCGGGTCAGTTCCACCGCGTAGCCGCGCCGGGGGATCAGCACCGGCGGTGACTCGTCCCCGTACTGGTCCCGTACCGGCCGGTCGATCACCTGGCGCATGTCCAGGGACAGGGCCAGGTAAACGCGTTGCATGCGAAGTAAACGTTCACTGCTTTTGTCGGTCGCGGCCTGCGCATCAATTACCGTGCGCAGTACCTGGTTGGAGGCGAGACCGATCATGGCGAAGATGCTGATCGCGATCAGCACTTCGAGCAGCGTGAACCCGGATTGTGGCAATCGCCCGTTCATTGTGGCTGTCCCAGGAAACCGGTCAGGGTCACGATAGGGCGGAAGTCGCGACCGAACTCTCGACTCCCGGGAGCGACGCTGACCTCGACCCGGCGCAGGCCGGGATGGGACGTCTCGGACGTCTCCACCTGGATCTTCCACTCGCGACCGCCGAGCTCCGCCTCGTCGGTGGCGCGGCCGGTGCCCGGGAAGGCACGCGCCACGCGCATCTCGGCAAGCCGGTTGCCGGCCACCCACAGGGCCAGGGTTTTCTCCTCCAGGTAGCCGCCCTGGCGAACATTCTGGGAAACGGCCGACACCAGCCCGGCCGATGCCACCGCGAGTACCGCGAGTGCAATCATCACCTCGAGCAGGGTGAAGCCGGCCTTCCGGGCGGCATTGAAACGGTTCACAGTCCGCCTGCCTCGCGCATGTCGAGCTCGACGTCGGAAAAGCCGTCGGAGCCGACCAGGAACACCACCCGCGGCTGGTCGCGGTCCTGCACGGCGAGCAGGAACGGGGTGACCTCGCCGCTGGACAGGAACAGCACCGACGGCTGGGCGGCGGAGGTGGCGCCGAGTTGCGGCGCATCGCCATCGACCTCGAGTTCAAAATCGAAGCCCACCGGCAGCGGGTGTCCGCGATACTCGCGCGTCGCGAGTTCCTGCCACGCTCCCGTGGCCGGCTCGAAACGCACGAAGTGGTACTCGTCCCGGGACAGCACGAAACCGATTTCCTCGCCTTCGAAGATGGCCTTTTCCGCGGCCATGCGCATCACAGCGTGCACCCGTCGCGCCTCCTGCTCCAGTTGCAGGCTGCGGTCGCCGCCGCCGATGCTGAGCACGGCAAGACTCGCCATCGTCCCGATGATGACGATGACAATGAGAATCTCAACCAGGGTGAATGCGCGCTGCGCACGTGGCGGCGCCGTCATCACGGCCAGCATCGGCCCGCGTTCCTGCCGCCGGGTTTTGCGCCGCGGGGTCAGAGGTCCCAGTTGCCGATGTCGGCGGCGAACCCTTCTCCGCCTTCCTGGCCGTCGGCGCCCAGGGAATAGAGGTCATAGGGCCGCCCGTCGGTGCCGGGACTGATGTACTGGTAAGCGGTGCCCCAGGGGTCCATGGGCAGTTTCTTGAGGTAGCCCTCGGGATTCCAGTTCTTGGGCTCCGGGAAGCCGCCGGGCTTCTTGACCAGTGCTTCCAGGCCCTGGTCCGTGCTCGGGTAGGCGTGATTGTCCAGCTTGTAGATGTCGAGGGCGCTGGAAATCGCGCGGATGTCGCTCTTGGCGATGGTGACCTTCGCCTCGTCGGGCCGGCTGAGGAAGGACGGCACGATCAGCGCGCCGAGAATTCCCAGGATCACGACTACCACCATGATCTCGATGAGCGTGAAGCCGGGGGCCGTCGCCCGGGAAAGCCTGGTTTCCATGTCGTCGCCTCGTGTCGTTGCCTGTCGGACGGTATTCATCAGACTAGCTGATTCAGGTTGAGTATGGGGAGCAGGATGGCCAGCACGATGACCATCACCACACCGCCCATCACCAGCAGCATGAGGGGTTCGAACATCCCCACCATGGCCTCGACCATGCCCTCGAGGTCGCGCTCCTGGTTGCGCGCGGTGCGTTCCAGCATCTGGTCGAGGTCCCCGCTCTGCTCGCCGCTGGCGATCATGTGCAGCATCATCGGCGGGAAGTGCCGGGTCTGCTCCAGTGCGACGTGCAGGCTGGCGCCCTCGCTGACCTTCTTGCCCGCCTCCTGCACCGACTCGCGAAGTTCCACGTTGCTGAGGACCTGGCCGGAGATCTTGATCGCTTCGACCAGGGGCACGCCGCTGGCGCCGAGGATCGCCAGGGTGCTGGCAAAGCGGGCCGTGTTGGCCTCGCGCACAAACCGCCCCACGACCGGCATGCGCAGGAGCAGGCGGTGCCAATTCTTCTTGAAGGTTTCGTTGCGCAGGGCGTAACCGAAGCCGAAGAAGAACAGGATGACTCCGATCAGCACGAACACGCCGCGATTCTTGATGAAATCGCTGGCGCCGATCATCGCCTGGGTCAGCCCGGGCAGCTCCTGGCCGGTATCCGCGAACACCTTGACCACGTCGGGCACCACGAAGCCGAGCAGGAAGGTGACGATGGCGATGGCGGTGACCAACAGGATCACCGGGTACAGCATTTTCAGCTGGATCTTCTGGCGGGACTGGTGGCGCGCCTCGGTGTAATCGGCGAGCCGCTCCAGGATCGGCCCGAGGTGCCCGGCGTGCTCGCCGGCCTCTACGGTGGCCCGATACAGTTCCGGGAACGCGTGCGGGAATTCGCCCAGGCTCTGCGCCAGGGTGTAACCCTCGAGCACCCGCGAGCGGATCGACAGCAACATGCTTTTGACCCGCGGCTTCTCGCTCTGCTGGGAGACCGCCTTGAGGTTCTGCTCGATGGGCAGTCCGGCCTGTTCGAGGGTTGCCAGCTGGCGGGTGAGCAGGGCGAGGTCGCGCGCCGAGATGCCGCGGGCGAACAGGGCGCCGCCGCGCTTGCCATCCTGCTGGCGGCCGTGGGATTCCTCGACATTGAGCGGGACCAGCCCCTGTTCGCGCAGTTGCTGGCGAACCTGGCGGGCGTTGTCGCCCTCGAGCAGGCCCTGCTTTTCGCGCCCCGATGGGTCCAGGGCCAGGTAACTGAAGGCTGCCACGCCGGTTCCCGTCAGTCTTCGCGGGTGACGCGGAGAACTTCCTCGACGGTGGTCACCCCGTCGAGCACTTTCTGCCGGCCGTCCGAGCGTATGCTCGGGCCGTGCTGGCGGGCGTACATCTCGATTTCCTGCTCGCCTGCACCGTTGTGAATCAGGGTGCGGATCTCGTCATCGATCTCGACGAGCTCATAGATGCCGGTGCGGCCCCGGTAGCCGAGTCCCTTGCAGGCATCGCAACCGGTCGCGTGATAGATAGTGGGCGGTTTCTTGGTGTTCTTCAGCAGGAAGGCGCACTCCGCGGCGTCGGCCGCATAGGGCTTCTTGCATTCGGGGCACAGGACCCGCACCAGGCGCTGGGCCAGCACCCCGATCAGGCTGGACGCGAGAAGGAACGGCTCGACACCCATGTCGCGCATCCGCGTGACCGTGCCGATCGCCGAGTTGGTGTGCAGGGTGGAGATCACCAGGTGACCGGTCAGGCTCGCCTGCACCGCGATCTCGGCGGTCTCCAGGTCGCGGATCTCGCCCACCATCACCACGTCCGGGTCCTGGCGCAGCATCGCCCGCAGCCCGCGGGCGAAGGTCATGTCGACCTTGTTGTTGACCTGGGTCTGGCCGATGCCCTCGAGGTTGTACTCGATGGGATCCTCGACGGTGAGGATGTTGCGCGTTGCGTAGTCGATTTCCTGTAGCGCGGAATAAAGAGTGGTGGTCTTCCCGGACCCGGTTGGTCCGGTGACCAGGATGATCCCATGGTGGGTGTTGATCAGGCGTCCCATGACCTCGAGGTCGCGGTCTGCCATGCCGATCCTGGCCAGGCTGAGGCGCCCGGCCTGCTTGTCCAGGATTCGCATCACCACCCGCTCGCCGTAGCTGGACGGCATGGTCGAGACGCGAACGTCGACCTCGCGGCCCGCCAGTCGCAGGGAGATGCGGCCGTCCTGGGGCACCCGCTTCTCGGCGATGTCCATCTTGGCCATGACCTTGATGCGCGAGACCAGCAGCGGTGCGAGGGCGCGCTTCGGACGCACCATTTCACGCAGTACGCCATCGACCCGGAAACGCACGACCAGGGTCTTCTCAAAGGTCTCGATGTGGATGTCCGAGGCGTCCTCTTTCACCGCCTCGGAGAGGATCGCGTTGATCAGGCGGATGATCGGTGCGTCGTCCTCCTGTTCCAGCAGGTCCTCG
>JBFGWM010000047.1:0-14171 GCA_041588495.1 Pseudomonadales bacterium | reverse complement strand
GTATCGCCATCGGCATTGCGTACCGGGCGCGGCATGGCGTCGGCGCAGCGCCACAGGCGCAACTGGCAGTCGGTGTTGTGCAGCACCGGCGGCGCATCCCAGGGAACCGGGTATTCGGCATCCAGCTGCAGCAGGTCATAGGCATGGGGGCGCGGTTCGCCCTCCCAGGACGTCCAGCCCGTGGGCGGATGGCGGTGATGCAGGTGGGTGGCCGGGCCATAGAATCCCGCGCGACCCATCTCGCGCTCGTAAGGCGCCTCCGCGGGCAGGTCGGCGTGGGCCTGTCGCGAATGGGTGCCCTCGCGGTGGGTGAAGGGGAAGCGTTTCGGCATCCGCGCGCGCCCGTCAGCCGGATTCGCCGGAACCGATCACCCCGCGCCGGACCTGGTCGCGCTCGATCGCCTCGAACAGGGCCTGGAAGTTGCCCTCCCCGAAGCCCTCGTCGCCCTTGCGCTGGATGATCTCGAAAAACACCGGCCCAATGACCGGCTCGGTGAAGATCTGCAGGAGCAGGCCGCCCGGGTTCTCTGCGCTGTTGCCGTCGATGAGTATCCGGTTGCGCCGCAGGCGCTCGATGTCCTCGCCATGCCCGGGAAGACGTGCGTCGATGTCCTCGTAGTAGGTGTCGGGAACGTCCATAAACTGCACGCCACGCGCCCGCAGGTCCTCGACCGTGGCGTAGATGTCCTCGGTGGCCAGGGCGATGTGCTGAATACCCTCGCCGTTGTACAGGCGGATGAACTCCTCGATCTGGGAGTTGTCGTCGGTGGACTCGTTGATCGGGATACGAATCTTGCCGCAGGGGCTGGTCATGGCGCGGCTGACCAGTCCGGTGTGCTGGCCCTGGATGTTGAAATAGCGGATTTCGCGAAAGTTGAAGATGTCGCTGTAGAACTTCGCCCAGGTGTCCATGTGGCCGCGATGGACGTTGTGGGTCAGGTGATCGACCAGTACCAGACCGGCGCCCTTGCAAGTCGGCGTCACGTCAAACAGCGACTCGAATTCAAGCTGGTAGAACACGTCTTCGGCGAACGGATCAACCAGGTACAACAGGCAGTCGCCGATGCCGTAGACGGCGGGAATGTTGACGTCCAGTTCGTGGTGCAGTCCTTTACTGTACCGGCGCGCGCCGAGTTGCTCGGCGTGGTGCAGGGCCTCGGGAGCGTCCGAGACGCGGATGGCCATCGCGCACACCGAGGGACCGTGCTCACGGGCGAAGCGCGCCGCGTAGCCGGCCTGGTCGGCGGACACCATGAAGTGGATGTCGCCCTGGCGGTACAGGATGACGGGCCGGTGGCGGTGGCGGCCGATGGCGGTGAACCCCATCTGCAGGAACAGTTCGTTGAGCGCCACCGGGTCCGGGGCGGTGAACTCGATGAACTCGAAGCCGTCGGTGCCGAGCGGATTGGGGTCGGTGCCGGGTTGTTTCAGGGCGTACTGCATGGACTGGCCCTCGTGCCCCGTGGTGACCCGGATCGGCCCGGGCCGCACAAAAAATGATCACACGCTTCTAAAGATTATGGACGAATTCTGAGCGATCCGGGTTTCCGCCTGACATATAACTTTTCATTCCCGTGCTATAAGTTTTTATAAAATTCGGATACTTGTAACCGGCCTGGGCCGGGGGGGCGAATGGTAGCGGGCGAAGACGGTAGTCAGAGCCAGCGACGCGCGGTTCGCACACCGCTGTGCGTCACCGTGATGGTGCTTGATGATAGCGCCGAACCCCTGTGCCTCCGGACGCGGGACATCTCCGATGGTGGGGTGTTCCTGGTCATGGATCAGCCCCACCCCCCGATTGGTCACATCCTGCGCATCCAGGTCGTGGGACTGGGGACCGGGGACGCGCCGATCGTCGAGGTACGGGTCATGCGCAGTACCCGCGAGGGCATCGGCTGTGCCTACCTCTGATCCGCCTGTGTTGCCGGAAATCATTGATTCACAATGGGTATGTGGCTGCGGCGCGAGGGCCTTGCGGGGTCAACGGAGAAAGGCGTCATGCACCGGCCCGGCGCGCCGGAACCGGGGTGCCGGGTGCGCCACGCGGCTCGCAGGGGGTTGTACACAATTGGCAAATTCGGCCAACTTCCTGAAGCCTAGGATTAATAAACTCTCCTAAGCTATTGATATAAGTTGGCAAGTGGTTGAAAAATATAGTGTTCTAGTTTCGATTAATTTGCGCGCAGGGGTGGAAGAGTGCCCGAAAACACAGGGCTGAAAAGCACTTTGCCAAGGAATATCCCCAAAGTTGTCCACAGAAACTGTGGAAACTTTTGGCGCCGGATTCGGCGCCCGGGATTGGCCGTGGCGAGATCCCGACCGGGGTACGGTGCCAGCCGGGATCCTGGCAACGGAGGCGCCGCGAAATGAAGCGCGCCGCGCGCAGGTGGCTGTTCACGGTTGCGCTGGCCCTGAACTTCACATTCGCCGCCATGGCCCTGGTCACCTACCGGGCGCTGCTGACGCCGGAACCCCCGCCGCCACCGCCACCGCCGCCGCCCGAGTTCAAGGTGATTCCCGATGCACAGTTGCGCAAGGAGACGTTCTTCGATTACCTGCGTCCGATCGTGCGGGCCGAGAACGAGGCGCTGCTGGCGCTGCGCGGGGAACTGCTGGAATTGCGCGAACGCCACGAGAAAAAGGGCGTGTTGCCGGCCGCTGACGAGGACCGGGTGCGGGCCCTGGCGCGTACCTACCGGGTGCCCCGGGCGACCCGCGGTTCCCTGGAAATCATCGACGACCTGCTGCACAAGGTCGACATCATTCCCGAGTCCCTTGCCCTCGCGCAGGCGGCCAACGAGTCGGCATGGGGCACTTCGAGGTTCGCGGTGAATGGCAGGAATTTTTTTGGCGAGTGGTGCTTCGATCCCGGCTGCGGCATCGTGCCCCGGCGCCGGCCGGAGGGCGCGACCTACGAGGTCGAGAGCTTCGACTCGGTACGCGAGTCGGTGCGCAGCTACCTGCACAATCTCAACAGTCACCCGGCTTATGCGCCGATGCGGCGCCTGCGCGCGGAGTCGCGTCGCCGGGGCGAGCCGTTGTCCGGGGTGCGCCTGGCCGAGGGACTGACCGCCTATTCCGGCCGCGGCGCGGCCTACGTGCGAGAAATCCAGGCCATGATCATTGCCAACGAGCTGGAGGCCTGAGCCCTTATTCCCGGTACCAGCTGCCGTCGGGGTTGGGCCGGATCCACGTCACCGAGTGCCAGTAGAATCGCCCTGACACCGGCTCCCTCGCCGTGCAGTTGTACTTGGTGCGGCCGGGTCCGGGGGGCAGCAGTGCCTGTACGCGGAACGTGGGCGGTTTTTCCGCGGTTCGCTCGACCGGGATGGCGCCCTGTCCGGTGGCGAAACAATTGAGGTTGCGCGGGACTGTCACCGAGTCGTCGAGCACGATTTCGAGTCGCGCATGGCTGTCGCCCGGCGGCAGGATGGTGTCTTCCGGGGACAGGCGCCGTACCGGCAGGGGGAGGCTGGCCAGGCGGATCGCGAACTCGGCGGGATCGGCGTAGGGTCCGGCGACCGGAAAGCGCGGCAGCGCCTGCAGCGAAGACCATGGGCCGGCCGGTCCGGAATGCTGGCCGAACCCGGTGTAGCCCAGGCGTTCCACGAGCTTCCTGAGTTCGCGTTCGTGTTCGCCGTAGGGGTAGGCGAACAGCATGCGCGAGCGCAGTTTGGCGGGCCCGTAGACATGTTCGGTGAGCAACGCCTCGCTGCGGCGGATTTCCAGTTCCTGGCGTTCCAGCCAGTCCCGCTTCGACTCGCCGTCGCGGCGCCGGACCATGTGGCCGTGGGTGTGGGTGTGATTGGCGATGATCGCGCCGCCACGGCTCATCTCGCGCATCTGTGCCCAGGTGAGCAGGTTCCGGTAGCCGCGCTCCACGCCTTCCGTGTTGACGAACACGGTGAATGGCCAGCCGCGGCGGCGCAGCATGGGCCACGCCTCGGTGTACACCGAGGCGTAGGCGTCGTCGAAGGTGATGGCGATCGTGCGGTCCGGGATCGGTGCGCGCTCGCGGAGCGCATGGGCCACGCGGTCGAGTCCCCACACCCGGAAGCCGGCTTTCTCGATGTGATCCAGCTGGTTGCGAAACTCCGCGGGCGTCACGCTGGTGACCCGTGGCGTGGATTCCGCGACGTGATGATACACGAGGATCACCGCGTGGCCGGGCGGCTCTGTGGCGGGTGCGGCGGCGGCGGTCAGCGCTGCCAGCAGTGCGATCAGCACGCCGATCCGGGCGCCAGGGCGGCACCGGTCAGAGCCGCGCGAGACGGTCGCATCGGGTGGTCGACAGGCCGTATCCGCGCGTCTGCATGGCGGCTTCAGGAGGGCGGGTCCGGCGCGTGTCACCGGCGGTCGGATGGGCCTGTCCGACGGGCGCAAAAGCGGGGATTTTGCCATGCGGCACCGTTAGATAGCTGCTACTCTAACCATGATAGGACAGTAACCCGTTCCCGGTGGTTTCGTTGTCCCGCCCACCCGTATTGTGAGTGAAATCTTGTAATGGATCTGAGGCAAAAACTCGAAGCCGTCCTGCAGGACTATTCCGGATCCGATCTCAAGGCGGAAATGCAGCGGGTGCTCAGCGAGTTCCCGGCCAGTTCCAGCCACTACGTTCTCGAAAAATTCAGCGCGTACTTCCAGCAGTCGGATGACCTGTTCGTGGTGTTCGAGCCCGACCTGGCGATCAGCTATATCAATGATTCCGCGGCCACGGCCATGGAAGTCGACGACGCGACGTCCCCGGTCCGGTCGCTGGCGGAACTGGTGGGTGCGGATGCCTCGCGGGCGGTCGAGTCCTACGTGCGGAAGACGCTCGACCTGGGCGAGCGGGTGTATGCGGTGCACAAGCTGCGCACCAAGGGCGGCACGCGCCTGTATGACTCGGTATTCACGCCGGTCAAGAGCAAGGGCGGCGACGTGGTCTCCGTGGTGATGGTGGCCCGCGAGGTGCGCCGTCGCCCCGTCGCGGTGCCGTTGGACCGGCAGGATACGGAAGTCTCGTTTCCGGACTCCAGGTCGGTCAGCGCCAACGACCTGGAAAGTTACACCAACGATCTCAAGGTGCTGCACGACCTGCTCGCGGCGCCGGGCCAGGACATCGAACGCATCTATTCCGCGTACCTGGCGGCCGGCCTGCGCATGTTCGGCACCCACTCCGGGGTCATCAGCCGCATTCACGGGCGCGCGTATACCGTGCTGGCGGTCGAGGGCGAGGACAAGGGGTCGCTGCTCGGAGCCCGCTTCAATCTCGACCAGACCTATTGTTCGCAGGTGATCCGGTTCAAGCATTCCATCCACACGAGCAACGTGCGCGAGGACACGGAATTCAGCAGCCTGCGCGGGCATTGCGGGTTGCCGGCCCACACCTATTTCGGGGCACCGATCTGGGTCGACGGCATGCTCTACGGATCGATCAACTTCTTTTCCCGCGAACCGCGCGACGAGCCATTCACGGAACAGGATGTCGAGGCCCTGGAGATCATGGCCAACGGCATCGGTCGCACGCTCACCCTGCAGATGGAGCGCAAGGAGACCGACCGCTTTTTCCAGATTTCCCCTGACATGCTCGGGTTGCTGGATCTCGATGGCACCCTGCTCCGTTTCAACCATTCATGGTCGCACCTGCTCGGTTACGACAGCGACGACCTGTTCGAGATGCCGTGCCTGGACCTGGTCCACCCCAACGACCGCGACGAGGCCCGCCAGGGCTTCGCCAAGCTGCTGGAGACCTCGGAAACCGTTCTCACCTTCGACTGCAGGATGCAGCGCGCCGACGGCACCTATCGCTGGGTGGAATGGAACGCGGCGTCCAGTGAACACGACAACACGGTCGCCGTGCACCTGCGCGACATCAGCGAGCGACGCCAGCTCGAGGACGAACTTCGCGTCGCCCACCAGGACCTCGCCGAGGCCCGTCATGAACTGGACAAGCTGTCCTCTGCGGACGCACTGACCGGGATCGCCAACCTGCGCCGCTTCAACAATTTCTACCAGCAGGAATGGCACCGGGCGGTCCGCTACGGTACCCCGCTTTCGGTGGTTCTCGTGGATATCGACGATTTCGCGATGTACAACGAGATCTACGGCCACCCGCAGGGCGACGAGGTGCTGCGCCAGATCGCCCTGGACCTGTCCCACGGCGTGTACCGGCCGGGGGACATCGTCGCGCGTCTGGGCTCCGAGGAATTCGGGCTGGTGCTGGCGGATACCGATGAGGACGGATCGCGGTTCGTCGCCGAACAGATCATGGACCGGATCCGGTCACTGGGTATCACCCACAAGGGATCCAGCACCGGTGACATTCTCACCGTGAGTATCGGCGTCGCCACCGCGCAGCCGTATACGGGCATCGCCCGGGACATCCTCATCGAGGAAGCCACCAGCGCCCTCGCAACCGCCAAGGAGCAGGGCAAGAACTGCATGGTCGGGGTGGTCAACACGTCCATTGTCATGCCCCCCGAGGCCGAGGAGTCGGGAGCGGAACCGGCTCGCGCCGGCTCCTGAAGGCGGTTCAGGCAAGCAGTTTCTTTTTTCTCTTCGCCTGCGTTTCCGGCAGGATGATCGAGATGATGGTGCCCTCGTTCCCGACGCTGTCGACTTCGATGCGGCCGCCGTGCCGTTCCACCACGTTCTTGCACACTGAAAGGCCGATCCCCGTCCCCTCGAACTTGCTGCGTCCGTGCAGGCGCATGAAGGTTTCGAAGATCCGTTCCCGGTACTCCTCGGGGATGCCGATCCCATTGTCGGAGACAGTGAATTTCCAGCAAACGGGCGCCGCGTCGTCTTTTCCCGGCAGGCGTTCCGCGCTGACCTCGACGATCGGCGGCACGTTCTCACGGTGGAACTTGAGTCCGTTACCCACGATGTTCTGGAACAGCTGCCACATGCAGGTTTGGTCGGCGTCGATGGTCGGCATCGGCGTGGTCATCCGGATCTCGCCCCCGCTGGCCTGGATCCTGGCGTCC
Organism: Pseudomonadales bacterium; assembly: GCA_041588495.1. Taxonomy (GTDB): domain Bacteria; phylum Pseudomonadota; class Gammaproteobacteria; order Pseudomonadales; family JBFGWM01; genus JBFGWM01. The sequence goes on along the minus strand of JBFGWM010000047.1, from coordinate 7,203 downwards.
AGGTTTTCCGCCACTTCCTCAACAACCTTGCCGATGGCCACCGGTTCGAACTGCAGATCTCGGCTGGTCATGCGCGCGTAGGTGAGCAGGTCATTGATCAGTTGCTGCATGCGGTTGGACGCGTTGACCATGCGCTGCAGCTTGTCGCGGACCGGATCCGGGATCTCCTCCCCATAGGTATCGGCAAGCAGTTCGCCGTAGGAGATGATCTTGCGCACCGGCTCCTGCAGGTCGTGGGCAACCACCGAGGTGAACTCGTCGAGGTGCTGGTTCGACTCACGCAGCTTCGCGTTGGCCTCGCGCAGTTGTTCGGTCTGCTCCGCCAGCCGTTCGCGGGCCTCGTGGTGCTCCTCGATCTCGATGGCGAGCGAGGCGTTGGCGGTGCGCAACTGGGTCGGGCTGGGCAGGGCCAGCAGTTTCGGGATCATTGGCCACAGGGCGATCGCGGTACCCACCGATGCCGCGGCGCACACCAGCTTCACCAGGCCTGAAAGGTAGTAACTGGGCTCCCAGGTCGTGTAAATGGCCATCAGGTGGGTGCCGCCGCAGGTCAGGATGAAGATGCCGAAGAGGATGAAAATCCACTCGAATTGCAGGTCCTTGCGCTTGAGGACGAAGTAGATCAGGGCGGCGGGAATGGAGGCGTAGGCCGCCGCGATCAGGGTATCGGAGACGACATGCACCCACAGCAACTCGGGTTTCCACAGGAAGCAGTGGCCGTGGGGCATGAACTGCTGCGTGGAGAACAGTTCGCTGATCGGGTTCGCGGGATTGGCGGTACCGTTCATGCAGGAGACTCCGGTGAAGGTTGGTTTACCGAAACTTTAATTCTTTCGTTTTAGCGAGCCGACCGGTGGCGGGCCAGCTCAGTGGCGGCGGCCTTCCGCCCGCGACTCGGTCAACAGTTCCATGGCCGCGCAGATGCGCTTGAAATTCTCGCCGTCGCCGCCACGGTCCGGGTGGTGGCGCATGGCGAGTTCCCGGAAACGGCGGCGGATGTCCTCGCGGCTGGCGTGCTCATCGAGTTCAAGGGTGCGCAGGGCTTCCGCACGCTCGGAATCGGACACCAGGAACTGGTTGGCGCGCGCCAGCAGGTCCTCGATCTCCTCGCGGCTGGCCTCGAGATTGTCGAGGTCGAGGTAGAAACGGCGCAGGGAATCGTTCTTCGCCAGTCCCGCCTCGCCGTTCTCATAGGCTTCCCGGCAGATCAGCAGGGGCCCGATGAACAGGTTCGCCTCGCGGCTCTCCCGGTAACGGTCGCGGAGGTGGTAGAGCGCGTGAAACACCAGGAAGTGAACCCGGTAGAGGATGACCGGGTCGGACAGCGACCCCTCGGGCAGGATGCAGTCGGGGTCCTCACGCAGGGCCTTGATCAGCGCGTGCTCACTGAGACCGTCGGCAGACGACTCGACAATCGCCCGCACCTGCTCCAGCAGGCGGCTGACGTCAGCGGCTGAGGGCAGTTCGGGGGCGCTCTGCAGGGCGGGTCGGTGCATGGTCTGAAGATGGTAGAATGACCGTTTCATCCTAACCCATTCGGCCCCCGTGTGCCGAACCCGCGTGACGCGAAGAACTTTGCCCGGAGGGCGACATGCGCATCCTGAATGCCCGCGAGAGAAACGAGTTCAACAAGGTGCAGAAGCGCCTGCGCCGCCGTGTGGGCATGGCCATCGAGGAATACGGCATGATCGGTGACGGCGACCGCGTCATGGTGTGCCTCTCCGGCGGCAAGGACTCCTACACCATGCTGACCATTCTCCTGAACCTGCAGGCCAGCGCGCCGGTGGATTTCGAGATCGTGGCAGTCAACATGGACCAGAAGCAGCCGGGGTTCCCGGAGCACGTGCTCCCGGAATACCTGGAAGGTCTCGGTGTCGAGTACCACGTCATCGAGAAGGACACCTACAGCATCGTTCGTGAGTTGATACCCGAGGGCAAGACGACCTGCGCCCTGTGCTCGCGCCTGCGCCGCGGAACGCTCTACGGCTTCGCCACCGAGATCGGCGCCACCCGCATCGCCCTCGGTCACCACCAGGACGACATGCTGGAGACCCTGTTCCTCAACATGTTCCACGGCGGCAGCATCAAGGCCATGCCGCCCAAGCTGCTCAGCGACGACGGCCGCCACGTCGTCATCCGGCCCCTGGCCCTGTGCCGGGAGAAGGACATCCAGCGCTTCGCCGACTGGATGCAGTACCCGATCATCCCCTGCGACCTGTGCGGTTCCCAGGAAGGCCTGCAGCGCCAGGCCATCAAGGAAATGCTGCGCGAGTGGGAGCGGAAACATCCCGGCCGCGTCGAGAACCTCCTCAGCAGCATGCGCAAGGTGGTGCCCTCGCACCTCGGCGACAGCGCGCTGTTTGATTTTGCCGCGCTGGAATCGCAACCCGCGGGGGAGAGCGCGGAGCCCGAACGGCTGCGGGTGCTCAACCTGGCATGAAGGATCCCGCCGTCGACGAGGTCGCCGCGTTACTGCGGGACGCGTCGAGGGTGTTGTTCATCACCGGCGCGGGAATCTCCGCCGATTCCGGCATGCCCACCTACCGCGGCGTGGGCGGACTCTACGAGGACACTGAAACCGCCCACGGCCTGCCCATCGAGGTGGTGCTGTCCGGGGCGCAGTTCGCGTCGGATCCGGCGGTGACCTGGAATTACCTGCTGGAGATCGAACGCGCCTGTCGCGGGGTCGCGCCCAATGCCGGGCACCGCTTCATCGCCGACCTGGAACGCGAAAAGCCCGGCACCTGGGTGCTGACCCAGAACGTGGATGGCCTGCATCGCACCGCCGGCTCGCGCAACCTGGTGGAGATTCATGGCCGGGTCACTGATCTGTACTGCGTGCAGTGCGACTACCGGGAAACGGTGCGCGATTACAGCCACCTCGCGGGACTGCCGCGCTGCCCCGACTGTGGCGGACTGGTGCGCCCGGACGTGGTCCTGTTCGGGGAACTGCTGCCCGAGGCCGCGGTCACCACCCTGTACCGGGAACTCGACCGCGGCTTCGACCTGGTGTTCAGCGTCGGAACCAGCAGCCTGTTTCCCTACATCACCGAGCCCATGCTGCGCGCGCGGATGGCGGGGAAGCCCACGGTCGAGATCAACCCCGTGGAGACGGAAGTGTCGGACCTGGCGGACCACGTGTTGCGCATGGGTGCGGCCGAGGCATTGACCCGGATCCGGGACAGCGATCATTTTTGTAGGTAAGTATCCCGAGGAGGATCATCCCATGAGCATGCTCACCGGCCCGCGCATCGCCGTCGTTGTCCTCGTGGCGGCGCTCTCGGCCTGTTCCGTGCAGCGCGACGATCCGCGTTCGGTCACCGAGCGCTTCTGGGAGGCCATCGACCGCCAGGACATGCAGGCGGCGCGGGCGCTGGCCACCGCGTCCAGTGCCGCCATGCTCGAGGACGGGGACAGCGACGGGGGCTTCCAGGAGATCCGTATCGGCGAGGCCACGGTCGAGGGCGACCGGGCGCGGGTCGCGACCTATATCCGCTTCGAGGATGCCGACGGCGCCGGCGAGGTGGACACCCATACCAGCCTGGCGCGGGTCGACGGGCAGTGGAAGGTTGATTACCCGGTTACCGTCGCCGCGATCGTCGGCGGCACTTTCGGCCAGTTCATCCGCCAGGCCAGCGAGGAATTCATGAAGGACATGGAGGAGGCCGGCCGCGTGCTGGAGGAAGGCATGGAGGCCCTGAAACGGGAACTGGAGAAGATGGAGGCCGACGCCGCGCGGCGCTCCGATCCCGGCACCTGAAGAGGATCGAGGTCCCGTCTTCAGGCGGCGAAGTGTCCGCGGCGTCCGCGGGCGTCGCGCACCGCGGCCAGGCGCGGGACGTCGGGGCACACGTAACGCAGGTAACTGTCCTCGAAGTCTTCCGGGTCCGGATGGTTGCCGGGGCGGAAGTGGTTCCGCCACAGGTCACCGAGCCGGTGCAGGTCGGGACTGCCGCTGATGTCCGCGCCCTTCCACAGGTAGATCACCCATGCGATTGCGGTCGCATAGCGCAGGTTGGTGGCCAGTTCGGCATCTGGGTCGGCGAGGAATTCGTGCTGACTGGCGAGCCCGCGCACCGCGCTGGCGAAGTCGGGCTGGAAGGCCAGGAACTCGTCCCACACGCGGCGGTGGGTGACGGCGTCGATCCGGTAGATTCCGGCGCCCGAGTCACAGTTGCCGAGGTGGTAGCCGAGACCGGTTTCGCGGGCCGCGGTGCCGAGCAGCAGGGTCTCTGCCGCCGCCGAGACCACCCCGAGGTGCCTGAGGGTGGGCCGGATTACATATTCAAGCAGCTCGCTTGCGCAGATTCCCATTGCCTTGTCCTCCCTGGACCGAATGGCGTGCCTTGCGGTTTGTGATGCAAGTTGCTCGCCATTTGATCAATTCATCGGCTGCTTTTTTCCGTTCTTGACCAATAGACCGTCCCGCGCCGCACGCGGTTCCGGCGCCGGTATTCGCGCCAAATGATCTTGTTCAGGAAAAACAGGCACTTGGATTCGTGCGCCCGGGGACGCCCCGAAAATTCGCGACGAGAGGCCGTTTTTCACGGATGAACCGTGGCGCGGGGAAGGGCAGGACACTGCCGGGATGGGGGACCAAAACCGGCAGGTTCTTGACGTGCCGGGTCACTCCGGCTGGCCGGACAGCACCTCCAGGTGGCTTTGCACGCTGCTGGCCAGGGCCTCGAGGTCGTATCCCCCCTCCAGGGTGGCGACGATGCGCCCACCGGCATAGCGTTCCGCGAGATCGACGATCAGGGCGGTCACCCAGCGGAAATCGGACTCGTCCAGCAGCAGGTCGGCCAGGGGGTCGGCGCGGTGGGCGTCGAAGCCGGCGGACACGAAGATGATCTGCGGCCGGTGGCGTTCCACCGCGGGAAGCCAGTCGCGTTCCACTGCCTTGCGGAACTCCGCGCCGCGGGTCCCGGCCGCCAGTGGCGTGTTGACGATGTTGGCGCGACGGATGTCCGCGTAGCGGAACGGGTAGTAGGGATGCTGGAAACTGGAACACACCAGCACGCCGGGCTCGTCCTTGAAAATGTCGATCGTGCCGTTGCAATGGTGCACGTCGAAATCCAGCACCGCGACCCGTTCCGCGCCATGGGCCTGCATGGCATGGTGCACGCCGACGGCGACGTTGTTGAACAGGCAGAATCCCATGCTGCTGCGAAACTCGGCGTGGTGTCCCGGCGGACGCACGGCGCAGAACGCGCTGTCCGCGCGTCCTGCGTAGACCAGATCCGTGCCCTGCACCACGGCGCCCGCGGCCAGCTTCGCGGCGCGCAGGGAGGCCGGGCACATGGCGGTGTCCGGATCGACCATCAGCAGGCCGTGTTTCGGCGCCAGGGTCTCGATCTGGCCGATGTAGCCTTCCGGGTGCGCACCCAGAAGGTGGCGGCGTTTCGCGGGCTTTGCCCGGACCATCAACAGGTCATCGGCGAGCCCGGTGTCGGCCAGCCGCTGGCGGATCGCGAGCAGGCGTTGCGGTGATTCCGGGTGCATGTCGCCCATGTCGTGGGCGATGCAGGCATCGTGACTGATCAGGGCGGTCGGCATGCGGGTTTCGCGGGGCTCCCCGTTGCGAAGGGCGGGAGGTCGGGTCAGCGATCGCAACTCAGCAAGAAACTTGCGGGCCGCGAAACTATGCTGGTTGATACCAGCATAATGCATTTCGGGCGGTTCCCGCGGTATGAGCGTTCGTCACCTGGAAGCGTTCTTCGATCCGGAGTCGATCGCGGTCATCGGCGATTTCGCCGCGCCCGATGCGACCGAATCCCTGGTCCTGCGCAACCTGCTGGAGGCCGGTTACGCGGGCCGGGTGATGGTCTGCTCGAGGAAACACAAGGAAGTGGAGGGCATTCCCTGCCATTCCTCCGTGAGTCGCCTGCCGGAACTGCCGGAACTGTCGATCCTGTGCGTGTCCCCCTATGACGTCGCCCGCGTGCTCAATTCCCTGGGCAAGCGGGGCGCCAAGGCGGCGCTGGTGCTGTCCGGTGGATTTTCGCGGGGCCAGAGCAAGAGTGAACGGGTGCTCGTCGACTCCATCCTGAGCGTGATCCGCGAACACGGCATCCGCGTGCTGGGGCCCAATTCGCTGGGTCTGCTGGTGCCGGGAGCCCGGCTCAACGCCAGCACGGTGCGCCCGGGCGCCGCGCGCGGGCGTGTCGCCTACGTCGGCTACTCGGGCATCCTGGGGCTGGCGATGCTGGACTGGGCGGGTGGCCGCGGAGTGGGTTTCTCCCACTTCCTGACCCTCGGTGACCAGTATGACGTCAGCGTCGCGGACCTGGTGAACTACCTCGCCGAGGATCCCGGAACGCGCGCGATCATCCTGCAGATCGAGCGCATCGACCAGCCGCGCGAGTTCCTCTCCGCCATCCGCATCGCCTCGCGCGGCAAGCTGGTCCTGGTGATCAAGAGCGGCCTGTTTGCGGCCTCGCGCGGTTACGAGGTGGAGCCGGTGCCGGGTCTCGGCGACAGCGAGGAGGTGATCTCCGCGGCCCTGCGTCGCGCCGGTGCGCTGCGCATCGAGGACCTGGAGGAACTGTTCGACGCCACCGAGACCCTGACCCGCATGCGACCGCTGCAGGGCGAGCGGCTGGCGATGATCTCCAACGGCTTCGGGCCCAACGTGCTCGCCACCGACCAGCTGATCCTGCGCTCCGGGCAGCTGGCCGAGCTGGCGCCGGAAACGGTGCTCAAGCTGTCCAAAGTGCTGCCGCGGTTCTGGAACCAGCGCAACCCGGTCGACATCAACGGCGATGCCACGCCGCAGCGGTTCGCGGAGGCCCTGAAAATCATCGGCCGCGATCCCGGGGTCGATGCCGTGCTGGTCACCCACGCGCCCACCGAGGCCGCGCCCGGCGTCGCCACGGCGGAGGCGGTCGCCCCGGTGGCCCGTGACCTGTACTGCAATGTGTTGTGCAGCTGGATGGGCAAGCGATCCGCCAGCGAGGCGCGGCGCCTGCTGGAATCCGAGGGTCTGCCGACCTACGCGTCTCCCGGCAAGGCGGTGAGCGCGTTCATGTACATGGTGCAGCACCGGCGCAGCCAGGAGGCGCTCAGTGAGACCCCGCCGCTGCGCCTGGTCGAGAATGCCGAGCGTCGCCTGCAGGTCCTCGAGCCGCTGCACACTGCGTTGAGCCAGTCGCGCACCTACCTGCGCCCCGACGAGGTGCGCGAGGTGCTGCGTGCCTACGGGAT
>JBFGWM010000046.1:0-14481 GCA_041588495.1 Pseudomonadales bacterium | reverse complement strand
CCTCTGGCGGCAGATCCAGCGGCCGCGCGACATCGGTAATGACGCACCCGGGTTTCACCTTGGTGATGTCCAGGATTTTCTTGCCCGCTCCGGAGGTCGAGGTGACGATCATGTCCATGTCGGCAAGCTGATTGTCATAGTCGACAGTCGCGAACACTTTCGCGTCAGGGGTTTCCTTGAGGATCGACTGCTTCAACGCCTCGAGTTTCTTGAGATTGCGGCCAGCAAGGTAGACCTCGTCGAAAGCCATCGCCATCAGGCGCGCGCTGACCGAACCGATGGACCCCGACGCGCCGACCACCATGGTCTTCGCCGCAACCTTGCCGTTCTCACCCACGTCGACCAGTCCCATCCGGCGCATCGCGTCCGCGGCGGCCCACAGGGCGCCGGAGGCGGAATAGCTGTTCCCGGTGGTGACCGGAATGTCGGCGCGCCGCGCAACCGTCACCCCGGCGTCACCGACCACCTTGGTGAAGGCGCCGAGACCAATGATCTGCGCGCCCATCTCCTCGGCCATCTTTGCTGCGGCCAGCAGACGGCGGTAAGTGAACTCGGGATTTCGCGCCAGCATCTCCTTCGGCGTTCCGCCGACGGAGATCAGCCAACCCTCCGCCTCGGCACCGGTGGGAGAGACGATGTTCTCGACTTTCGAGTACACCATCGGCGGGAGGTGGGCCGCCAGTTTTTCCACCTGGTTCATCACCAGCTTCGGGGTCTTTTCGGGAATCGGAAAGCCCTGCTTGATGAAATCCTGGCTCAGCGGATGCACCACGAACGCAAAGCGGCGGATCTTGCGGAACTTACCTGTCGGATGCAGCAGGCGCGGCTTGACCTTCAGTTCATCGAGAATCTCGTTGATGTCGTCGTCCGACAATTCCTCCGGCGTGGTATCAAGCGCGGCGAGCATCATCGCCTCGAGCGTGTTGACGCCCACGACGTTGTCGAACAGTTTCGGCGACACGTCGACCACCAGGTTGACCTTGCACTCCTTGAAGAACTCCATCCGCTCGTCATCGATCGCCGAGGTGATCACCGTCTTGCCTTCGAGGTTCTTCTCGGTACCAAAGCTGCGAATCTCTCCGAAGGTGCCGACGATCACGTGGCACTTCTCCATCGCCTTGTCGATGGCCTGCTTGCGAAGGCTGGGCAGGCGGCTCGGCAGGATCGACTCGAGCTTGCGCGCGGGCGCGAAGGTCCCGGCCAGACGACTGCCCCTGGCGTAGAGTTCAAGTTGTTCGATGGAGGTCAGCAGCTTGGGGGCGCCGGTATGATCGATGGCATCGGCGAACTTGAGGTTGCGGGTGTAATCCGACATTGCCACCGCCATGTGGTAGTTGCGCATGCCGGAGAGAAACAGAACCAGGTTGTTGTTGAAGTAGTTCCCCAGTTCCTTTTGCACTTCGCGGATGGCGCGAACCTGGAGGATGCGGCGCACCGTGGCGCCCGTGGTGACCGGCACCCGTGTCACCACTTTCATCAGGCGGCGTTTGCTCTTGTTGACGATCGTCTGCGAACCGACCTGGTAATGGTCACTGACCCCACCCAGACCCATGGCGTTGGCATCCGCCTGGTGACGCCGCAACAGTTCCCAGGCCTTGCCGTCGTCGCCGTCCGCACCGAGTCGCTGCACGGTGAAATCCTGGCCGAGAAACTTGGTCTGGAACTCGTGATCCTGTTCCGAGGGGCCCATGGTGACACTGATGACTTTCTTCATTCGCTGAATCCTCGTTGCAATTCTGTAAAGGGGCGCGAAGCCCGGGAATACTGATCCGCATTCCTCAAGGGTGAACCAGACAGCATGGCCGGCCCGGATGGGCCCGGCTGCGGGCACACCGGAACTCCCGGGCCACGATCGACGTGCTCAGCCCATCGCAGCTGCGCGGACACATCACCTGCGTTGAAATAGGGTCCGGGCCCGCCTGAATCAAGGGAGACTATCTAGAATAGGCGACCATTCCGGCGGTCTCCACAGGGCGTGAAAGTCTAGAGATTTCCGTGCCGGGCGGAATGACCGTCCCGGCCACAATACGTGCCTGGGACGCCATCCAGGTCCCAACCGGTCAGTAATGAAGATGCGAACAGAACTGGAAACCGCGGAAATGATCGGTCGGTGGAAAGTTTTCCGGTAGCTCGCCGGAGACGCGCAGGCGAGGTGGCAGACCGGCAAGCAGCGGGCGCGGGTTGGCTCAAGGCCCGCCCTGAGCAGAGGCCTGTTTCAGTTGCACGAGGACCTTTTCGAGGTCATCTCCCGCCTCGGACCCGAGGTACTCCAGCAGCAGGGTGTCAAAGAAAGCCTTGTAGACCCGACTGTGCTCGCCCTCTTCGAGTTTCAATCCGAACACGTACCTGTCGGGCCTGTCGGGTTCGTTAACCATGCTCTTGTCGACGGTCACGCCAAAGGTGTACTCAATATGACTGCTGCCATGAGCCGGGTCGGATGAGCTCGCTTTGCCGCCAGTCGGGGGGGCAAGGCGCTGACGGCGCGCATTGCAAATCGTGAAGGGCTCCCGGAACAGGGCCTCGCCGTCATCCGCGTCCTCGGCAACCACCGAAATGTGTTCGCCGCAACGCGCGGCGCGTTTTCCGGTGACCGCCATCCCGGTATCGCTGCAGTCGAGCAACTCGGCGGTTTCCTCGCGGGACCCGTCGAGTGTTTCCCGGCACACGGAAAGACGCAGGCGGTGCGGAGTCCAGTCGTCGTCGAGATACACGAGCGGCGTTACCGGCTCTTCCCGCGCCTCGCTGCGCCGCGGTTCTTCCTCGACCAAACCCACTTCCAGAGTCGGAAGTCCCGAAAGCGAGGCCCAGCCACCAAGATCTTCTGAGTTCACGAGCCAGCACCCCCTCGGGTCTGAATTCCGGAGCCTGGATGGTCGCTGCCCATCACCCGCCTCCCGCAACGCTTCGGACCGGACCCGGTCCGTTCAATCGACAGGCCGCACACATCAAAAATTGTCGCCACAACAATAGGTTAATTATTATGCGATCGGCTCAGGTTAACCCAATGGGCGGTAAAATGTACAGTTGGAAATTACGCTGAGGCTCGCCGGGAACGGCTCGTCGTTTCAATTGCGAGGGCGAACCGTCCTCAGAAGCTCATCGGGGCCCGCGCCCGACAAGGGACACCGGGCGGAAATCAGCCGGCAGGGCTCGCAGTCCCGAAAGCCGCCTGGACATTCTTGATCTCAATCAGGGTATCGATGATATCGAGATCGGCTTGCTCGCGGAGGTGGTTCAGGAACACGCTGTCCAGGGTCGCCTTGGTCAGCAGGTAGGAGGCTTCCTCTTCGTGATACAGGCCATAGACGAACTCCGTGGGGGTCGTTGGCTCTTTCACGAGACTGTCGCTGACGACTGCGCCAAAGGTGTATGAGATGTGGTCAGTCTCGTCGCTGGCAGCAGATGCTTGCGCACCATCGGGTTTTCGATTTCGCGACGCGCCATTGCCGCTCGCCTGGGGGCGCTTGCGCACATTGCGGACGCGGTAATGGTCTGTAAAAAGAACACGCCGGTCAATGGCGTCCATGCCCACGACGCCAATTGCGGCACCCCGCGCGACTGCACGGGTACAGGAGATCGAGAGACCAAGCTCACTGCAATCGACCAGTTCCACCGGCAGGTTGTTCTCGGGCGAGTCCTCGCCCAGCATCAGGGCAATGGTTACCCGGTGCCAGTTCCAGTCCTCATCAATGAAGCAGAATATCGGGTCAGGAGGCTCGCGCTTCTCGCGACGACGAAGTTCACCGGTTTTTTCCAAAACCTTCATGGTCGGAAGCTCTTCGCCTCCCAGCCAGTTTTTTCCTTTTCCTGTGGGCATCGTGTGTTCCGGCATTCGTCATCGGCCTGGCCAAGGGTGGCCACCGCTCGACAAATCTTAAATAATCACCCCTTGATTATCCAGCGTGAGCGCATGGGCAACCCATGGCTCTGAGCGCGCCCCGCGTGACAGAACAGGCTACACTGTCAGGCTGGACAGTTCTTCAAAAATCTTCAAAAACCCCACTTCAAGAAACCAGCGGGAACCCACAAATGCCTGAATTAAAAGTAGAAGTTTCTCCTCTGGCTGCATTCTACCGTTGGGAGCGCGAGACCCCCGACAGGATTTTCCTGACCCAGCCCGTGAAAGGCCAGGTCACCGATTACTCCTTCAAGGAAGTCGGCCAGCAGGTGCGGCGGATGGCGTCCTATATCCAGTCCCTGGATATACCGGCAGGCAGCCAGATCGCCCTCATGTCGCAGAATTGTGCGCACTGGATCATGGCCGACCTCGCCATCTGGATGTCCGGCAATGTCACCGTACCCCTGTACCCGACCCTGAATGGCGATACCGTGGGCTACATCCTGGAACATAGTGAGGCGAAGCTTCTGTTCGCCGGGCCGCTGGACGCCTGGGATGAAATGAAGAAAGGCGTTCCAGAGGGCTTGCCGATTGTCACCCTGCCCCAGGGTCCCGAGGGTGCCGGGATTCCGTGGAACGAAGCCGTGAAGGAAGTCGCCCCGATGACCGGCAACCCGGATCGGGACCTCGAGGACCTGGCGACGATCGTCTACACCTCCGGCAGCACGGGTGCGCCGAAGGGCGTCATGACCAGCTTCAAGGGCATGATGGCGGTGCCCACCGGGATGTCGCAGATCCTGCCGATGACCCCGGAAGATCGCATGCTCTCCTATCTACCCCTGTCGCACGTATTCGAGCGCGGCGTCCTCGAGATGCCGGCGCTGATGTTCGGCTTCCATATCTTCTTCACCGAGGGGTTGCCGACATTCCTCGAGGACCTGCGCCGGGCCAAGCCGACCATCTTCTTCTCGGTTCCGCGCCTGTGGACCAAGTTCCAGTCCGGCGTGTTCGCCAAGCTGCCCAAGCGCAAGCAGGATTTCCTGTTCCGCATCCCGTTTATCAGCAAGAAGGTCAAGCGCAAGATTCTCGAACAACTGGGCCTGGAACACGTGCGCTACGCGGCCACGGGCTCCGCGCCGCTGCCGCCGGACATCCTCGCCTGGTACCGCAGCCTCGGGATGGAACTGCTCGAAGGCTACGGCATGACCGAGAACTTCGCCTACTCACACGCCAACCGTCCCGGCGAGGCGCGGGTCGGATATGTCGGGCACTCCACGCCGGGCGTGGAAACCCGTATCGACGAGAACGGCGAGATCCTGGTGAAAAGTCCGGGCATGATGCTGGGCTACTTCAAGAACCCGGAGAAGACGGCGGAAGACATTACCGAGGACGGGTTCCTGCGCACGGGCGACATGGGCGAGATCGACGACGAGGGTCGACTCAGGATCACGGGCCGGGTGAAGGAACTGTTCAAGACCAGCAAGGGGAAATACGTCGCACCCGCGCCGATCGAGAACAAGCTGACTGCACACCCGATGATCGAGGCCTGCTGCGTGGCCGGCGCCGACCAGGGCCAGCCCTACGCGCTCATCATGCTTTCCGAGGATGCGATCCAGGATCTCAAGGAAGGGGTGGAAAAAGACGCCTTCGAAACCGAGCTCGCGGTACTCAAGGCCGAGGTCAACTCAGGCCTGGATCCCCACGAGCACCTGCAATTCCTGGCCATCGTGCGGGATGCATGGACCATCGAGAATGGCTTCCTCACCCCGACCATGAAGATCAAGCGCAACATCGTGGAGAAAAACTACGAGCAGTACCTCGACAAGTGGTACAGCGCGGACAAGGACGTACTCTGGGAATAAGGCCACGCGGCCCGCGGGCGGACTGCCGCCCGCGGCAACCCGCCTTCAGTCGAAGTCGTAGCCGATATTGACCTTGTAGTGGGTGTCGAGGTCCTTGACGCCCGGTGGCACCAGGCCGTCAAACTGGTGCTTCAGTGAAAACTGCAGGTTCCAGGCCTCGTCGGCAGACAACGGATACTTCAGGGTGGCCTCGCTGATCACACGGTAGTCCTTCCCCGGATCCTCGATGGACGGCAGGTAGGTCAGGTTGTGACCGAATTTCGTCCGCCCCGCCATGGTCACCCAGTACTCGTACCCCATCGAGAGCACGAAACTCCCCTCGTTCGGCGTCGATTCGAACGCCTCGAACTGGTAGCCGAGACCCAGCTTCGGTTTCCATTCCTGCCAGGGCTTTTTCAGCACGAAGTAACCGACACCCGAGGTGAAGATGGCGCGCAGGTCGATGTCCTCGAAGCGATCCCGCTCGAATGACGCGTCACCGAAGGCGAACCAGCGCTCGGTGAAGTCACGCTCGAGTCCGGCGGTCGCAATGACCTCGGCCTCGGTCTGCTTCCCCTGGTCGCTTGCAGTGCGCCCCTGCAAACCCAGCGTCAGGCGATCGAACTCGGTGGTGCGCTTGGCCTGGATCGAACCGTTCATGTTGTTCTTGCGCGTGTTGCCGTCGGAACCGGCGATGCCGATGGCCGCCGCACCGGTCCAGACATCATCCGCGCTGCGCCGCGCGGCCTGCAATTCCTCCACCTGCAACGCGTGCTCCCGCTGCGCCTTCTCCATGGCCACGACTTCCGGCGCCTTGGCATCGGGCTCCCAGAGCGCGGTGATCTGCGCGGGTTCCAGCGGCACCTCGCCGACCAGGCGGGTGGCGATGCGCTGCCCTTCACCGGGCGTGTTACGCAGGTTGCCGACCAGGCGGCTGCCATCGGCCAGGGACACCACCACCGGTGCGTCTGTCTCGAGACCGGTGACCGCCTTGCGGGCGATGGACAGTTCGCCGGAGAAGCTGGTCTGGAACAGTACGTACTCCGTTTCCATCCGCACCAGTTTGCCCACCAGGCGGCTGCCGTCGGCAAGTTCCAGCACATCGGCGAAGGCGCCGGCCGGCGCGAGTGTGCCTGACAACAGCGAAATGCAGAGGGCGTTCCAAGAGCACGATGTTGTACGGCGCGGCCGCGGCTGTTGCTTGATATTCAAACGCATGTACCTGCCCGGACCTCCATGGCAAATAAAGAACGAACGTTTAACATGATGGAAAGTCTACACACTAGCGATGAGTTGCGCGAACCGGCTCGACGGAACCGTGACCAGCACTCAGAATCAAACAGGGTTCAGCACTTGGTAAGCAGCTTGAGATTCCTGCCCCGACTCCGCCGCGGCGGTCACGGCCCCATCCCATTACCGCGGGTGAAACCGGCGGCGACGGTGATTTTGTGCCTATTGCTCGCCGCGTGCCGCTCCCCGATGCGAGTGGAACCCGGGACAACCATGGCCACGCTTCCTGACCGCTGGTCGGTCGCGGTCGACGCCGAAACGGTGACGGGTGGATGGGTCACGTCACTGGGCGACCCGCGCCTTGCCACTCTGGTCGACGAGGCACTCGTGGCCAACCCGGAGCTGGCCGCGAGTGCCGCCCGGGTCCACGCGGCCCGCGCGCAGGCGCAGATCAGCGGCGCGGCGCGCTGGCCACAGGCCAACCTGGAACTTGCCGGCTCGCGCAGCAAGCGCAGTGGTGCAAGCGGGTTTTCCATTTCCAGCGCGATTTCTGACACCCGTTCACTGGACCTGGGCGTCAGCTGGGAAGCCGACCTGTGGGGCCGCATCTCCGCACGTGCCCGTGCCGCCGGCCTGGACGCCGCGGCCAGCGCCGAGGACCACGCCGCGGCGCGGATCTCGCTGGCCGCAAACGTCGCACGCGCCTGGTACGACGCGGTGACCAGGGGGCGGCAACTCGCCCTGGCCCGGGAGACCGCGCGTAATTTCCGGGATAACGAGGAGGTGATCGAGGAGCGCGTGATCAGCGGCCTCAACCCGGTCCTCGACCTGCGCCTGGTACGCGCCAGCGTGGCCAGCGCGGAAAGCCAGGTGGAGGCCGCCGAGCGGGCCGCCGACGCCGCGCTGCGCGCGCTGGAGATCCTGCTCGGCCGTTACCCCGGGGCCGCCCTGGAGACCGCCGATGTACTACCCGAACCGGCCCGCCTGCCAGCAGCGGGAATTCCCGCCACCCTGGTCGAAAGGCGACCCGACCTGCAGGCGGCACGCCTGCGCCTCGCGGCACGCAACGAGAACCTGCGCGACTCGGGCCGCAACCTGCTTCCCGGACTGCTTTTGAGTGCGTCCGGCGGTACCAGCAGCATCCATTTCAGGAACCTGCTGGACGCCGACTTCCTGGTCTGGTCAGTCGCCGCCAGCCTGACCCAGCCGCTGTTCGAAGGTGGGCGCCTGCGCGCCGAACGCGAGCAGGCAAAAGCGGTCGCCGACGAGGCGGTGCACGCCTATGCCGCGGCCGCGCTGCAGGCTTTCGGCGAAGTCGAGATTGCCCTGTACGCGGACCGCGCACTGGACGACGAGGTCCGCGCCCGCGCGGTCGCCGAACGCGAGTCGGTGGAGGCCGAGCGCCTGGCCGCCGACCAGTATTCTGCGGGCCTGGTGGATATCATCACCCTGCTGGAGGCGCGGCGCCGGGCGGTCGATGCGCGTGGCGCGTTGATCGAGGTGCGCAACCGGCGCCTGCAGAACCGCATCGACCTGTACCTGGCCCTGGGCGGTGACCCCGGGGAATCCGCGCGCGAAATGGCGGCAACCACGGTGGAAACCCGGTGAAGGTGAATACGAAAAAACTCCTGCGCGCCGTCGCACCGGTTCTCGTCATCGTCATTGCGCTGGTATCAGCGCGGAGCATGATCGCCGGACGCGAACTGCCGGAACGCAGGCAGGCGCCGGCACCGGCCCCGCTGGTCGAGGTGATGCCGCTTGCACGCCAGGACTACCGGATCGTGCTCTCCTCCCGCGGGGTGGTCGAACCGCGCACCCAGGGCAGCCTGGTGCCCCAGGTCGCCGGCGTCATCGTCGAGGTTGGCGCCGGATTCCGTGAAGGTGGATTCTTCAACAGCGACGACCTGCTGGTCCGCATCGATCCACGCGATTACCAGAACGCCGTGACCATCGCCGAGGCGGAACTGACCGAGGCCCGCCTGCGTCTGGCCGAGGAGCAGGCCCGGGCGGAACAGGCACGGCGCGACTGGGAACGCCTGGAATCGACGGAGCAGCCCAGCGCCCTGGCCCTGCGCCAACCGCAGCTCGCCGGGGCAAGGGCCGCGGTGGCGGCGGCGGAGGCACGACTGGCCCGGGCGCGGCTCGACCTGGAACGCACCGCGATCCGCGCCCCCTACGCGGGGCGGGTGCTCGAAAAAAATGCCGACATCGGCCAGTACGTGACCCCCGGCGGCGTGCTGGCGAAAATTTTTGCGGTGGATTTCGTGGAGGTCCGCCTGCCGCTCAGCAACCGCCAGATTGCCCACATCGATATTCCGGAGGCCTACCGCGACAACGGCGACCCGGTGGCAAACGGACCGCTGGCGCGCCTGGCCGCCACCATCGGGTTCACGCGCCACCAATGGACCGGCACCGTGGTGCGCAGCGAGGGCACCATCGATTCCGCGAGTCGCCAGGTTTTCGTGATCGCCCAGGTGAAGGACCCCTACCGCCGGCGCGCGGACGGGCAACCACCCCTCAAGGTCGGCCAGTTTGTCGAGGCCGAGATCGAAGGCCACCTGTTGCGCGACGTGTTCGTGGTCCCGCGCAAGGCGATCCGTGGATCCGACACGGTATATGTCGTCGATCCCGGGGGGCTCCTGCGCCGGCGCGATCTGAATGTCGCCTGGCGCGACGACAGGGTGGTTGTCGCGCGTGGTGGCATTGCCGACGGCGACCGGGTCGTCACCAGTGCCCTTGCACTCGCGACTGACGGCATGCCGGTACGCGTGGCCGGCGGGGAACAGGCACCGGCGCCATGATTGCCTGGTTCGCACGCAACGGCGTGGCGGCCAACCTGCTGATGCTGCTCATCGTCGGACTCGGCCTGCACGCGGTAAGCCAGCGAATCCCCCTCGAGGTGTTTCCGGCCTTCGAACTCGATCTCGTCAATGTCAGCTTCAGCTACCGTGGCGCCACGCCAGAGGAAGTGGAAGAGGGCGTGATGCTGCGGGTGGAGGAGGCCATCCACGACCTCGAGGGCATCCGCGAGATCACCGCCAACGCCGGGGAGGGTGGCGGCACGGTGTCCGTGGAGGTCGCCGGGGGCTACGACCCGCGCACCCTGCTGGACGATCTCAAGAACCGGATCGATGCCATCAGCACCTTTCCCGCCGAGGTGGAACGTCCGATCTACAGCGTCGCCCTGCACCGCCGTGAAGTCATCTCGGTGGCGATCTCCGGAGACCTCAGCGAACGCGACCTGCGCCGGCTGGGGGAGCGGGTGCGCGACGAACTTGCGGCGCAGCCCGGCATCAGCCAGGTCGAGCTGGAGGGCGTGCGCGACTACGAGGTCGCCATCGAGATTCCGGCAACGACGCTGGAAGCCTACAACCTGACCCTGGAGGAAGTGGCCGGAGCCGTGTCACGCTCCTCCCTCGACCTCTCGGCCGGGCAGATTCGTTCCACCGGCGGCGACATTCTCCTGCGTACCCGTGGCCAGGCCTACCGGCAGGCCGATTTCGAAAACATCGTGGTACGCAGCCGCACCGACGGCACCCGGCTCACGCTTGCCGACATCGCTGAGGTGCACGACGGCTTCAGCGAGGATCCCCTGCGCCAGCTGTTCAACGGGCGCCCCACGGTACTGGTCGAGGTCTACAGCACCGGCGACCAGAGCGCCATCGCCATTGCCGACGCGACCCGCGCCTACGTGGAACAGGCCGCCGCCAGCCTCCCGCCCGGCATCGAGATGACCACCTGGCGGGACCGCTCGCGGATCGTGAAAGCACGCCTGGCCACCCTGACCAACAGCGCGATCCAGGGTGGCCTGCTGATCTTCATCCTGCTCACCCTGTTCCTGCGTTTCTCGGTGGCCCTGTGGGTCTGCGTGGGCATCCCGGTCAGTTTCATGGGCGCACTGGCGCTGATGCCCGAACTCGGTGTGACCATCAACATCGTCAGCCTGTTCGCGTTCATACTCGTGCTGGGAATCGTGGTTGACGACGCCATCGTCACCGGTGAGAACATCTACAGCCACCTCAAGCGCTATGGCGACCCCACCCGGGCCGCCATCGAGGGCACCCACGAGGTTGCCGTACCGGTGACCTTCGGCATCCTGACCACCGCGGTGGCCTTTCTCCCGTTGTTGTTCATAGGCGGGGTGCGCGGACAAATCTTCGCGCAGATTCCGATGATCGTGATCCCGGTACTGCTGTTCTCGCTGGTGGAATCGAAACTGATCCTGCCGGCGCACATGAAGCACCTGCGGGTGCGCGGCGAGCGTCCCGAGGATTACAGCCTGCCGGCGCGCCTGCAGCATCGCTTCGCCGACGGTTTCGAACGCCTGATCTTCAATGCCTACGGTCCGCTTCTGCGCACGGCGCTGCGCCACCGCTACATGACGTGGGCGGTGTTCGCCGCGGTGCTGATCCTCGTGTACGCGGTGATCGCCAGCGGTCACGTCCGCTTCGTCTTCTTTCCCCGTGTCGAAAGCGAAACGGCCCGCGCCACCCTGCAGATGGCGCCGGGGACGCCGTTCGAGATCACGGACAGCCATATCGTGCGCATGACCCGGGCCGCGCAGGAACTGATGGACGAGTACGTCGATCCGGCCACCGGGGAAAGCGTGATCCGCAACATCCTCTCCACCACGGGCAGCAGTGGCGGCCTTGGCTCCAGCGGCGCACACATCGGACGGGTCATGTTCGAGATCGTCTCCCCCGAACTGCGCACCCTGCAGGTCACCAGTTCGGAACTGGTGCGCGCGTGGCGGGAGCGGATCGGCCAGGTGCCCGGGGCCCGCGAGGTGAGTTACCGGGCCGAGATCGGTCGCGGCGGCAACCCGCTGGAAGTCGAACTCACCGGCAGTGATCCCGATGCGCTGGATGCCGCCGCGGCCGAGGTCCGCGCACGCCTCGGCGAGTATCCCGGCGTTTTCGACGTCTCGGACACCACCTCGGACGGCAAGGAGGAGATCGAACTGCGCCTGCTGCCGCAGGCCGAATTGCTGGGCATCGATGTGCGCCAGCTCGCGCGCCAGGTGCGCAACGCCTTTTTCGGGGCGGAGGCCCAGCGGATCCAGCGCGGGCGTGACGACGTGCGGGTCATGATCCGCTATCCGGAAGCGGAACGCCGCTCCATCGCGACCCTGGAGTCGATGCGGATCCGCACGCCGCAGGGCAGCTTCGTACCCTTCACCGAGGTCGCCGAGATCCAGTGGGGACGCAGCTACTCGACCATCCGCCGGGTCAGTCGCGAACGCGTGGTCAGCGTCAGCGCGGACGTCAACAAGGAAACCGCGGACATCGAGGGCATCAAGAGCGACCTGCGCAATTTCATCGGGCAGCTCCTGGAGCGCTACCCCGGCATGCGCGCGGAGCTCGCGGGAGAGGCGGAGGAGCAGCGCGAATCCTTCACCAGCCTGTATTACGGTTCGCTGTTCGTGATGTTCGTGATCTACGCCCTGCTGGCGATCCCGTTCCGCTCCTACGGGCAGCCCTTGATGGTGATGTCCGTCATTCCATTCGGACTGATCGGCGCGACTCTCGGTCACGTGCTGCTCGGCATGGACCTCAGCATTCTCAGCTTCATGGGCATGCTCGCGCTCACCGGCGTGGTGGTGAACGACTCCCTGGTATTGGTCGATTACGTCAACCAGCGACGCGCGGAAGGGATGCCGGTCACGGACGCCGTATCGGTGGCCGGGGTCGCCCGCTTTCGCGCCGTCATGCTGACCTCGCTGACCACCTTTGCCGGCCTGATGCCGCTGATCTTCGAGAAGAGCACCCAGGCCCAGTTCCTGATTCCCATGGGCGTGTCACTCGGTTTTGGCGTGCTCTTCGCAACCCTGATCACCCTGGTGCTGGTGCCGGTCAACTATCTCATCCTCGAGGACATCTACCGCCTGTTCCGGCGTACCCCGGAGTCGCCCGCCCGTGCAAAGCCGTCCGCCAGCCCTGAATCGTCCTGAGGAACGCGGTGGATTCCATCGCTGCCCTCTCAAGTAACGGAGAACTTCTCATGAGCCGAGCCACCCGAATTTCCGCCATCCTCTGCCTCCTGCTTGCCGTCCCGGCGCACGCGGAACGTGACTTCAGCGCAGTCGGCCTCAAGACCACCCGGGTCGCGGACCACGTGTGGATGCTCGAGGGAAGCGGCGGCTTTGCCGGCGGCAACATCGCGGTCTCGGCCGGACCTGACGGCATCCTCATCGTCGACGACCAGTTCGCGGGCATGGCTTCCAAGGTACGGGCTGCCCTGGCCGCCATCGATCCGGGCCCGCTGCGCTTCATCCTGAACACCCACTGGCACCAGGATCACACCAGCGGTAACACGGTTTTCGCACCCCAGGCGCTGGTGGTCGCCCACGAGAACGTGCGCAACCGGTTACGCACGCCCCAGCAGGTTTTCGGCCGCACGGTGGAGCCATTGCCGCCACACGCATGGCCGGTGGTGACCTTCGACCAGTCGCTGACCATCCATTTCAACGGTGAGGCGATACGCGCCGTGCATTTCCCATCCGGGCACACCGACGGCGACGGCATCATCTTCTTCGAGGGTTCCAACGTCGTGCACATGGGGGACCACTTCTTCGCCGGGCAGTTCCCCTTCGTCGACGTCGCCAACGGCGGCAATGCACTGGGCCTGGCCGAGAACATCGGCAGGGTCCTGGAACGACTGCCTGATGACGCACAGATCATCCCCGGCCATGGCCCCCTGTCCAGCCGCAGTGACCTCGAGGCCTATCACCGCATGCTCACTGGCACGATCGGGCATGTCCGCCAACGGTTGGCTGCTGGCCAGAACCTCGCGCAGATCCAGCGGGACGGATTGCCCCAGGCCTGGAAACAGTGGGAGCGCGGTTTTATCAAGGAATCGCAATGGATCGCCACCATCCACGCCAGCCTGGAACCAGAGTAAAAACAGGCGCCCGGATGGGCCGGCCCTACACCGGTGTCGCCAGGCAGAACCCAGACCGATTGTTCAGCGGGCTGTACCATTGGACAATGGGTCGCGCTCCGCAGATCTGAGATAGTTTCAATCAACGGGCCCGATCGGAGCCCGCATCAATCGTTTAACTTGAGCTGGCAGAAACACCATCATGACCCACCGACTCAACGCGAGCCTGATACGGCAAATTTCCGACCACGCGGAACTGCGCGCTCCGGTCGGACCCTCGACCAAGCCACGCGAGGCCATGCCCGAGGCACAGGACCCGCGACGGTCCAGCCGCCGGATGCGACTGCCGACACGCCTCCTGATCAGGATTCCCGACACGGAAGATCATCGCGAGCCACTGGAGGTCACGCTTATCATGCACGAGGCGCTCACCCGGGTGGCCGACTGCGTGGTTTATGACATCAGCAAGCACGGAATCAGTTTCGTCACCAACGCGGATCTCGGCATCGCGGGCGAGGTCAGCATCTGTGTCTATCACGCCTCGGACCCGTCACCCGTGTTCACTTCCCCCATCCGGATTCTCTACCAGCGAAGTTTCTCTGAAACCGCAACGCTGCCCGTACAGTTCCGGGATGCGGACAACTGGATTTATGGTGTGAGGCTCGACCGCAAGCACGTCAAGACCCTGCTGGG
>JBFGWM010000045.1:0-14509 GCA_041588495.1 Pseudomonadales bacterium | reverse complement strand
CGCCACCAGTTGCAGCGAGGTCAGCTCGGTGGCGACCGGGGCGCGGAACGAGTTCCCGTACAGCAGCTTGAACGCGGTGTCGCGCATCGGCTGGTAGATCATGCCAAGGCGCGGGGTTTTGACCGTGTTCAGGCCGTGGTCGTGGTAGTGATCGATGCGGCCGCCGTAGAGCAGGTGCAGCTTGTCCTCGAACAGCGAGGTCTTGGCCTGCAGGAAGAAACTGAGAATCTCGCGGGTCACCAGCTGTGTCGGGAACGTGCAGAACGGCGCCGCGGTGGTCGAGTTGGCCGGACACGGCGCCGCGGTGAGTTGCTGATACTGCTCTCGCCGGTCATTGATTTCCATGCGGTTCCAGCCGATCGCCGTTGACCACTGGGTGTTCCAGGGATTGTCAGCCTGTTTGAAAGTTAGCTTGATGCCACGGCGGTCTTCGTCCACGCCGAGGAAAGTTTTGTTTCGCGATACGCCCAGAATCGGGTTGAAGTTTTCGAGACGCGACTCGTGGTGATTGGTCCAGAAAAAGCTGCTGAGTTCCGTTTCGATATCATGCGGTAGGGCGCGGGTTGCGGAGAAATTCCACATGTAAAAAAACGAATTTGAACCAGAGAAGTCATCTTCTCCTAGTTCCATGGCGCCGGTCGGCGATACATGGGGGGCGATATCGGAAAACTTGTGGGCATCGTGCCGGTTGTAATAGATACCCGTGCGCCACGCCCACGGGCCTTCCGGATCCACGACCAATTTCAACATGGCCGTATGCGATTCGTACTCGTGGTTCCGGTCGGACGTGGCCTGCTGGCCGGCGTCGGGCCTCACCGCGAACGGTCGTGCAGGCAGGCCCGGGCAAGCCGCCGGTGCCGCCAAGGTTGCGCCCCAGCACGGTACTGTGAAATCGTACTTCCGGTTCTGGTCCGGCTGTCCGCTGAAGGCACCAGCGAAATTGAGGCGAATCGCGTCGGTCAAGCCCCGACTCAGCCTGAGCGAGGCCTGCTGATACCCGCGACTACCGATCTCACCCTGGACGTCGCTGAAGTCTTCCTTCGAATCGAACGAATGCAGCGCCAGCACGCCGTGAAACGCGTCACTGCCGTAGATGGCAGAACCGGGTCCGCGGATCATCTCGATGCGGTCGAGGGTGCCAAGGCCGATGTCCGGCTTGTCATATTGGGAGGTGCCGTAGGCCAGGGTGTTGAGGGGTACGCCGTCGAGAATGGTGGCGACCCCGCGTACCGAGACCTCCTGGGCGAAGCCGCGAATGGCGATCGCGTCGGTGCCGCCGAAGGTGGGCAGGATCATCACCGACGGCTGGTTGGAGATCGCGTCGGTGAAGCGGCGTGCGCCCCGTCGCTGCCAGTCCTTGCGATTGATCACCGCGGTGCTGGAACCGACCTGCAGTTCCTGCTCTTCGAACAGGGACGCGACGCTGACCTTGACCACGACCTCCTCGAGGGCGAACAGGTCCAGTTCGAACAGGTCGTCGTCGGATTGTGCTGCTGCCAGCGGGCTGGCGATGGCCAGCAGGCCGGCAGCAAGTCCGCGGAGCCGCGCGCCCGGTACCCGCATTCGTCCCTGAGTCGGATTCATGATGCCGAAGCTCCCGCATTTTCTGATTGGTTGTGGTCCGGCGAGAATGCCTGTCGCATGGTCACTCTCCCAGGATCGCCTCGTCGGCCCAGCTCATGGCGGCGGCCACGTTCGGAAAACCGATCGTGCTGGTCAACAGTAGAAGGGCGTGGCGGATCTCTTCGGCGCGGGCGCCGGCCGCCAGGGCGCGCCGCGTGTGGCTGTGCACGGCGCCTTCTGAGCGCAGGGTGGCGGCCGCGGCAAGCTGGATGAGGTGCGCCTGGGCGTCGGGAATCGGCCCGGCGTCGCGCAGGCTGCTGCCCAGGTTCTCCAGCGCATCGAAACATTCCGGGTATCGGTCGCGGAGACGCCTGTAGTGTTCGGCGGGTGGACTGTCCTTCATGTGTCCTCGCTCCGGAGAGCAATGCCGTGTCCTCGGCTGCGGTCCCCCCGGGTTCCACCTATACTTTAGCACTGACACGGAATCCTGCCCGGTGCGTTCACCGCCCCGGAATCAGGGAGTTGCGGCAGCTCGCGGCCCGCATTGTTCTGCAACGGACCGGTATATGCCAGGCACCGACATACTCGTCATCAACTGCGGCAGCTCCTCCATCAAGTTCGCCCTGTTCGACATGGAAAGCCAGCGGCATGTCGCTGACGGCATGGCCGAGAAGCTGGGCGACGCCGACGCCAGCCTCGAGTGCCGGCTCGGGGGGGAGAAGAGCAACCGCGACATTCCGGGCGCCGGCCATGGCGAAGCCATGCAGGCGGTCATTTCGATGCTGGAGGCCGGCGGTGACCTGCGCGGGCGCCTCGGCGCGGTCGGCCACCGGGTGGTCCACGGGGGCGAGTTTTTCAGCGACTCCGTGCGGATCAACGACGAGTTGCTGGAGCAGGTCGAGCGCTGCAATCACCTCGCGCCCCTGCACAACCCGGCCAACCTGCTCGGCATCCGCACCGCGCGGGAACTGTTTCCCGAGCTGCCCCAGGTCGCGGTGTTCGATACTGCCTTTCACCAGACCATGCCGGATCACGCCTACCTGTACCCGGTTCCGTGGCGGCTTTACGAGGACCACGCGGTGCGGCGCTACGGCTTTCATGGCACCAGTCACCGTTTCGTCGCGGCGCAGGCGGCCGCGCGCCTGGGCAGGCCGCTTGCCGAGTGCAACCTGGTCACCGCGCATCTCGGTAACGGCTGCAGCGCCTGCGCGGTACGCGGCGGCCGCAGCGTCGACACCACCATGGGGCTGACGCCCCTGGAGGGCCTGGTCATGGGCACCCGCAGCGGGGACGTGGACCCCGGGCTGCACGCATACCTGGCCGGCGAACTGGACTGCGGGCTGGACGAGATCAATGAACTGCTCAACCGCGAGAGCGGCCTGCTCGGCCTGTCCGGCATCAGCAACGACATGCGCACCCTGGTGGAAGCCGCGGAAGGTGGCAACGATCGCGCCGACCTGGCGATCCGGGTCTTCTGCTACCGGTTGGCCAAGGCCGTGGCGGCCCTGTGCGTACCCCTCGGGCGGGTCGATGCCCTCGTATTTACCGGTGGGATTGGCGAGAATTCATGGCGGGTGCGGGCCCGCACCGTAGAGCAACTCGGGGTGCTCGGCATGACCCTGGACGCGGCGCGCAATGCCGCGCACGGTCGTGAATCCGAGGGGCGCATCAGCCCTGACGGCAATGGCCCGGCTGTGCTGGTGGTGCCCACCGACGAAGAACTCATGATCGCCCGGGACACTGCCCGGCTGATCGGTTGAAAGGGGAGGCAGGCGGCTTGGCCAAGGCGCTATATCTCGCACCGACCGGTTTCGGTGTCGGCCTGACCTCGGTCACCCTGGGGCTGTTCCGGGCGCTGGACCGGGTCGGACTGCGCGTCGGCTTTTGCAAGCCGATCGCCCAGCCACACGAGAGCGACAAGGGGCCGGACCGCTCCACCCGCCTGCTGCGCCCGGTGATGGATCACGAACCGCCGGAGCCCCTGGATCCGGACCATGCGCGACAGCTGTTCAGCGACGGCGAGACCGGCCGCCTCATGGAGGACATCGTGCAGTTGTACGAGTCGGCCGCCGAGGATCACGACGTCGTCCTGGTGGAGGGGCTGGTGCAGACCCGCGCCCATGGCCAGACCGGGCGTCTCAATGCCGAGATCGCGAAGACCCTGGATGCCGACGTGATCCTGGTGGCGGTGCCGGGGCGTATCAAGGACCCCGCGCACCTCGAGGACCGCATCGAGATTGCCGGGAACCTGTTCGGCGGCCTCGAAGACCCGCGGCTGATCGGGTGCATCCTCAACAAGATCGACGCGCCGGTGGATGAGAGTGGGCGCATCAATCCCCACCTGGGGACCGTTGCCGAGCAGGGCCAGGAAGCCCTGATCCGCGAGAAGTGCAAGATCTTCAATGACGACGGCTTCCGCCTGCTGGGCTGCATTCCCTGGGCCGAGGAACTGGTGGCGCCACGCACCGGCGATATTGCCGAACACCTGGGTGCGAAAGTGATCAACGCGGGTCGCATGCACGAACGGCGGGCCATGCACGTGTCCCTGAGCGCGCGCACCGCGCGCAACATGTGCGCGAACCTGCGTGCCGGCACCCTGGTGGTGACCCCCGGGGACCGCGACGACATCATCATGGCCAGTTGCATGGCGGCGATGAACGGGATGCCCCTGGCCGGGCTGCTGCTCACCGGCGGCATGGAACC
The DNA here is from genome assembly GCA_041588495.1 of Pseudomonadales bacterium. Classification (GTDB taxonomy): domain Bacteria; phylum Pseudomonadota; class Gammaproteobacteria; order Pseudomonadales; family JBFGWM01; genus JBFGWM01. The sequence continues at coordinate 10,243 of JBFGWM010000045.1, read as the reverse complement.
GGATTCGCGCATCATGCAGCTTGCCGAGCCGGCCCTGCAGGACGGCCTGCCGGTGCTGTGCGTGGAGACCAACAGCTACCAGACCATCACCGCCCTGAACCGCATGAATCCCGAGGTGCCGGTCGATGACCGCGAGCGCCTGGAAGCGGTCATGGACTCCATTGCTGCGCGCATCGATGCCGAGTGGCTGAAAGACAAGTGCGGAATCCAGCATGAACCGCGACTGTCCCCGCCGGCCTTCCGCTACCAGCTGGTGAAACGCGCGAATCGCGCCGACAAGCGTATCGTGTTGCCCGAGGGCGACGAACCGCGCACCGTGCGTGCGGCGGCCATGTGCCAGTCGCGGGGTATCGCGCGCTGTGTCCTCATTGGCCGCCCGGATGCCGTGCGCGGGGTGGCCCAGGCCCAGGGCGTGGAACTGCCGGAGGGTCTCGAAATCGTCGATCCCGAGGAGGTGCGCGCCGATTACGTGGAGCCGATGGTCGAACTGCGCAAGCACAAGGGCCTCAACGCACCCATGGCAGAGGCGCAGCTGGAGGACAACGTGGTGCTCGCCACCATGATGCTGGCCCGCGACGAGGTCGACGGCCTGGTTTCCGGGGCGGTGCATACCACCGCGAACACCATCCGTCCGGCGCTGCAGTTGATCAAGACCAGCGACAATGCGCGTATCGTGTCCTCGGTGTTCTTCATGTGCCTGCCCGAGCAGGTCCTGGTCTACGGGGACTGCGCGGTCAACCCCGACCCCGACGCCGAGGAACTGGCGGACATCGCCATCCAGAGCGCGGACTCGGCGGTCCTCTTCGGCATCACCCCGCGGGTGGCGATGATCAGCTACAGCACCGGCGAGTCGGGTTCCGGCAGCGACGTGGAAAAGGTGCGGGAGGCGACCCGCATCGCCGCCGAACGGCGTCCGGACCTGGAACTGGACGGCCCCCTGCAGTACGACGCCGCGGTGATGGAGAACGTGGCCCGTTCCAAGGCGCCCGACAGCGTGGTGGCGGGGCGCGCCACGGTGCTGATCTTCCCCGATCTCAATACCGGCAACACCACCTACAAGGCGGTGCAGCGCAGCGCCAACGTGGTCAGCATCGGGCCGATGCTGCAGGGGCTGCGGAAGCCGGTCAACGACCTGTCCCGGGGCGCGCTGGTGGAGGATATCGTGTACACCATCGCCCTCACCGCCATCCAGGCCGCGCAGGCCGACGAGGCGGGCGGGCCAACGGACGGGGGCGAGTCGTGATGGCAACCGGGCGTGTCCCGCGGAAGGGGGGCTGAAGCGTGCGTTCCGTGCTGACGTTCACTTCGATCTTCCTGGTGCTCGCGCTGTGGATGGCGACCGGCGTATTTGCCCTGTTCCTGCACACCAAGCAGCCGCGCCACTCCGGTTACCTGATCCTGCCCGGGCTGGAACATCCGGTGGAGGCCAAGTTCGACCGCTGGGGTATTCCGCACATCTACGCACAGGCCGAGAACGACGCCTACCGCGCCCTCGGCTACCTGCACGCGCAGGAGCGCCTGTTCCAGATGGAGATGTCGCGACGGGTCGCGCGCGGCGAACTGGCGGAGGTTTTCGGCGCTGAGCTGGTCAGCGTGGACCGCCTGTTCCGCACCCTGCGCCTGGCGCGTTTCGCCGATGAGTTCGTGGCCGCCAAGAACCTCGACGAACCGGTGTTCCAGGCCGCCCAGGCCTACCTCGACGGCGTCAACCATTTCCTGGAAAACGGGCCGCGCCCGATCGAGTTCCAGATGCTGGATATCGATCCGCGGCCGTTCACCCTGGCGGACACGGTCGCCATCGGCGGGTACATGGCCTACACGTTCTCCCACGGCTTCCAGACCGACCCCCTGCTGACATTCATCCGCGACCGGTACGGTGCTGCCTACCTCGCGGACCTCGGCTTCCAGAAATCGGAAGGCGGTGCGGTGCCGGAAGCGGTGCACGCGGTGATGCAGCAGGTCAGCGCGGTGATGCATGCGGCAGACGAGGCGCTGGGCGGGCAGCCGTCTTTCGCGGGCAGCAATGCCTGGGCGATTTCGGGTGCGCGCACGTTCTCCGGCAAGCCGATCCTCGCCAGCGACCCGCATATCGCGTTTTCGCAGCCTTCGGTGTGGTGGGAGGCCCACCTCGTCGTGCAGCCCGAGGACGCCGAGTCACCGGTTTTCGAACTCTACGGTCACCACCTCGCGGGGGTCCCCTTCGCGCTGCTCGGCCACAACCCGGCAATGGGCTGGGGCGTGACCATGTTCAAGAATGACGATACCGACATGTACGTCGAGGCGTTCGACCCCGCGCAGCCGGGCAAGGTGAAGTACCGCGGTGATTGGGTGGACCTGGTCACCGAGACCGAGGTGATCAGGGTGCGCGATTCTGATGACGTCGCCCACGTGGTGCGGGTCACGCCCCATGGACCCATCATCAGCGACGTGATTCCTGCCCTGGCGGCCAGTCCGCGGCCGGTCGCAGTGCGCTGGGGCTATCACGATCCCGACAACGGGCTATTTCGCGCTTTCTACGAGCTGTCGCGTTCACAGTCCCTGGAGCAGGCCCGCAGGGCGGTGTCGCGCATTCACGCGCCGGGCCTGAACATCATGTATGCCAATGCCGGTGGTGACATCGCCTGGTGGGCCGCGGCGCGGATTCCCGAGCGTCGCGCCGGCCTGCATCCCGGGTTCATGCTGGACGGCGCGTCTGGCGCAGACGAGCCCCTCGGCCGCTGGCCCTTTGCCGACAATCCCCAGCGCGAGAACCCGGAAAGCGGTTACCTGCTGTCCGCCAATAACGAGCCGCGCTCGGAAACCCGCGGCCGGGTGTGGGGCTACTACAACGTGCCCGAGCGGGCACAACGCATCGGCACCCTGCTGCAGGCGAAGGAGAAGAACTGGACCGTCGAGGACATGAAGTCCATCCAGCTGGATACCCGCACCGATTATTACGCCGGCCTGAATACCCTGATTCCGCCCATCGTCGAGAAGTCCCTGGTCAACAATCCGGATGTGCTCGCCGCCGAGGCGCTGGCGTTTTTCTGGGAGTGGGACGGCAGCCATGACGTCGATGACGTGGCGCCGACCATCTTCCAGGAGTTCCTGTTCCAGTTTTTGCGCCTCACCTTTCTCGATGAACTGGGCGAGGCCTATTTCGAATCCCTGCTGAAGACCAAGCTGGTGGACAAGACCGTCCCCGTCCTGTTGCGCAACAGGCAGTCGCCCTGGTGGGACAACGTGACCACCCCCCACGTGGAGACCCGCGACCAGTTGATCGCGCAGGCGTGGATCCAGGCGACCCAGGTCCTCAAGGACCGCTTCGGGTCGCGCCCGGTGAAATGGACCTGGGGCAAGGCACACCGCCTCCTGCACGTGCACCCGGTCGGCCGGCGCAAACCCTTTGACCGCTTCTTCAATGTCGGTCCGTTCCCGGCGCCGGGCGGCCGGGAGACCATCAATAATCTCTCCAACAAGATCGAGAGCGGGGTCCATGACGTCTACCACGGCCCCTCGACCCGCCGCCTGCTCGACTTCGGCGATATCGATCATGCGCTGGGAATCAATCCCACCGGACAGGCCGGATTCTTCCTGAACCGGCATTACGACGACCAGGCTTATCTTTTCGCCACCGGCCAGTACCGGACCCAGATCACCGACCCGAGGACCATCCATGCCAATCACAAGAGCCTGTTGGTCTTCGCGCCGCGTTGATGCCGGGGGGCGACTGCCTCGCGCTCTCCGCTGGCTGCTGGTCTGCGTAGCCCTGGTCTCGGGCGTGGCGCGGGCCGGGGACACCATGGACGCCGTGGAGGTGGTCGTGGTCAGTCACGGCTACCACAGTGGCCTCGCGATACCGCACCCCGGTGCGGGGAACGGTGGGCCCTGGGCTACGGTGTATCCCGATTACCGCTGGCTGGAGATCGGCTGGGGCGATGCCGGGTTCTACCAGGACCCGGACCCGGGACTGCTGCGCTCCACCAGCGCCGCGCTGTGGCCGACCCGCGCGGTCCTGCACGTCGTCGGACTCGAACACCCGCCGACCGAGTATTTTGCCGGCATGCAGCAGGTCTCCCTGCGCCTGGGACGGGAACAGTATGCGGAACTGGTCAACGAAATCGCCGGGTATTTCCGTGTCGGCAAGGATGCGCAGCCCATCGGTCTCGGCGCAGGACTCTACGGGACCAGCCGTTTTTACCGTGCGAAGGGCCGCTTCCACCTGATGCGGAACTGCAACCACTGGGCCGCGGCGCGGCTGCGGGCTGCCGGGGTCAAGGCGCGGGCCCGCTATCCCTACACCGGGGATGCGCTGGTGGAATACCTGCGCGATAAGGCCGTCGAGGCACGTTGAACGGGATTCAAAGTCGCGCGAAGAAGCGTCGCAGCCAGCCGCTGTCGGTATCCTGCTCGCGAAAATGCAACAGCCGCCCGAACTGCCGGTTGATCGCGTTGGCGACCTCTTCGCGCAGGGCGAACACGGTGGCATCGTTGCGGAAACGACCGCGGTAGCGCCGCGTGCTGATCGGCGTGCCGACGGAAAAATAGAACGGAACCGGGCGCGGTATCGGTGTCGGTCCGATGCCGCGGGCGGCGGGCATCAGCAGGTCGCCGCCGCGCAACGGGCCTTCCAGCAGGCCACTCCGATCCAGCATTCTGCCCATCAGCGATTTTCGCATGTCCTCGGCGTCGAGCACGATGGAATACGCGTTGTCGGGGCCCACGGATGTGATGGGGATGATGTCGTAACGGTGGTGAATCGCCATCCGCGCGAACCCGGCCCTTTGCTTCCAGGTCAGCTTGTACGCCTCGCCGCGGCGTTTCGCGGCTTCCCGCGCGCCGCCCGGAAACAGCAGCACGTGTTCACCTGCGCGCATCAGGCGGTTGCAGTTGTCCGGCGTGCCCTCGACCGCCCCGTAGCGCTGCCAGATCCGGCGCCAGCCGGGGACCGCGAGGTGTCCGCGGTCGAGCAGGAGGCGCGGGAGGATTCCGCGCGTCCGGTAGATCTCGGCGAGCAGGAGGGGGACATCAAACAGGCCGTAAATGGTGTGGTTGCCGACCAGCATCGCGGGGCGCGTGGGGTCGATGTTGTCGAGGCCGAAAAAGCGTGGGGCAAACCACAGCCGCAGCGGCGCCGTGACCCGATCGAGCTCCGCCGGCGAAGGGGTGCGGAAATCGAGTATGTCGTTGCCGGGTTCGGTTGTGGCGGATCGCCCCACCATGTTCGCGCACTCTCCCCCGGACCAGGGCCGGGCTTGCAGGATGAAGCTGGAAACAGCATGGTATAAAGCCCCTGTGCCGGCAAGGGCTGTGCCGCCGGCGACTCAACCACGAGAATGGAGCAAGGCGATGATGGAGCGGATCGAAGCGTGGGCGGACCTCGCCGGCCGGGTATTGATCTCGGTCATCTTTGTGCTGGCGGGTTTCAACAAGATCGGCGGTTACGCGGGCACCCAGGCACACATGGAGAATCACGGTGTGCCGGGTGAGCTTCTGCCCCTGGTGATCCTGCTCGAGGCCGGCGGCGGCCTGCTGATCATCGCCGGTTTCCAGACCCGGATCGTCGCGTTCCTGCTGGCCGGGTTCTGTGTGCTGGCCGCGGTGCTTTTCCACGGCGATTTCAGCCAGCGTTCCGAATCCATCGCCTTCATGAAAAACCTGGCGATCGCCGGTGGATTCCTGTTCCTGGTGGCGCGCGGCGCCGGACCCCTCAGCATCGACGCGCGTCGCGCCGCGACTCCCGCCGGGGCGAAGTCCTGATCACAGGGCGACGTTTCAGACGCTGAGCGTGGCCTGGATTTCGAGAATATCCTGCTCCCGGTCTGCGAGCATCTGCAGGGTGCGCTTCTCGGTAAGTTCGCGGTTGGGCAGCAGGCGGAAGGCGGGCAACAGGGTGATGTGTGGAATGTCCCGCCCCGCCTCGATCCCGCCGAGCACGTGCAGGCGCGCAAGATTGATGAAATCGGCGTGATCGAGCCTGCGGTGCGGCTCCCGCCCCCATTCCTCGCGGGCGCGGACCAGTTCCACCAGTGACTTGTCGAAATCCCATGTATCAAGGATCACGATGGAGATGTTGCGGGCGTGGGCCGTGCTCAGTTCGCGCAGCAGTGTGCGGGGGTCGTGCCCGGCCACGATTTCCGGGTGGGCTCCGATCCAGTCGATGAGTGGCATGACGCCGATTTCCTGCAGCAGGGCGCCGAGCATCGCGGTCTCGGGTTCGCGGTTCCCGCAGGCGCTGGCCAGCACGCTGGCGGTCGCGGCGAGCTGTATGCTGAAGCGGGATTGCGCCTTCACCAGTTCCTCGGTGCCGGGCTGCGGCTTCCGGAAGATGCTGCGCATCGTGTAGACGTAAGCGTGGTAGCGGCTCGATTTCAGTCCCAGCCGGGTTACCGCGTCCTGCGCGGTCTTGGCCTTGCGCAACACCCGGAAGGCGGCGCTGTTGACCATGCGCACCAGGTGCGCGCTGAGGCCGGGGTCTGACTGGATCACGCGGGCGAATTCAGCCACCGACAGGTCCGGGTCGCGGGTCGCCTGGTTGATGCGGTGCGCCACCGCGGGAATTGCCGGTACCCGGAAATCGTCACGACCGAGTTCGCGTACCACGGTGGAAAAGATACCGGCGGACGGTGTCGGGCGTCGGGGCGCAGGAGGGTTTTCGGCCACGCGAGCGATCTCCGCTTCAGCCCAGTCCAGCCTGGTGTGGCGATGATCGATGGGAAGCGGATTGCCGGGTAAAGCCGCGCATCATGGGAGCAGGAACTTCTGGATTTCCATGATCTCGTCGCTGCGCTCCGCCAGCACCTGCAGGGTGCGATCCTCGGTCAGTTCGCGGTTCTCCAGCAATGCGAATGCCGGGAGCGAGGTGATGTGGGGAATCTTGCGACGCGCCGCCGTGCCGCCGAGGGCGTGAATGCGTGCGAGGTTGATGATGTCGCCGTGATCCAGCTTGCGGCCCGATTTCCGGTTCCAGTCCTCGCGGGCGCGGACCACTTCCTGGAAATTCTTGTCGAACTTCCATTTTTCGAGGATCAGGAGACCGATTTTCACCGCGTACTTGCTGGCGAGGTCGTGCAGCATGGCGTCCAGGTTGTCGATCTCGTGCTCTTCCGTGCTGGTGCCGATCCAGTCGATGAGCGGGAGCACGCCGATGTCCTGCAGCAGGGCGCCAAGCATCACCTGGTCCGGATCGATGCCCTTGCAGGTCGAGGCCAGCACGCTGGAGGTGGCCGCGAGACGGGTGGATTCGTAGGCATGCTGCCGCATCAGGCCCCGCGTGACCGAGGGCGCCTGCTGGAACAGGTTGCGTACCGTGTAGATGGTGGCGTGGTAGCGCGTCGCCTGCAGGCCAAGCCTGGAGACCGCATCCTGTACCGTCTTGATCTTGCGGAAAGAGCGGAAGCCGACGCTGTTGACCGCCTTCAGCAGGTGCGCGGTGAGGCCGGGATCCGCCTGCACGATCTTGGCGATGTCCATGACGCCGATGTCGGGGTCCTTGACCGCGGCATGGATACGCTGGGTGACGTCGGGCAGGGTCGGGAACTTGAGCTCGTCCCGATTCATCTTGTTGACGATGTCGGCGTAAACACCACTGGACATGTTGTACTCGCTCCGATGCAGCGTCGGTGTCAGTCGGTGAGCTTGTGCCTGGACGCGAGGTACTCGCGCAGCTTGTCGACTTCCTCCGGCTTCAGCAGCAGTCCGAGCTTGCTGCGTCGCCAGATGATGTCGTCCGCGCCGCGTGCCCACTCGCGCTCGACCAGGTAGTCGACCTCGCGCGTGTAGAGACCGGCACCGATATGCTCGCCCATGTCATCGAGGCTGTTGACCCCGTTGAGAACCGTGGCGCACAAGGTACCATAATTGCGCGCCATTCTCTTGATGGTGGCGCTGTCCAGGAACGGATATTTTTCCTTGAGCTCGACCTTGAAGTGCTGGAACCCGTCCTTCATGTCGCCGCCCGGAAGCGGTGCGTCCTTAGTCCAGCTCGCGCCCATCGACGGATAATAGGGCGCCAGCTTGTTCATCGCGCTTTCCGACAACTTCCGGTAGGTGGTCACCTTGCCGCCGAAAATGGACAGCAGGGGCGCCTTGCCGTTCTCGTCCTCGATCTCGACCGTGTAGTCACGGGTGATCGCCGAGGGGTCGTCGGACTCGTCGTCGCACAGTGGCCGCACGCCGGACCAGGTCCACACGATGTCGTCGCGGCTGATCTGTTTCTTGAAGTGGGCGTTGCTCACGCCGATCAGGTAATCGATTTCGGCGTCGGTGATCTTCACCTTGTAGGGGTCGCCCTTGTACTCCTGGTCGGTGGTGCCGATGACCGAGAATCCGCCCAGGTAGGGAATCACGAAGATCACCCGCTGGTCGACGTTCTGCAGGATATAGGCTTCGGCGCCGGGGTGGATGCGCGGCACCACGATGTGACTGCCCTGGATCAGGCGCACCCCGTAGGGTGACTTGCGCTGCAGGTCCTCGCGCAGGAATTTCTCGACCCACGGTCCCGCGGCGTTGACCAGGCCCCGGGCATAAACGGTTCGCGAGGTTCCTGCCAGCAGGTCTTTCAGCTCGGCCTTCCACAGGTCGCCCTGGCGGACGGCCCCGGTGCAGCTGGTGCGGTTCAGCACTTCGCCACCGTAGCGCTGCACGATCAGCGCGTTGAGCACCACCAGCCGGGCGTCATCGACGAAGCAGTCGGAGTACTCGAAGCCGCGCTTGAACTCGGGCTTCAGGGGTGACTCGGGCCCGAAACGGAGGCCATTGGACGCGGCCAGGGTCTTGCGCTTGCCGAGGTGGTCGTAGAGGAACATCCCGGAGAGGATCATCCAGCGTGGGCGCAGGTGGGGTGAGTGGGGCAGCACGAAGCGCAGCGGCTTGATGAGGTGGGGCGCTTTCTCCAGCAGCACCTCGCGTTCCTTGAGGGCTTCGCGCACCAGCCGGAACTCGTAGTGTTCGAGGTAACGCAGCCCGCCATGGATGAGCTTGCTGCTTGCCGACGAGGTCGCGCCGGCCAGGTCCTTCTGCTCGCACAGGATCACCGAAAGGCCACGGCCGGCCGCGTCTGCAGCGACCCCTGCGCCATTGATGCCGCCACCTACGACCAGCAGGTCCGCGGGATTATCCGGTGTGCCAAACAAGGATTTCGGTCCTTCCTGCAACGATGTAGGGGTCCGCGACGGGAATCGGGCGGGCACCAGTCCAGCGGTATCGCCGGGTAATCTACAATATAGTTGATGTGCCCGGGCTGGGTAGTGTTCCCCGGGGGTTCCAGGCCTCGGCCAGAATGGAGGATGCGCCGCACATGACCACCAAGTACCTACTGGCGATAGATCAGGGAACGACCAGTACCCGCGCCATCGTTTTTGAGTCCCGTGGCCTGCCTCTGAAGAGCGCGCAGAAGGAATTCAAGCAATATTTCCCCGCCGACGGATGGGTCGAGCATGACCCGGAGGAAATCTGGAAGGGGACCCTGGAGGTCTGTCGCCAGGCGATCCGCTCGGCCGGGATCACGGCAGCAGACATCGCCGGGATCGGTATCACCAACCAGCGCGAGACCACCGTCGTCTGGGACCGCAAGACCGGCAAGCCGGTGTACCGGGCCATCGTGTGGCAGGACCGTCGCACCGCCGATTTCTGCGAGACCTTTCGCGGCACCGACATGGAAGACACGGTCTCGGCCAAGACCGGGTTGCTGATCGACCCTTATTTCTCGGCCACCAAGATTCGCTGGATCCTGGACAATGTTGAAGGCGCCCGCGAGCGCGCCGACAAGGGCGACCTGGCGTTCGGCACCATCGACACTTTTCTGCTGTGGCGTCTGACCGGGGGCAAGAGTCACAAGACCGACGCCAGCAACGCGTCGCGCACCATGATCTTCGACATCCACAACCAGTGCTGGGACAAGGAACTGCTGTCCACCTTTGACGTCCCCGAGAGCGTCCTTCCGGAGGTCCTCGACAATGCGGCGGACTTCGGCACCACGGACCCGGAATTGCTGGGCGGACCGGTACCGATCACCGGGATGGTCGGTGACCAGCAGGGCGCGCTCCTCGGCCAGGCCTGTTTCGAGCCGGGCATGTGCAAGAGCACCTACGGCACCGGCTGTTTTGTGATCCTGAATACCGGTAACCAGGCCCTGCGCTCCGAGAACCGCCTGCTCACCACCGTCGGCTACCGCCTCGGTGGCGAGACCACCTACGCCATCGAGGGCAGCATTTTCGTCGCCGGAGCGACGATCCAGTGGCTGCGCGACGGTGTGAAACTGATT
>JBFGWM010000044.1:0-14567 GCA_041588495.1 Pseudomonadales bacterium | reverse complement strand
TTTACGCGGAGATCTGCCAGTACATGGACGATGCCGGTCTGGTCAATGCGGAAACCCGCGTCGTGCTGGAGAAGCCCCTGGGCCATGACCTGCAGTCGGCCCTGGCCATCAACGAGGCGGTGGGACAGGTGTTCGGAGAGGACCAGGTATTCCGCATCGATCATTACCTGGGCAAGGAGACCGTCCAGAACCTGATGGCCCTGCGTTTCGGCAACGCGATTTTCGAGCCCTTGTGGCGCGCGGCGCACATCGACTACGTGGAGATCAGCGTGACCGAGACCATCGGGGTCGAGGACCGCGGCGACTACTACGACAGTTCGGGCGCCATGCGTGACATGGTTCAGAACCACCTGCTGCAGTTGTTGTGCCTGACCGCCATGGAACCGCCGGTGCGCTTCGAACAACACGCGGTACGCAACGAAAAAATGAAGGTTCTCCAGGCCCTGCGTCCCATCCGCGGGGAGGCCGTGAAAACCCGCACCGTGCGCGGACAGTACACCGCCAGCGTGGTGAGCGGCCGCGAGGTCCCGGCGTACTATTTCGAGGAAGGTGTGGCGCCCGAGTCGAATACCGAAACCTTCGTTGCGTTGCGCCTCGAGGTCGACAGCTGGCGCTGGTCGGGGACCCCGTTCTACCTGCGCACCGGCAAGCGCCTGGCGCGACGCTTCTCCGAGATCGTGGTGCACTTCAAGCCTGTTGCGCACCAGATATTCGACCCGGACGGCGGCGTTCACGCCGGCAACCGCCTGGTCATCCAGCTGCAGCCCGAAGAGGGCATTGAGCTGATGCTCAATACCAAGATTCCCGGTAAGGGTATGGCGCTGCGCCCGGTGCCCCTGGATCTGAATCTCGCCCACGCCTTCAAGCGCCGCCGCTGGGACGCCTACGAGCGCCTGTTGCTGGACGTGCTCCGTGGCGACTCCACGCTGTTCATGCGCAAGGACGAGATCGAGACGGCGTGGGCGTGGATTGACCCCATCATCGAGGGTTGGCAGGCGCATTACCAGCAGCCCAAGCTTTACAAGGCCGGCACCATGGGGCCGGACCGCGCCAACGAACTGATTGAGCGTGACGGTTTCCGCTGGCACGAGAACCTGGTCCAGTAGCGCGCCATGGAACCCTGGGTCTACCGCATCGACGATCGCGAAACCTGGTGCACGCGGGTGGCGGCGCGGGTGAGCGAGGTGGTGGGTGGCGCGGTCACCGCGCGCGGCCGGGCCTCCATCGTGGTGCCCGGCGGTTCCACCCCGAAACCGGTTTTCGAGTCCCTCAACCGCCATGGCCTGCCGTGGCGGGAACTCTACATCACCCTCTCCGACGAGCGCTGGGTGCCCCCCGATGATGCGGCCAGCAACCAGCGCCTGGTCACCGAAACCCTGTTGCGCGGGGTGTCGTCGGACCGCCATCGTCTCACCGGCCTGTGGCAGCCGGGAACCACGGTCGAGGATGCCGTGCCCGCGGTCGGGACGATCATCCAAAGCATGCCGCGCCCATTTGACCTGGTCATGCTGGGGATGGGTGGGGACGGGCATACCGCGTCCCTGTTCCCGGGACAGCCCGCGACCCGCGAGGGACTTGGCGACGCCGCGTGGTGCGTCGCCAACCGCGCGCCGGATCCGCCCCATGAGCGGATGAGTCTCGGTCTGCGGGCGCTACTCGACGCCGAGCTGGTGCTGTTGCCGCTGACCGGGGAGGACAAGTGGGCGGTGCTGAACGAGGCCCTCCACCCGGGGTCGGCAGAGGAGCTGCCGGTGCGCGCCGTGCTGCACCAGCAGCGGGTGCCGGTGGAAGTGTACTGGTCGCCCTGAAGGTGGAGTCGGCAATGGAACAGATGTCATGAATCCGGTCCTGGAACAGGTCACCGAGCGAATCCGCGAGCGCAGCGCGTCGACCCGCGGCCGTTACCTTGACATGGTGCGTGCGGCCGCGGCGGATGGGCCGCAGCGCAGCCGGGTGTCATGCTCGAACCTCGCCCATGGCATCGCGGTGCACTCGGATTCCGAGAAAAAACTGCTGGCGACCAGCGCGCATCCCAACCTGGCGATTGTCTCCTCGTACAACGACATGCTTTCCGCGCACCAGCCCTACGAGCGCTTTCCGGCGATCATCAAGGAGGCGGCCCGCGAGCTCGGCGGCGTGGCGCAGTTCGCGGGCGGAGTGCCCGCCATGTGCGACGGGGTGACCCAGGGTCGCGCCGGAATGGAACTGTCGCTGTTCAGTCGCGAGGTGATCGCCATGAGCACCGCGATCGCCCTGTCCCATGACCTGTTCGACGGCGCCCTGTGCCTGGGAATCTGCGACAAGATCGTTCCGGGGCTGCTGATCGGCGCCCTGCGCTTCGGCCACCTGCCGGTGATCTTCGTTCCCGGAGGGCCGATGTCCAGCGGGCTGCCCAATGCGACCAAGGCCAAGGTGCGGCAGCGCTACGCGGAAGGCCGGGCCGGGCGCGAGGAATTGCTGGAGGCGGAATGCGCGGCTTACCACGGTCCGGGAACCTGCACGTTTTACGGCACCGCGAACAGCAACCAGCTGGTGGTCGAGATGATGGGACTGCACCTGCCCGGCGCGTCGTTCATCCACCCCCATGCGCCCGAGCGGGACCTGTTCACGCGGGCCGCCACCGCGCGCCTGCTGGAAATCACGGCACTCGGCGCCGAGTACACGCCCCTGGCGGAGGTCATCGACGAGCATGCGGTGGTCAATGGCATCGTCGGCCTGCTGGCCAGTGGCGGCTCGACCAACCACACCATCCACCTGGTTGCGATGGCGCTTGCCGCCGGTATCCAGGTCAACTGGGACGACTTCGCCGCGCTGTCGGCCGAGGTTCCCCTGCTGGCGCAGGTCTACCCCAACGGCGAGGCCGACGTGAACGCGTTCCATGCGGCGGGGGGCATCGCCTTCCTGGTCCGTGAACTGTTGTCCGCCGGGTTGCTCCACGAGGACGTGCGTACGGTTGCCGGTCCCGGCCTGTCCCGCTACGGGCTGGATGCCGATTTCAGCGGCGGAGCTCTTGCCTATCGCGAGTCGGCGGGACCCAGCACAGACCGCGACGTCCTGCGCGGGGTTGCCGAGCCGTTCCGCGCCAATGGTGGACTGTGCCTGGTGCAGGGCAACCTGGGCCGCGCCATTCTGAAGACCTCGGCGCTGAAGCCCGAGCACATGAAAGTCGAGGCGCCGGCGATCGTGTTCCACAGCCAGGAGGCGGTAGAGGCCGCTTTCCGCGCCGGCCGCCTGGACCGCAATTTCGTCGCCGTGCTGCCCTGGCAGGGGCCACGCGCCAACGGCATGCCGGAACTGCACAAGCTGACCCCGGTGCTCGGGTCGCTGCAGGACCGCGGGCGCCGGGTGGCACTGGTCACTGACGGGCGCATGTCCGGTGCCTCGGGCAAGGTGCCGGCCGCAATCCACGTCTCTCCGGAGGCCGTATCCGGCGGTGGCATCGGTCGCGTGCAGGATGGAGACCTCATCAGCATCGACGCCGAACGCGGGATTCTGCACGTGCACGTGGAGGAGGCCGTGTGGTCCTCCCGGGAAAGCATGACGCCCAACCTGCAGGGGCACGCGTCCGGCCTGGGCCGCGAGTTGTTCAGCGGCTTTCGCCAGCACGCCAGCGGTGCCGAGGAAGGTGCCCTCGCCAACTTCGAGCCGCCACCCCTGTAAACCCGCCGCGGTACCGGGTTCGCCTTATTCGTCCTGCGCCAGTCTGGTAGACTGCCGCGTCATGGATGTCTCCCACATTCTCGACCCCCTGAATGCCGCGCAGCGCGAGGCGGTGGCCGCCCCCGACAGCCACCTGTTGGTGCTGGCTGGCGCGGGCAGTGGTAAGACCCGCGTGCTGGTGCACCGCATCGCCTGGCTGATCCAGGCCGAGGGCGTGAGTCCCAACAGCATTCTTGCCGTGACCTTCACCAACAAGGCCGCCGCCGAGATGCGCGGACGCATCGAGCGCATGCTCGAGGTTTCCGCACGCGGGATGTGGATCGGCACCTTCCACGGACTTGCCCACCGTCTGCTGCGCGCGCACTGGCAGGAGGCGGGCCTGCCCGAGAATTTCCAGATCCTCGATGCCGACGACCAGTCGCGGGTGGTGCGCCGGGTGATGAAAGGCCTCGGTCTCGAGGAGGCCCAGTGGCCTGCGCGCCAGGCGCTGTACTTCATCAACGAGCGCAAGGACGAGGGACTGCGCCCGCGCCATGTCGACCCCCAGGGCAACCCCTGGCTGGTGACCATGAAGCGGGTTTACGAAGCCTACGAGGCGGCGTGCGCCAACGGCGGGCTGGTGGATTTCGCCGAGCTCCTGCTGCGCGCCCACGAGTTGTGGCGGGAACAGCCCCGCCTGCTGGAGCATTACCAGCAGCGCTTCACCCACATCCTCGTCGACGAGTTCCAGGACACCAACACCATCCAGTACGCGTGGCTGCGCCTGCTGGCCGGCAGTCGCGGGAAGATGACCGTGGTCGGGGACGACGACCAGTCCATTTACGGCTGGCGCGGTGCGCGCATGGAACACATCCGCCAGTTCACCGAGGACTTCCCCGCTGTGAACACGGTGCGCCTGGAACAGAACTACCGCTCCACCGGCACCATCCTCGAGGCGGCCAACCACCTGATCGCAAACAACGCGGGACGCATGGGCAAGAACCTGTGGACGTCCGACGTGCAGGGCGAGCCGATCCTGCTTTATGCCGGTTTCAACGAGATCGACGAGGCCCGCTTCATTGTCGGCGAGATCGAGTCCTGGCGCCGGGACGGCGGCCGCTACAGCGAGGCGGCGGTGCTGTACCGGTCCAATGCACAGTCGCGGGTGCTCGAAGAGGCGCTGATCTCCGCCGGCGTGCCCTACCGCATCTACGGCGGCCAGCGCTTCTTCGAGCGCGCGGAAATCAAGAACGCCATGGCCTACCTGCGCCTGCTGATGAACCGCAACGATGACGCGGCAATGGAGCGGGTGGTCAATGTCCCCACGCGCGGGATCGGCGAACGCACCCTGGCCGACCTCCGCGACCGCGCTCGGGAGCAGGGCTGCTCCCTGTGGCAGGCTGCCGTGCAATTGCTGCAGGAGAAGCGCCTGCCGACCCGCGCAGCCAAGGCCGTGGTGGCGTTCCTGGAACTGATCGACGGCCTCGACGAGGCCACCACCGGGTTGACCCTGCACGACCAGGTCGAGCGGGTGATCGCGGAGTCCGGGCTGGCCGAGCATCACCGCAAGGAAAAGGGCGAGCGTGGCCAGGCGCGCATCGAGAACCTGCAGGAACTGGTCACCGCGGCGCGCCAGTTCTGGGGCGATGCCGACGACGATGCGCCGGGCGCGGCGCTGGCCGCCTTCATCGATCACGCCGCCCTCGAATCCGGCGCCACCCAGGCCGAGGACTTCGAGGACTCGGTACAGATGATGACCCTGCACTCGGCCAAGGGCCTGGAGTTCCCGGTGGTGTTTATCGCGGGCGTGGAAGAGGGCCTGTTCCCCCACGCCATGTCCCTGGAGGAACCGGGTCGCCTGGAGGAGGAACGGCGCCTCTGTTACGTGGGGATCACCCGCGCCATGCGCAAGCTGTACCTGACCCATGCCGAGTCGCGACGCCTGCATGGGTCGGAGCAATGGCACAGCCTGTCGCGCTTCGTGCGCGAGATTCCCGCGGAACTCATGCGCGAGGTTCGCCTGAACACCCGCATCTCGCGACCGGCGCCGGTGATCAGCGGCAGTTTCGCCGATGAACCGCAGGACACCGGCGGGGTGGAGCTGGGGCGCAGGGTCAAGCACCCCAAGTTCGGCGCCGGGGTGGTGCTGGGCTGCGAGGGCCGTGGCAACCACGCCCGCGTGCAGGTGAATTTCGACGACGACGGCACCAAGTGGCTGATGCTCAGCTACGCCAACCTCGAAGTGGTCGACTGACGGAACCCGGAACAGGAGCAAGCCGAGATGGAAAGACGCAGGTTCATTCGTACCCTGGGCGTGGGCACCGCGGGCGCCGCGGTGGCTGCCTGCAGCGGGGAGCGGGCCGACTGTCCGGAGGCCACGGCAACCACGGAAAAGCAGCAGACCTTCAAGTGGAAGCTGGTGACCTCGTGGCCGAAGAATTTCCCGGGTCTCGGCACCGCCCCGGAGCGGCTCGCGGTGCTGGTGAAGAAGATGAGCGCGGGGCGCCTGGATATCCGTGTTTACGGGGCCAACGAACTGGTGCCGGCCCTGGAAGTTTTCGACAGCGTTTCCCAGGGCACCGTGGAGATGGGCCATTGCGCCGCCTATTACTGGAAAGGCAAGGCGCCCGAGGCGCAGTTTTTCACCGCGGTGCCGTTCGGGCTCACGGCCCAGGAGATCAACGGCTGGCTGCACTACGGCGGCGGGCTGGAACTCTGGCAGGAAGTCTACGCGCGTTACAACCTGCTTCCCGCCGCCGGCGGCAACACCGGTGTGCAGATGGCGGGCTGGTTCAACCGCGAGATCAACAGCCTGGACGACCTCAAGGGACTGAAGATGCGCATTCCCGGGCTGGGCGGCGAGGTGCTGAAGCGGGCCGGCGGGGTGCCGGTGACCCTGCCCGGCGGTGAACTGTTCACCTCCCTGCAGACCGGTGCCATCGATGCCACCGAGTGGGTGGGCCCTTACAACGATCTGACCTTCGGCCTGCACAAGGCCGCCCGTTACTACTACTACCCCGGGTGGCACGAGCCCGGTGCGATGCTGGAGTTCATGATCAACAAGAACCAGTACGCGAAGTTGCCGGCGGACCTGCAGGAAATCCTCATGACGGCCTGTCGCGCGGTCAACCAGGACATGCTCGACGAGTACACCGCGCGCAACAACGCGGCCCTGCGTGAACTGGTCGAAGTGCACGACGTGCAACTGCGCAAGCTGCCCGACGAGGTGCTGATGCGCCTGCGGGAACTGTCTGAGGACGTGGTCGCGGAAACGGTTGCCGGGAACCCCCTCGCGGAGAAGATCTATGCATCGTTCCTGGAGTTCCGGCGCAACGTGGCCAGCTACCACGCCATATCGGAGCAGGCCTACATCAACGCGAGGACGTTGACGGAGTCAGTGCTTACTTCTGAGTAGACGCCCCACGTCCACGGGCGTCAGTCTTTCGGGATGGGACGCTTGTTGCCCTGCTCGTCGATCGCGACGAACACGAACAGGCCCTCGGTCACCTTGTGCTGGCAGGTCTCGGTGTACTGCCGCGCCCAGACTTCCACCTGCACGTGTACCGAGGTGTTGCCGACCCGCGTCACCTCGGTGTGACAGCTCACCACCGAACCCACCGCCACCGGGCGGATGAAGGTCATGGCGTCGATGGCCACGGTGACCACGCGCCCGCGTGCGACCCGGCCCGCGGTAATGGCGCCCGCAAGGTCCATCTGCGAGACCAGCCAGCCGCCAAAGATGTCGCCGTTGGCGTTGGTGTCCCCCGGCATGGAAAAAGTCTGCAGGGTCAGTTCGCCGGCCGGCCGCTCGCCATCAATGCACGGACCCGTGCGCGGGGTGATCTTGTCATCCATAAACTTGCTCCGGTAGCCAGGTGGCCAGCTGCGGCCACAGTGCAAGGATAACCAGCATTGCCAGCTGGATCACGATGAACGGCGCCACGCCGCGGTAGATGGCGCCGGTGGTCACCTCGGGGGGCGCCACACCGCGCAGGTAGAACAGGGCGAAGCCGAACGGCGGGGTGAGGAACGAGGTCTGCAGGTTGATGGCAATCATGATGCCCAGCCACACGGGGTCCAGGCCCATGGCCAGCAGCACCGGGCCGACAATGGGCACCACCACGAAGGTGATCTCGATAAAGTCGAGGATGAAGCCGAGCAGGAAGATCACCGCCATCACCACCAGCATGGCGCCGACCGCTCCCCCCGGCAGGGCGGCAAACAGCTCGTGGATCAGTTCCTCGCCGCCGAAACCACGGAACACCAGCGAGAAGATCGCGGCACCGATGAGGATCATGAACACCATGCACGTCACGGTCAGCGTTGAGCGTCCCACCTCGCCAAGGCGCGCAACCGTCACCTGGCCCTGCAGCAGCGCCAGGATGATCGCCCCCAGCGCGCCGACGCCCGCGGCCTCGGTGGGGGTGGCGAAACCGCCGAGGATCGAGCCCAGCACGGCGACGATCAGCACCAGCGGCGGCACCAGGCCGCGCAGCAGCAGGATGACCAGGTGGCGGTCGCCCAGGGATTCGCGCAGCTCCTCCCTCGAGATCGCCGGTGCGGCGGTCGGCTTCAGCCAGGCGAAGCCGGCGATGTAACACGAGTAAAGGACTACCAGAACCAGGCCCGGAATCAGCGCACCCACGAACAGGTCGCCGACGGATACGGTCTTCGGACTGAAAATGCCCATGTTGATCTGGGCCTGCTGGTAGGCGCTGGACAGCACGTCGCCCAGCAGCACCAGGGCGATGGATGGCGGAATGATCTGGCCGAGGGTGCCGGTTGCGCAGATGGCCCCGCTGGCCAGGGCCGGGTCGTATCCGCGGCGCAGCATGGTCGGTAGCGACAGCAGGCCCATGGTCACCACGGTCGCGCCGACGATGCCGGTGCTCGCTGCCAGCAGCATGCCCACCAGGGTGATGGAAATGCCCAGTCCGCCGTGCAGGCGACCCAGCAGCAGGGACATGGAATCGAGGAGGTTCTCGGCGACCCGGGATTTCTCCAGCATCACCCCCATGAACACGAACAGGGGAACGGCGACCAGGGTCGGGTTGTTGATGATCCCGTACAGGCGGCTGGGCAGCGCGTTCAGGAAGGCCATGTCGAAGTGGCCAGTCGCCGCGCCGACACCTGCGAACAGCAGGGCCGTGCCGCCCAGGGAAAAGGCCACCGGGT
The DNA here is from genome assembly GCA_041588495.1 of Pseudomonadales bacterium. GTDB lineage: Bacteria > Pseudomonadota > Gammaproteobacteria > Pseudomonadales > JBFGWM01 > JBFGWM01. The sequence goes on along the minus strand of JBFGWM010000044.1, from coordinate 5,753 downwards.
AGCCTGCCAGAAGGACCAGGCAGACCGCGGCGAACATGAACAGCGGCAGGTACTCGACCATCAGAGGTGCAGGTCCTCGCCCGGCGTATCGGCACCCCGGCCGGGACGCCCCAGGAGCACCTGCAGGTTGCGCAGGCCCTCGGCAACGCCCTGCAGGATCAGCACCGCGGACAGCATCGGGATCAGGCTCTTGAGGAGGTAGACGTAGGGCAGTCCCCCGGCCTCCTGGGAGTCCTCGCGAATCTGCCACGAGAAGCTGACGTACTCCCAGCTCGACCAGGCGATAAACAGGCTCACCGGAATCAGCAGGCACAGGGTGCCGATGAGGTTGACGGCGGCCCGCGCCCGCGGACCCATGCGGCGGTAGAAGATGTCCACCCGCACGTGGCCATCGTGGCGCAGGGTGTAGCCCGCGCCGAGCAGAAAAACCACGGCATGGAAGTAGATCACGGATTCCTGCAGGGCGATGGACCCGATCTCCAGCCCATAGCGCAAAACCACCACGGCACAGGTGAGGGCCACCATGGCCAGGGTCAGCCAGGCGATGCTGCGCCCGGTCACTTCGGTAATCCGGTCGATACCGGCAATCAGCTTGTCGAGCACGGGTTGGGGCGCTCCTGCCACGGTGCAGGCGGCGCATTATACCGGAGCCCGCTCAAAAAAAAGGCGGATTCGTGCCAGACCCGGGTACGCGGTGTTGTGGACAACCTTGCAAATATTTCGCCGCGTGTAACATTGTTGTCACAAGCAGCCTTTATTATAGGATCCACTGAAACCTTTTAAACTATTGAAAATAAAATGGAAAGTGGAGATATTATTATGAATTTCAAAATTTTAGGAAAGACTGTTGCACTGGTCGCCGGCCTCGGGCTGGCTTCGGCCCCCCACGCCTCCGGCGTTGATCCCGCGCTGCCGGACTACACCAAGGCCAGTGGCGTCTCCGGTAACCTGTCCAGCGTCGGCTCGGACACCCTGGCCAACCTGATGACCCTGTGGGCGGAAGAGTTCAAGCGCAGCTACCCGAACGTCAATATCCAGATCCAGGCTGCAGGCTCCTCCACGGCGCCGCCGGCACTGACGGAGGGGACCTCCAACATCGGCCCGATGAGCCGCAAAATGAAGGACAAGGAAATCGAGGCCTTCGAGCGCAAGTTCGGCTATCCGCCGACCGCCGTTCCGGTCGCCATCGATGCCCTCGCCGTGTATGTCCACAAGGACAACCCGATCAGCGGGCTTTCCATCGCGCAGGTCGATGCCATCTTCTCCTCGACCCGCAAGTGCGGTCATCCGAGTGACATCTCCAAGTGGGGTGGAACCGGCCTGTCTGACGCCTGGGTCAACCGTGATATCCAGCTGTACGGCCGCAACTCGGTTTCGGGCACCTACGGGTACTTCAAGGAGAAGGGCCTGTGCAAGGGCGATTTCAAGAACTCGGTCAACGAGCAGCCGGGCTCCGCGTCGGTGGTCCAGTCGGTGAGCACCTCGATCAACGGCATCGGTTACTCGGGCATCGGCTACAAGACTTCCAGCGTGCGGGCCGTGCCGATCGCCAAGAAGGAAGGTGGCGCGTTTATTGAGGCGACCCCTGCCACCGCGGTCGCTGGCAAGTACCCGCTCTCGCGCTTCCTGATCGTGTACGTGAACAAGGCGCCGAACAAGGCTCTGGCACCGCTTGAGCGGGAGTTCATCCGCCTGGTGCTGTCGAAGATCGGACAGGAAGTCGTGGTGAAGGATGGCTACATTCCCCTTCCCGCCAGCCGCGTCGAAAAGATTCTCGGTGGCCTGGGACTGTAAGCAGCAGCAACCGCCCGGTTTTTCAGGCGACTGCTAAACTTGAGGGGGTTTCCTAAGGGAAGCCCCCTTTTTCGTTGGTCGTTGAGACACGGCTGCCGGCGCGCCGAAGGGATTGCGCGACGCAGCACACAGGAATGGCGATGGAAGCTACTGGCGAAACCATAGATTTCAACTCGTCGAGCCTGAAGCGCAAACGCCAGGTTCGTGCGGCCAAGGACCGCGCCGCAACCGCCGGCATCGCGATCGGCGGCATCAGCGTCATCATCGCCGTCATGCTGATCTTCTTTTACCTGCTCTACGAGGTGGTGCCCATGTTTCGTGGCGCCTCCATGGAGCGGGTCGCCAGTTACGCGGTTCCCGGCGGTGGCGCCCGGACCCTGTATCTCGCCGTGGAGGAGCAGGCGGAGATTGGTGGCCGGGTGACCGATGCCGGCCAGGTCGTGTTCTTCGACACCCGGAGCGGCGAGATTCGCAAGACCGTTGAGCTCCCGGTGCCCGACGGCATCACCAGCCTGGCGATGGACGAGATCTCCACCCGGGTCCTGGCCGCGGGACTGCCGGACGGCCGCGCGTTGATTTTCCGCCACAATTACCGCGCACGTTACCTGGAGGACGGCAGCCGGGTCATTTCCCCGGTGATCCAGTACCCGTTCGGCCAGGAACCGATCGTCGTCGATGACCAGGGCCGGGGGCTGAAAAACCTTGCGGTGCGCAACGGCGAGGAAGCGCTGGTGATCAGCGCGGTGACGGACGACGACCGGACCCTCCTGATCGTGCTCGAAAAGGAGGAGGACTTCTTCAGCGGGGAAGTCACGCTCTCCCGCTCGGTCGCTGAACTTCCGCATCGCACGGTTCCGGTTCTCCGCATGTTGCTGGACCCGGGCCAGCGCTGGCTGTTTATCGCCAATGAGCGCGGGCAGCTCGACATTTTCGACTATCGCGACCGCGCCAGCCCGGTGCAGAACAGCCGGATTCAATTGGTGGACGGCGGTGCCCAGGTCACCAGCCTGGAATTCCTGCTGGGCGGAATCTCCCTGTTGGTGGGCGATTCCACGGGTACCGTGTCGCAATGGTTCCTGGTGCGCGACAGTTCAAACCAGTACCAGCTGGAAAAGATTCGCTCGTTCTCCCATGACACGGCGCCGATCCTCGAGATCGCCATCGAGCATCGGCGCAAGGGCTTCGCCGCGATCGACGCCAACGGCGTCGTCGGCCTTTACAACACCACGGCACACCGCGACGTTCACGACCAGCCCCTGTTCGACGTGAAGCCCGCGGCCGCCGCGATGGCACCGCGCGCGAATGCCCTCCTGGCCCAGGGCGCCGATGGCCAGGTTCACTTCTGGAAAGTCCATAACGAGCACCCGGAAGTGTCGTGGAGCGCACTCTGGGACGAGGTGTGGTACGAGAGTTACGATGAACCGAAATACGTCTGGCAGTCGTCCTCCGCCAGCAACGATTTCGAACCCAAGTTCAGCCTGATGCCGTTGGCCTTCGGCACCCTGAAGGCCGCCTTTTACGCCATGCTGCTGGCGGCGCCCCTCGCGGTCTGTGGCGCGATGTACACCGCATTCTTCATGTCCGCGTCGTTACGCCGCAAGGTCAAGCCCATCATCGAGCTGATGGAGGCCTTGCCCACGGTCATCCTCGGTTTTCTGGCCGGCTTGTGGTTGGCGCCCTTCGTCGAGAAAAACCTGCCCGGCGTGTTCAGCCTGTTGCTGCTGACCCCGATCGCGATCCTGGTGGCCGGCTATGTCTGGACCAACCTGCCTGCCCGCATCCGCTACCGGGTGCCGGAAGGCTGGTACCCGGTCCTGGTGGTGCCGGTGGTCATCATCGCCGCGTGGTTGTCGATTGCCTCCAGCCCGACCGTGGAGGCCTGGTTCTTCGACGGTGACATGCGTGCCTGGCTCAGCAACGATCTCGGTATCGCCTTTGACCAGCGCAATGCCCTGGTGGTCGGCCTGGCCATGGGTTTCGCCGTGATACCCACCATATTCTCGATCGCGGAGGACGCCCTGTTCAGCGTACCCCGCCACCTCGTGAACGGATCCCTGGCCCTTGGCGCCACCCCCTGGCAGACCCTGGTCCGGGTCGTGCTGCCCACCGCCAGCCCGGGGATCTTCTCGGGGCTGATGATCGGTCTCGGCCGCGCCGTGGGGGAAACCATGATCGTGCTGATGGCAACCGGCAATACGCCGATCATGGATGCCAACATCTTCGAGGGCATGCGCACCCTGGCCGCCAATATCGCGGTCGAGATGCCGGAATCCGAGGTGGGCAGCACCCACTACAGGATCCTGTTCCTGGCGGCCTTTGTCCTGTTCCTGTTTACCTTTGTGTTCAATACGCTGGCAGAGATCGTTCGCCAGCGGCTGCGCGTGAAATACGGCTCACTGTAAGGGGAGGCTGACGGCGCATGCGGGTTGATCTTCGGGAGTGGTATCGCAGCGGCGATCCATGGGTGTGGCTGAATGCCGGCGCCGTCGGTATCAGCATGGTCATGGTCATCGGCCTGCTGCTCCTGATCGCGGTGCGTGGCCTCGGTCATTTCTGGCCGGCGGCAATCGTGGAAGCCGATTTCACCGGCGCCGGGAGCGTGCAACGGGTGTTCGGAGAGGTTCGCGACTCGGAGCAGGTCCCGGCCGGCCAGCTCCGCGGTAGTGGGGTCAGCGTTCCGGAAGGCGTGACCGAAATGACCCGCCTGCTGCTGAAAGTCGGCAACCGGGACCTGTACGGCGCCGATTTCCGCTGGGTGCTGGAGCGCGACCTCGAGAATTACCGCTATCCGGAGGAACTGCTCGCGGTGGAGCGCCGCGAGTGGGGCAACCAGTACGGCTACCTGCAGGAGGTTCGCGAGGCGGGAACGGTAGTGGCCACTGGCGCGGAGGCCTGGCCGGAGCTGGAGAAGCGCATCGAGCGCGCGCTCGATATTCACCACCAGATCAAGGTCATCGAGAAGGGTGAGATCGGACGCATCAATCATGGCCTGGAGCGACAGCGGCTGAAGGAGCGCCGCCTGGAACTCGAGGGTAAGCTGGACGCCCGGAAGAAGGCGGATATCGAGGCGGTTCGCGCTGAACTGCAGGCCGATTACAAGGTGCTGCAGAAGCGTCTCAACGACTTGTACAAAGAGATCAACCGCGACAGTTACGTGGTGGAAGGGATGGACGGCCGCACCATGACCGTGTCCCTGGAGAAGGTTGTGCGCGCGTATCGGCCGAACGCGATGAGTGTCTTCGAAAAAATCGGCTTCTACTTCATGAAACTCCACGAGTTCGTCACCGACGAGCCGAGGGAGGCGAACACCGAGGGCGGCATCTTCCCGGCAATCTTCGGCACCGTGATGATGGTCATCCTGATGGCCATTATGGTGACCCCGTTCGGCGTGGTTGCGGCCCTGTACCTTCGCGAGTATGCACGCCAGGGCCTGTTGACCCGCATCATCCGGGTTGCCGTCAACAATCTCGCCGGGGTGCCGTCGATTGTCTACGGGGTGTTCGGCCTCGGCTTCTTCGTGTACATGCTCGGTGGCAGTATCGATGCGCTGTTCTTTCCCGAGGCCCTGCCCGCGCCGACGTTCGGCACCGGCGGCCTGATGTGGGCCTCGCTGACCCTGGCGCTGCTCACGCTGCCCGTGGTGATCGTCGCCACCGAGGAAGGGTTGACCCGGATACCGCGCGCGGTACGCGAGGGCAGTCTCGCCCTGGGCGCGACCAAGGCGGAAACCCTGTGGCGGGTCGTGCTGCCCATGGCCAGCCCGGCGATGATGACCGGGGTGATCCTGGCCGTGGCGCGGGCCGCCGGGGAGGTCGCCCCGCTGATGCTGGTTGGCGTGGTCAAGCTGGCCCCGTCCCTGCCCGTCGATGGCAATTATCCGTACCTGCATTTCGACCAGAAATTCATGCATCTCGGGTTCCATATCTATGACGTCGGGTTCCAGAGCCCGAACGTGGAGG
>JBFGWM010000043.1:0-14921 GCA_041588495.1 Pseudomonadales bacterium | reverse complement strand
GAATCCCATGCGCCCGAAGATGTCCTCGATCGTGGCCGTGTCCACGGACATGCCCAAAATGCGTTGCAGGCGCGAACCGCGCAGGGCGACCGGCTTCCGGGTCGGGAGGTGATCGGCATGGGCGATGTCGATGACCGGGCCGGCCTCGCCGCCGGTGATTTCCAGCAGCAGGGCCGTCGCCCGTTCGATCGCGCGGACCTGCAGTTGCGGATCGACACCGCGCTCGAAGCGGTGCGAGGAATCGGTGGAAAGACCATGCGAGCGGGCCCGGCCGGCAATGGCCAGCGGACTGAAGAACGCGCTTTCGAGAAACAGGTCCCGGGTCTGCGGGCCGACGGCGGTTTCAGCGCCGCCCATGATGCCCGCCATCGCCACCGCGCGCTCGTGGTCGGCGATCACCAGGGTGCCGGTGTCGAGTTCCACTGTGTCGCCACTGAGCAGTTCCAGTTGCTCCCCGGCCTTTGCCATGCGCACGCGGATGCCGCCGCGCAGCGCGTCGAGATCGAAGGCGTGCATGGGCTGGCCGAGTTCGAGCAGCACGTAGTTGGTGACGTCGACCACCGGATCGATGCTGCGGATTCCGCTGCGCCGCAGGCGCTCGGTCAGCCAGCCTGGCGAGTTCGCATCGACCCGCACTCCGCGCAGCACCCGGCCGGCGTAGCGCGGGCAGGCGTCGGGCGCCTCGATTGACACATCGAAACGGTCATCGATCGATGCTGGAACCGCTGGAATGTCCGGCGCATTGACCGCGAGCCGGTTGAGGACCCCGACCTCCCTGGCGATCCCGGCCATGCCGAGGCAGTCGCCGCGGTTGGGTGTCAGGTCGACGTCGATTACGGTGTCCCGGAGGCCGAGGTGCTCGACGAGGGGCGTGCCGGGTCGCACTTCGGGGGGTAATTCAAGGATACCCGCGCCACCCTCGCCCAGGCCGAGTTCCGTAGCCGCGCACAGCATTCCCGCCGAGGCAATCCCCTTGAAGTCGCGCGCTCCGATTTCGAGACCACCGGGCAGCATCGCGCCGGGCCGGGCCAGCACCGTGACCAGTCCTTCCCGGGCGTTCGCGGCGCCACAGACGATGCGGACCTCGCCGTCGCCGGCGTCGACCCTGCAAACCTGCAGCTTGGACAAATCGGGGTGTGGTTCCGCGGCAATGATTCGCGCCACCACCACCGGACCCGCGAACGGGATCTCCAACGGATCGGCGGCATCGACCTCGAGGCCGGCCATGGTGAGTTGCTCGACGAGGTCTCCGGTGTCGAGGTCAGGATCGACCCATTCGCGCAGCCAGGATTCGCTGAATTTCATTGCCGTTCATCCGTCGTGGGGAGTCGACCCCCTGTATGAGACATTCTTGATCTATCCAACACCGGCAGCGCCGGGACCCGGTCAGCCGAACTGTTTCAGGAAACGCAGGTCGTTCTCAAAGAACAGGCGCAGGTCGTTGACGCCATAGCGCAGCATCGACAGGCGCTCGACACCCATGCCGAACGCAAAGCCGGTGTAGGTCTCGGGATCGACACCGGAGTGCTCGAACACGTTCGGGTGCACCATGCCGCAGCCCATGATCTCCAACCACCCGGTGTGCTTGCAGACCCGGCAGCCCTCCCCCGCACAGATGACGCAACCGATGTCGACCTCGGCGGACGGTTCGGTGAACGGGAAGTAGGAAGGACGGAAGCGTACCGGGGCGTCTTTCTCGAAGAACGCGCGCAGGAATTCCTCGACCGTGCCCTTGAGTTCCGGGAAGCTGACGTTGCGATCGACCAGCAGGCCCTCGACCTGGTGGAACATGGGCGTGTGGGTCAGGTCGGAGTCGCAGCGATAAACGCGCCCCGGGCAGATGACGCGGATCGGCGGCTTCTGCTCCTCCATGACCCGTACCTGCACCGGAGAGGTATGGGTGCGGAGCAGCATGCCCCCCTCGACATAGAACGTGTCGTGCATGGCCCGTGCCGGGTGATGGGCGGGAATGTTGAGCGCCTCGAAGTTGTGATAGTCGTCCTCGATCTCGGGGCCCTCGGCAACGTCGTAGCCCATGCCCGCGAACAGTTCCTCGATGCGCTCCATGGTCCGCGTGATCGGATGCAGGCTGCCGGTCTCCTCGCCACGCCCGGGGAGCGTGACATCGATGACCTCCTCGCGCAGGCGTTGTTCGAGCGCATCCGACTGCAGCTGCTGACGACGTGCGTCGATGGCTTCCTGGACGGACTGCTTCGCATCGTTGATGGCCGCGCCCGCTCCGGGGCGTTCTTCGGGGGGGAGCTTGCCGAGGTTGCGCAGAAAACCGGTCAGGGCGCCCTTCTTGCCGAGGTAGTGGACGCGCAACTGCTCGAGCGCGGCTTCCTCGCGGGCGCCGAGAATCTCGTCTTTCGCCGTACTGACCAGGGACTCGAGTTCTGCCGTCTGCATGGTTTTCCCAGAGCCTTCAACCCGCCGGAAAAGTTATCACAAAAACGCCGCAGGGGAAGGTTCGCGAGAAACCTTCCCCTGCTGTTCGAAGCGACGATGGGCGGCCCCGGGCGGAGCCGCGGCCTCAGGCTTCCAGGGCCGCCTTCGCTTCCTGCGCAAGGGCCGCAAACGCTTCCGGCTCGTCCATCGCGAGGTCGGCAAGCACCTTGCGGTCGACTTCGATCTCGGCTTTCTTGAGTCCGTTGATCATGCGCGAATAGCTGAGCCCGTGCAGGCGCGCGCCGGCATTGATGCGCGCGATCCACAACTGGCGCATCTGGCGTTTCCGCTGGCGCCGGTCACGGTAGGCGTACTGGTCGGCCTTGATGACGGCCTGCTTGGCGACGCGGAACACGCGGGAACGCGCGCCGTAATAGCCCTTGGCCTGCTTGAGTACTTTCTTGTGCCGCTTATGGGCGGTCACACCACGTTTTACGCGGGGCATGGCAATCCTCCTGGGAAATCTCTTTCAGTCGATGTACGAATTACGAAAATACCGGTGCCGTTCAGGCGCCGGGCAGCATGCGTTCCACAAGCTTGGCATCGCCGGCGGCGAGTTCCTTGTGGGCACGCAACTGGCGTTTCCGCTTCGTGCTCTTCTTGGTGAGGATATGGTTCTTAAAAGACTGCTTGTGGCGAAAACCGTTGGCGGTTTTCTTGAACCGTTTCGCAGCCCCGCGATTCGTCTTGATCTTGGGCATAGCTTTCCACTCCGCAATTGGACAATGTTATGGGGTGCGGCATTCGCCGCACGGTAGCGCGATTCGCTACTTTTTCTTTCCGGGGCTCAGCACCATGACCATCTGCCTGCCCTCCATTTTCGGTTCCTGCTCGACGACGCCGTATTCGGCGAGGTCTTCGCGGACCCGATGCAGGAGTTTCAGGCCGAGTTCCTGGTGGGCCATCTCCCTGCCTCTGAAGCGCAGGGTGACCTTGGCCTTGTCCCCGTCCGTAAGGAACCGTATCAGGTTGCGTAGTTTGACCTGATAGTCCCCTTCTTCCGTCCCTGGACGAAATTTGATTTCCTTGACGTGCGTCTGCTTCTGCTTTTTCCGGGCCAGGTTACGTTGCTTCTTCTGTTCGAAGATGTGCTTTCCGTAATCCATGATCCGGCAGACCGGAGGATCGGCTTCCGGCGAGATCAGAACCAAGTCGAGCTCCGCTTCGGTCGCGACCTCCATGGCTTCCGCGAGGGAAACGATTCCAGCCTGGCTTCCATCTGCATTGATCAGGCGAATCGGATCCGCCTCGATGTGCTCGTTAATTGGAGGGGTTTCTTTGACCCGCTCCCTTCTCATATCCCGCTTTATGCTCAGTTCTCCACTTCAGCTCGGCCAAGTTGCGCAACTTCCTTGCGCATTCTCTCCATCAATTCCTCGACGGGCATGCCGCCAAGGTCCTTTCCACCACGCAAGCGCACGGCAACAGTACCGGAATCCATTTCCCTGTCGCCGATCACCAACTGGTACGGAACCTTCAGGAGAGTGTGCTCGCGGATTTTAAAGCCGATCTTCTCATTTCTCAAGTCCGATTGGACCCGGAAACCATTGTTTAGCAAGGTTTCTTTGATTTTTCGTGCATATTCGGCCTGGTGATCGGTGATATTCAGCACCACGGCCTGTACCGGGGCCAGCCACAGGGGCAGCTCGCCGGCGAACTGTTCGATCAGAATTCCGATGAATCGCTCCATGGAACCGAGGATCGCGCGGTGCAGCATGACCGGGGTCTGGCGCTCCCCGGATTCGTCCACGAACTGGGCGCCGAGGCGGTCGGGCATGGAGAAATCCAGCTGGATGGTGCCCAGCTGCCAGACCCGCCCGATGCAGTCGCGCAGGGAGAATTCGATCTTGGGGCCGTAGAAGGCGCCCTCCCCGGGCTGTACGTCGTATTCCAGTTCCTTCAGCTTCAGGGATTGCTCCAGGGCCTCCTCGGCGCGGTCCCAGACCGCGTCGCTGCCGACCCGCTCGTCGGGCCGGGTGGAGAACTTGACGATCACGTCGTCGAAGCCGAAGTCCCGGTACACGCTGAACAGCAGGTCGATGAAGTGGGAGACCTCGTCCTGGATCTGCTCCTGGGCGCAGAAGATGTGGGCATCGTCCTGGGTGAATCCACGTACCCGCAACAGTCCGTGCAGGGTTCCGGAGGGCTCGTTGCGGTGGCAGGAGCCGAATTCGGCCATGCGAATGGGCAGGTCCCGGTAGCTCTTCAGGCCCTGGTTGTAGATCTGCACGTGGCAGGGGCAGTTCATCGGTTTCACCGCGTAGTCGTGGCTTTCCGAACTGGTGCAGAACATGGCGTCGCCGAACTTGTCCCAGTGGCCCGATTTCTCCCACAGGCTGCGGTCGACCACCTGCGGCGTGCGCACTTCCACGTAATCGTGTTCGCGCAGGCGACGGCGGATGTAGTCCTCGATGGTGCGGTAGATGGTCCAGCCGTGATCGTGCCAGAACACCATGCCCGGTGCCTCTTCCTGGAAATGAAAGAGGTCGAGGCGCTTGCCGAGCTTGCGGTGGTCGCGCTTCTCCGCCTCCTCGAGGCGGTGGAGGTAGGCCTTGAGCTGCTTTTTGTCCGGCCAGCAGGTGCCGTAGATGCGCTGCAGCATCTCGTTCTTCGAGTCACCGCGCCAGTACGCCCCGGCCACCTTGGTCAGGCGGAACGCCTTGAGCCTGCCGGTCGACGGAATGTGCGGGCCGCGGCACAGGTCGATGAAATCGCCCTGGCGGTAGAAGGACAGGTCCTCCTCGCCGGGAATGTCACGGATGATGTGGACCTTGTACGCCTCGTCCATGCCCTCAAACAGCCGGATGGCCTCCTCGCGGGACAGGATGGAGCGGCTGACCGGGAAATCCTTTTTCGCCAGTTCCACCATGCGCGCCTCGATTTGCTCGAGGTCCTCGGGGGTGAAGGGGCGCTCAAAGGCGAAGTCGTAGTAGAAGCCGTCCTCGATCACCGGGCCGATGGTGACCTGGGCGGCGGGAAACAACTGCTTCACCGCCATGGCCAGCAGGTGCGCGCAACTGTGGCGCAGGATTTCGATGCCTTCCGGGTCCCGTTCGGTGACGATGCTCAGTTCGGCGTCGTCGTCGATGCGCTGGGAGGCGTCCACCAGGCGGCCGTCGACCTTGCCGGCCAGGGTGGCACGGGCGAGGCCCGCACCGATCGACTCGGCGACTTCCATCACGGTGACGGGTTCGGGATATTCCCGGACCGTGCCGTCGGGCAGGGTAATGTTGGGCATGGCGGGTCCTGTCGTGACCGGGCACCGGGACGGTGCGCGATCCACGCGAAATCAGCGCGGGATTATAAGAACACACGCCGGGCTTTGCCAGCGCACCGCGGTCGGGAAAGGCTTTGCGTCGCCCGGGTTTGGTTACTGGAGCAGGTGCTTGCGCTTGTCGATCCAGAACTTGGCGAGTTTCTTTGCCTCGCGCACTTCATTGCGGCTCATCTGCTCACGGACCTCGTCGCGGTTGCTGACCGCGGTGTCCTTGCCATGGCGGGCGGCGAGGTCGAACCACATGTAGGCGAGGACGATATCCCGGGGCACCCCGAGTCCCTGGGCATACAGGGTGCCGAGGTTGACCTGGGCGCTGGCGTAACCCTGGGCGGCCGCCTTGCGATACCAGCCCACGGCCTTGCGGTAATCCTGCTCCACGCCGCGGCCAATGTCGTACATGATCCCCATGTAGTGTTGTGCCTTGACGTGCCCCTGGTTCGCCGCGAGACGCACCCAGTGGGCGGCCTTGTCGTAGTCATGCTCGACACCGCGGCCGTAGATGTACTGGTTGGCGAGGTTGTACTGCCCGGTGGCGTCACCCTGTTGAGCAGCCTTGAGGAACCAGCGTGCCGCCTCCGCCTGGTCCTCGGTCACGTGCTGCCCGGCGCTGTACATGGCGCCCAGCGCATTCTGCGCCGGGATGTAATCGTTCTCGGCGGCCTTCCGGTACCAGGCCACGCCGAGTTCCGCGTCGCGGAGGTCGGCCGGACCCTGGAGGTAGAGCGTACCGAGGTGAAACTGGGCCTGCGCGAAGCCCTGTTGCGCGGCGCGCTGGTACCAGGCCAGGGCCTCTTCCATGTCCTTGTCGACCCCGGCGCCCTGCTCGTAGGCCTGGCCGATGATGTACTGGGATTGCACGTGGTTCTGCGCCGCGGCTTTCATGAACCACTGGAAGGAACGGGTGCCGTTGACCTTGCCGCTGTTGACCCCGCTGTAGACCAGCCCCAGACCGTACTGCGCCTCGGGGTCGCCGCCCTCCGCGAGGGGCTGCCACAAGCCGATGGCACGCTCGTAGTCGCCCTCGTTGAAAGCCTCCAGACCACGGGCGAACTCGACCCGCGTGCGGCTGAGCGAGAATGGCGAGTTCCCCGCCTGGATCTCGGGTTGACCGGGCGCCATCGATGCGACGGACGCATTGGACAGGAGTCCGGTCAGCAGGAGCAGGCAGCTCGCGAACAATTTCATAATTTCACCGGGGTCGGATTTGGTGCTTCTGGGAAGCTATTATTTTCTTTAATTACGGACACTTAGCGGGTTTTCGCGCGCGTCACGACATCCTGTGTTTCTAACCCACGGCGGCGCGCACGTCAAACCGCACGGGTTTTCGTGCGGCCGCGCAGCAGGGCAAAGGTGATCAGGTTGGCGAGGGCGTCGGCCGACAATCGTGACTTGGCAAGGTAACCGAGATTGCCCCGCCCGATCATGCGCACGAACCCGTCGTCGAGATCCAGCCGCGCACTGCGTGACAACATGATGACGGGCTGGTGAAGCGCCATCTGCACCAGCTCGCGCACCTCGGCGAGCATCTCGTTCCCCGGCCAGTTGTAGGCAATCAGGAACAGGTCGTACTGGTGGCGCCAGATCATCTGCTCGGCGTCTTCGAACGAGGGGCTCCAGCTCACTTCGAAGCGGTACTGGCCGATGCCCTCGAGCATGCAGCGCAGCATCTCGAAATCCTCGGTGTCGTCGTCCACCACCAGCACGCGCAGATCGTGCGCCGCATGCTCGGCGATGACCCGCGTCAGCAGGTCGACATTGAGGTCGGCCTTGGCCAGGAATCCGACCTGGTGGCGGCTGACCAGCTGCAGGGTTTCGGGGTCGAGGGTGATGCTCCGCTGACCGGACAACAGCACACTCGGCGTCCGGTTGCCCGCCTGTTCCATGCGCTGCATGAACTCGATGCCGGTTTCTCCGGACAGGTAATAGTCGACCAGGAACAGGTCGTATTCCTCGAACGAGACCATGGTCTCGGCCTTGGCAATGCATTCCGCCCAGTCGACGTGGTAGATCTGGTGGCTGGCATGGGTCAGCAGGTCACGGACCTCGAGGTAGTCGTCGTGGTCGTCGTCGAGCATGAGGATCTTGATCATGGCGATCCGTGCTCCCGCCAGTGCAGCGCCGGCAGCGGGCAGGACCTGCGCGGGTTCCCCCCGATGGAGCGGGCATCCGGCAGGCGTTCGACGACCGTCGGCAACCCGCTCACACCTTGGCCCGCCTCCGCAGCATGGCGAAGGTGATCAGGTTTCCCAGGGAGTCCGTGGACAAGCGTTCCTTGGACAGGAAGCCGATGTTGCCGCGCCCGATGAGGCGCATGACGTGGTCGTCGGGCTCCAGCCGGTTATCCTGGGAAAGCAGGATCACCGGCTGATGGGGTGCCAGTTCGACCACCTTGCTGACTTCCCGGAGCAGGTTCTCGGCGGGAAGCCGGTAGGACACCACGAACAGGTCGTAGGGTTGTCCGATGATGTGTTTTTCCGCGTCATCGAAGGAGGAACTCCATTCGACCTGGAAGCGGTACTGGGGAATGCTTTCTAGGGTGCAGCGAACCTCCTCGAAATCCTCGATGCTGTCATCGACCACCAGCACGCGGACCGCGTGCGCCGCGTGTTCCGCGATGACCCGGACCAGCAGTTCCTCGTCGAGGTTGTTCTTGTTGAGGAAGCCGACCTGCTGCCGGCTGATCAGCTGCAGGGCTTCCGGTGTCAGGGTGATGCTTTCATGGCCGGACAGCAGTATGCAGGGGGTGCGGTCACCCTTCGTTTCCATGCGGCGGACCAGTTCGATCCCGAATTCGTTGTTACTGAGGTAATGATCCACCAGCAGCAGGTGATAGCCGTCGATAAACTGCATCTGCTCGGCTTTCTCGATCGAATCAGCCCAGTCGAGATGGTAGACCCGGTGCTGGGCGCTTTTTAGCAAATGCCTGACCTGGGAAAAATCGTCGTAGTCGTCGTCAACCATCAGGATCTTGATCATGCAATACGCGCCGGCACATGGGAAACAGGAGTGAGTGATCGATCACGGTACCAGAAGCGCGATCAGCCCGGATTGAACCTAGCGGGCAACCGATCCCAGAAATGAATGAGCGATCAGGTAAAATAATCGAACATTGTCCGGCGTGGTTCAAATTTTCCGTCTGGGTTTGATTCCGGCCCGATCCTGTTCTTTGCTTAGAGGGTTTGGCGGCGTCTGCCGCCTCCGCACCGGGAGAGATGCAGCATGACTGATTTCAGGGACCGCTACGGGCCGTGGGTACTGATTACCGGCGCCTCGGCCGGGCTGGGTGCCGATTTTGCGCGGCAACTGGCCGCCAAGGGCCTGAACACCGTGCTGGTGGCACGGCGCACGGAGAAACTCGAGGAGGTGGCCAAGGAACTGCAGGACACCTACAGGGTTGAAACCCGCGTGGTCAGCGCGGACCTGGGCTCTGCGGACTTTCTGCCCGCCCTCGCCGAGGCGACCAAAGACCTGGAGATCGGTCTGCTGATCAACAATGCCGGCTTCACCAACAGCGGCGAGTTTCTCGACAACAAGATCGAGGCCGAGGCCAACCTGGTGAACGTCAACTGCCGAGCGGCCACCATCCTCGCCCACCATTACGGCCAGGGAATGCGCGATCGCAAACGCGGCGGGATCATTTTCTCGGCGTCGATCGCCGGGTTTGCGGGTATCCCCTTCTGGGCGACCTATTCGGCATCGAAGTCCTATGACCTGCTCCTTGCCGAGGCCCTGGGTTCCGAGTTCAAAAAGTACAATATCGACGTGCTCGCCATGTGTCCGGGAGCGACCCACACCGAGTTCGCGACCTATTCGGGTTTCCTGGCCAAATTCCTCACCGCGCAGCCCGAGGGCGTGGTCGCCGGGGCGATCGACAGGCTCGGCCGCAAGCGGACCTGGGTCGCCGGCTGGCTGAACTGGATGAACACAATGCTGACCCGGGCGCTGCCACGCAAGGCCAACTCGGTGCTGTTCGGCTTCGTGGTGCGGGATATCGTCGACCACTGACCGGGCGCGAGATGCGGCGTTACCTGTTCGCAGAGGGACCGGGCGCCCGTCTCAAGGTGCGCCCCGCCCCGCTCCCCCAGGCCCTCGAGGTCCTGGGCTACGGGTCCGCGGTCCTGCTTCTCTATGCCGTGCTGGTCATGGTGACCCTGGGTGTGCGGAGCCAGTGGGATACTCCGCAGATTCAGGACCCCCCGGCGCTGAGGTGGGTCCTGCTGATCGGCCTGCCCCTGTTGTACCTGGTGCCCCTGGTTTTCGTGGGCCGCGTGGTCCGTGCCTGGCGCGGCCTCACCGGCGCGGGGGCGTGGACCTTTGACCGCGCCACCGGCCTGATCCTGCTGGATGGCCAGCGGCTGGCGTCCCTCGGCAACCTCACCTGCGTTGCCACCCGGTATGAGCACGGGTCCGGCGGCGGACCGGCCTCGTGGCACCTGGAACTGGTACTCAGTGACGGGAGCGCCCACGAAATCGACTGGACCATGAACCGCGTTGCGGTCCAGGATGCGCAGGAGCGGATCGCCGGATTCTGCGGTGTCGAGGCGGTCCGCCAGTGATGCGGGTGGGCTAGCGCCCCTCGATCTCCGCCTCGATGTTGGCGATGCGTCGCTGGTTCGACGGGTGCGAACTCAGGAAACTTCCCCCGCCCCCATAGCGTGACTGCAGGGTCTCGATGGAGCGCTTCATGGCCCACGGGTCGGCGCCGCGGCGGCGCAGAAAGCGTACCGCGTAGGCGTCGGCCTCCAGTTCGTCGCCCTGGGAGAAACGCGCGTTGACCGCGGTGTAGGCCAGTTGCCCCAGCTGCGACGAGGTCAGTGCGCCGATGGTGCCCCCGGTTGCGATCACCGCCTGGAACGCCGCATCGGTGAGCATCTTCTCCCGCATCTGCTCGTAGGTGTGATCGAGACGGACATGGCCGATCTCGTGGCCGATCACCGCAAGCACCTGGTCGTCGGGCATGGCGTCGAGGAGTCCCGAATGCACCCGCACGGTGCCGTCGGCCATCGCGAAGGCGTTGATCTCGTCGGCGAGGTAGACCTTGAAATTGAACGGCTCCCCGTCGACGGTTTCGAGACCGCGGGTGATGCGTGCGAGGCGCTGGCTGTAGGGGCTGTCGGGCGGGGCGACCCGGTTCTTGGCGTCATGTTCCTGCGCGGCCAGGGCAGCGGCCTGGCGCACGCTGTCCTCGTTCAGCAGCGAAGCCTGGACCAGGCCGGCGCCCACGGTCATCGCCGCCTGGGAATTGAACTCGCCGGTTGCCGTGCAGCCACAGAGCAGCGCCAGCGAGACGGCCGCGAGAATGCGGTGGAGAAAACTGTTGTGGGTCATCGCTTCGGTCCGGCCATGCTGCTGGGGTCAGCGCGGATTATTTTGCCTTGACCAGCCGCGGTCAACCGCGTGCGGGTGCCGGGACGCACGCGGCGTCCCGGCACATTCGCGGATCACAGGGTCTTGAGGAACTCGATCAGGTTCAGCTTGTCCTGGATGTCGAGATCGACGCCGAACGTGTGGCCCTTGTTCTCCACGTAGTCCGCGCAGGTCATGTGGAGCGGTGAGTGGGGATCAATGCTGGTGATCTCGACGATCGGCGTGCCCGCCTTCACCGGGATAAACGGCTTGCCGCCGAGCTTGATCGGCAGCGCGGTGTCGAGAGGCACCCGGGTGATCTGCAATTCACGATGTGGCTCGACGGTGGGATCGTCGGAGGTCAGCAGTTGGGACATGGCGTCCTCGAACATGATGATGCGCCCGCGCACCGTGTAGTCGATGCTGCCGTCGGGCATCTTGCGCAGGTGGCCCAGGGTGTTGTTGTGCAGGAACGGGGCATGGGCCCAGATGCTGAGCAGGGACACGTTGCGGTAGTAACCGCGGCCGCCGTCGATTTCCTCGTTGCCGCCCCACCACTGCTTGCCGCCGATCAGCGGCAACAGGGTGTTGATCTTCTTCGGATACTCGCCACCCGGCGCCGGGCGTTCCTTGTAGGTCTCCGAGGAGAACTCCTCCCACACCGCGCCACGCACCTGGTTGCCGTGCATCGAGCGGCAGCGGTTCACGCCGAGCACGTTGTGGGCGACCAACTGGTCATTGCCCAGCCAGTCCTGTCCGAACACCTCGTTCTTCGCAAACTGGGCCGGGCGACCCTCCTGCAGGTGCTTGGCGGTGAACGATGCCGACTGGGCCTTTTCGAGCCCGACCTCCGCGATCCAGTCCTTTTCGCGCCCGAAGATGTGGCCCTCGTAGAAGTCCTCGAGGGCGTCCCGGTCGCTACGGATGGCGGCGGGTGGAACGCGGGTCGAGTGACAGATCGCACACTCGCGCACGTACACGCGGCGACCGGCCGGCACCCGGCGGTCATCGATGTACGCGGAGCCCGGCGTGCCGTCGACATCGGTTGCGTCGCGCAGATAGAACGGTCCCCCGGCGAGCAGGTACAGCGCCATCTCGTCCATCTTGGCGTCCGCCTGGTTCCACGGTTCGCAGTCCTGGTAGCACTGCTTGACCCGGAACGGGTGGTGGATGGCGTCGTCGCCGAACATCGCCCCGGGTTTCGGGAACTTGTCGGCGGTGCATTCGGCGAAGCACATGCCGATGTTCAGGTACACCCGCAGCAGCGCGAGTTTCTCGCCCACCGAGTCCTCCCCGCCCTTCAGTACGTGTCGGGTCTTGGCAGTGCTGATCTCGCCGGTGATGGGGTGCTTGATCTTCTCCTCGAAAACCGGCCGGTTCTGGAAGTCGGTGATGTTGTTCTGGGTGCCGGGGTTGTAGATGAAATCCATGTGCCCGGAGGTGGTGTCGACCTGGCCGACCTCGATGCCCTGGTACATGATCTTCGCGAAGTGGTCGGCCGGCAGGTTGCCGAAAAACTGCATGGTGTTATTGGTGTACTGGTTGCCGATGTGGCCGGTCAGGTTTTCCCACGCGGGCTTGTTGGGATCGGCCGGCGGGTTGGTGGGATCGAAGGCGACGTGGCAAACGGCGCAGGCCTGGCCGATGACGAAGCGGCGGCTGTCGGCAATCTCGCCCTCCTGGTACGGCGTTCTGAACGGGTCGAAACCCTCGGGCGGATTGCGGTTGACGTACTTGCGCAGCCCCAGTACCCCCGAGGAGTGGGGATCCGTGCAGCGGTCCATCCAGAAGGTGGACTCGTCGCCCATCTCGCAGTCGGGATCGTTGATCATGCCCCAGATGCGGTAGCGGTCGTTGCGCTTGCGGGTGTCCAGCCAGTGGCTCTGGTCCGGGTAGCGCGGTTCACCGAACAGGCCGTTGCCCACGTGCAACGCGAAGTAATCCTGGTCGCCGAAGGTGCCCTTGAACCACACGTCGCGCCCGCGGCGGATCATCTCACGGTATTTCGCGCGGAGTTCGGGATCTTCCACGTCCTTGTACATGGAGTTGACGATCCTGCAGCCCTCGGCGTCGTACAGGGTGCGTTGTGGCTGGTCGCAGGGTGGCGGTGGCGCCTGGGGAATCGGATCGCCGGCGTTGGAGGCGAGGGTCAGGTAAAACTCGCTGGCGTATTTTTCCGGGTTGGCCAGGACCTTGGGGGACCCCTGGTACACGCCCGTGGCCAGGCCGCGCTCCTCGAGGGATTCCGGGATGATCGAGCGCAGTGTGCGGGTGAATGGTTCGTCGGACACCGGGTAGCCCGATTCGGCGAAGGCGGTGACGGGAGCCAGCAGTGCGGTGGCCAGGGCCAGGGCGGCGCTCTTGCCGGGAATGTTGCGTGAGTGCATGAAAAACCTCGGAAACCGAAACGGGTTGTCGGGTAAGTATGACTGCCCGCGTCGCACCTGCAACTCCCGCATTTCGCGCGCTTGGTATTACCGATCGTTTAACGGCTACATTTATAAATTCCCACCCGCGGACGGAGTATCCACATGGCCAAGCGCCTCAGCCCCCTCGACGCGTCATTCCTGTACGGCGAGTCGTCCTCCACCATGATGCACATCGGCGGCCTCAACCATTTTGTCCTCCCCAGGGACGCCGGCCCGTCGTTCCTGCGCGACATCGTCGACGAGATGAAATCAGCGGTGAACGTGGCGCCGCCGTGGAATTACCGCCTGAAGACGCCGAACTTCCTCAAGAACCCGGTGCACTACTGGACCGAGGAGGAGCAGATCGACCTCGAGTACCACGTACGTCGTTCCGCCCTCGCCGCGCCGGGCGACGAACGCGAACTCGGGGTGCTCATCTCGCGTCTGCACAGCCATTCCCTCGACTTCCACCGGCCGCCGTGGGAACTGCACATGATCGAGGGGCTGGAGCGTAACCGTTTCGCCCTGTACACCAAGATGCACCACTCGCTGATCGACGGCGTGACCGGCAGCAAGATGATGGCGCGCAGCCTGTCCACCGATCCGGACGACCGCAACACGCCGCTGTTTTTCACCCGCCGGCCACCCAAGCGGGATACCAAGGTGGCGGCCTCGGTGCCGAGTTTCTCGACCGTCGCCATGGATGCCCTCAAGCTGATGCGCGACCAGGTGGGTGCCGGCAAGGACGTCGCCCGCGCCATGCTCAGCGTGGTCCAGGCGGTGCGCGGGCGGGACGACCTGGTGATTCCGTTCCGCGGCCCGAACTCGATCCTCAACGGCCGCATCAGCCGCAGCCGGCGCTTTGCCACGCAGCAGATGGACGTGCCGCGCCTGAAAGCGGTCGCGAAAAAGGCGGGCGGCTCCATCAACGACATCATCCTGGCCCTGTCGTCGACGGCCCTGCGGCGCTACCTCGCGGATGCCAATGCGCTCCCGGACAAGCCGCTGATCACCATGATTCCGGTCAACGTGCGGCCCAAGGACGATCCCGGCGGCGGCAATGCGGTCGGCGTGATGCTGGCCTCGCTGGCCACCGATGTCGCGGACCCGTCGGACCGCCTGCAGGCCATCCTCGACTCGACCCGGCGCGCGAAGGCGCACCTGCAGGGGATGTCGCGCCAGGCGATCATGCAGTATTCGATGCTGATCATGACCCCGTTTGGTCTGCAGTTGCTGACCGGCACCAGCGGACGCATGCGGCCCGCCTACAACCTGGTGATCTCCAACGTACCCGGACCGGAGAAGACGCTGTATTTCCGCGGCGCGCGGATGGAGGCGGCCTATCCCCTGTCGATTCCGCTGCACGGCCAGGCGTTCAACATCACCTGCCACAGCTATGCCGACACCATGAACTTCGGCTTCGTCGGCTGCCGGGAGGCGGT
>JBFGWM010000042.1:0-15180 GCA_041588495.1 Pseudomonadales bacterium | reverse complement strand
TCGCCACTGCCCCCTCAAGACAGCGTGTCTACCAATTCCACCACTTCGGCAAATTATGTTCCCGGCGGCCAGTGCCGTCCGGCTTACTCGATCTCCGGGATCAGCGGTTTTTCCCGACCGGCCTCGCCAGACGATTCTCCGGCGGACTCCGGCGATTCCGCGGGCACGGGGAACTCGTCCTCGATGACCGGGACTTCGGGCAACACCGGAACCTCGTCGATATCTTCGGGAACCGCCTCCTCGACCACCTCGGCCGACCCCGGCACCTGGAAGCGGAACTCGTCCACCTCTGCGGCCTTGCGACTCGCGACAATGGCCAGCGCAAAGCTGGTGAGGAAAAAGATAGTGGCGATCACCGCCGTCGCCCGGCCCAGGAAGCCGACCGAACCGGCGCTCCCAAACAGGGTCTGCGAGGCGCCGCTTCCGAAGGATGCGCCCATCTCCGCGCCCTTGCCCTGCTGCAACAGCACCAGGACGACGAGGGCCAGCGAGGCCAGCACGTGGGCCACCAGAATCAGTTGTTCCATCAAAACCTTACTCTTTCAAAACTCTTTAAAAGCGTCGAACCAGGTTCAACCCCTTTTCCCGCAACCACCGGCATCGGTGCCAGTCGGTTGCCCCGGCTACTCCGCCGCCTGGCAGATCGCCATGAAATCCGCGGCCTTCAGGGAAGCGCCCCCGATCAGGCCACCATCGATGTCCGGCATCCCGAACAACTGCGCGGCATTGTCCGCCTTCACGCTGCCGCCATACACGATGCGCAGCGAGTGTGCCGCATCGGGGTCGCGTTCCGCAACCCGACCCCGGATCAGCGCATGCACCTCCTGGGCCTGTTCCGGGGTCGCCGTCAACCCGGTGCCGATCGCCCAGACCGGCTCGTAGGCGAACACCGAACGCCGGACCGCCTCTGCATCCAGGTTGTGAAGGATGCTGTCGACCTGGCGCCCCACCACGGCCTCCATCTCGCCCGCCTCGCGCTCTTCCCGGGTCTCTCCCAGGCAGAAAATCGGCACCAGGCCGGCGGCCACGGCAGCCGCAAACTTGCGGGCAACCAGTTCATCACTCTCGCCATGCCAGGTGCGCCGCTCGGAATGGCCGATGATGACGTACCCGCAACCGGCCTCGGCCAGCATGCCTGCCGAGACTTCCCCGGTATAGGCACCCTCGCGATGTTCGCTGAGGTCCTGGGCACCCAAACCGATCTCGGCGCCATCCAGCACCCGTCCCACTGTCTCCAGCAGGGGGTAGGGAGGACAGACGACGACCTCCACCGGCGAACCCTCGAGGCCCGCCCTGACCGATGCCGCAAGTCCCGCGGCCTGGGCCCGGCTCCCGTGCATCTTCCAGTTTCCGGCTACAAAGCGTCGGCGCATCACAGATACTCCTCCCGCTTCAGCGGGCGCAGAATGTTATAAAAATCGGGCAATTTTGGCAACCCGGTGACGGGTCAGCCGGCGGCAGCGCGTTCCACCACCCCGGCAAGTTCGGCGACGATGCGATCGACCACGGCCTCGTCCTCGCCCTCGACCATCACCCGGACAACCGGCTCGGTTCCCGAGGCTCTCAGCAACACGCGACCGCGGCCGGCCAGTTCGCTGGTCGCCGCTTCCACCGCGGCGCTGACATCCGGGTGCGCCGAGATGTCGCCACGCTCGCGCACCCGCACGTTGATCATCTTCTGCGGGCACTTGTGCATGCCCTCGCGGAGTTCGTGGAGCGGTGCCTCGCGCGCCAGCATGGCCCCGACCACCTGCAGGGCGGCGACGATACCGTCCCCGGTGGTGGTCACCCCGCGGCAGACGATGTGTCCCGAGGTCTCCCCACCCAGGCACCATTCCCGTTCGGCCAGGGCCGCCATCACGTAGCGGTCGCCCACGTTGGCCCGGTGGAAGGGGATGCCCAGTTCCTGCATGGCCAGTTCCAGCCCCAGGTTGCTCATCAGGGTACCGACCACCCCACCCTTGAGGACGCCACGCTCCTTGCAGTCGCGGGCGATGGCAAACAGGATCTCGTCGCCATCCACCACCTCGCCGTTCTGGTCGACCATCACCAGCCGGTCACCATCACCATCAAAGGCGATGCCCAGGTCGGCGTGCTCATCGACCACCCGCTGGCGCAGGGTTTCCGGGTGGGTGGATCCGCAGTTCTCATTGATGTTCAGGCCGTCGGGGCTGACGAAAATCGGCACCACCTCGGCGCCCATTTCCCGGAACACTCCGGGCGCCACGTGGTAGGTCGCGCCATTGGCGCAGTCGAGCACCACCTTGAGCCCGTGCAGGTCGGTGGCCAGCGGAAAGGTGCTCTTGCAGAACTCGATGTAGCGCCCCGCGGCGTCGGAAATCCGCGCCGCCTTGCCGAGGGCATCGGGCGCGGCCGTAGTCATCGGCTCATCAATCTGGGCCTCAATGGCCAGTTCGACGTCGTCCGGCAGCTTGGTGCCGTCCTGGGAGAAAAACTTGATGCCGTTATCGGGGAACGCGTTATGGGAGGCGCTGATCACGATCCCGGCCTGGGCCTTGAAGGTACGCGTCAGGTAGGCGATTGCCGGCGTCGGCATGGGGCCCAGCAGACGGATGTTCACGCCCGCGGCGGACAGCCCGGCCTCCAGGGCGGATTCGAAAAGATATCCCGAGATCCGCGTATCCTTGCCAATCAATACCTTGCTGTTGGGACGACTGGCGAAAACCTTGCCCACCGCCCAGCCGAGCTTGAGCACGAACTCCGGGGTGATCGGCGGTTCGCCAACCGTCCCGCGGATTCCGTCGGTGCCGAAATATTTCCTGCTCATAGCTCACTCCGCGTTCCGCACCGCCTCGAACATGCGGAGGCCGTCCACCGTCGGCGCGACATCGTGTACCCGGATAATATTAGCACCCCTCATCGCGGCGATGAGGGCGACCGCGGTGCTGCCATGCAGACGCTCCCCGACCGGCCGGTCCAGAACCGCGCCGATCATCGATTTCCTGGACATTCCCACGAGCAGCGGCTGACCGAGTTCCAGGAATCGATCCAGGTGAGCGAGCAGGGTGAGATTGTGATCCAGGGTCTTGCCGAAGCCGAAGCCGGGATCCACCACGATGCGATCGCGCGGGATTCCCGCCTCCATGCAGGCCGCGACCCGTTCCCGGAGGAACCGCTCGACCTCCTCTACCACATCCGTGTAGACGGGATCGGCCTGCATGTTGCCCGGCTCGCCCTGCATGTGCATGAGGCAGACCGCGACACTGCCCGCGGCCGCGGCCTCGAGAGCCCCCGCCCGACGCAGTGCACGCACATCGTTGATCATCCCCGCGCCGAGACGGATGGCCTCCGCCATCAGTTCCGGAGTGGAACTGTCCACCGAGATCACCGCATCGACTTCACCGGAAAGGTGTTCGACCAGGGGCAGGACACGGTCCATCTCTTCCTGGACCGACGGGGCCGCGGCGCCCGGCCGCGTGGATTCGCCGCCGATGTCGATGATGGTCGCGCCCTCGGCGACCATGCGCCGCGCGTGTTCCAGCGCTTTTTGTCTCGCCACGCCGGACTCCGCCGCCGAGTACCAGCGACCACCATCGGAGAACGAATCGGGGGTGACGTTGAGAACGCCCATGACGTGGCAGCGGGCGAGGTCGAGATGCCGCGTGCCGCAACGGAGAGTGCCGGTATACAACGGCCGCTTCCTGTCGGGAGGATGAAACGCCGGCCCGCGTTCGCCGCGGGCCGGCCCGGTGTCAGTGCTCTCCGGCCGGTTTGCCCACCGAGGGCCCGGAGCCGCGATCGCTTTCCTTGTCGCCCTGCACGGGCTCGGAGTCGCCGTCCTCGTCGGCGGTTCCGGTGGTGCCGGTTCCGGCCGTGTCGTTCCAGTCCTTGGGCGGACGCGGCGGCTTGCCGTTCATGATGTCATCAATCTGGTCGGCCTCGATGGTTTCATACTTCATCAGGGCCTCGGCCATCATGTGCAGCTTGTCCGTGTTCTCCTCGAGCAGCCGCTTCGCAGTCTTGAAGCAGTGGTCGATAATTTCCCGAACCTCCTCGTCGATCTGCTTGGCGGTTTCCGGGGAAATCACCTTGTGCTGGGTGTAGGACCGACCCAGGAAAACCTCGCCGTCCTCCTCCTCGTAGGTCAGCGGCCCCATGCGCTCGGAAAGGCCCCACTTGGTGACCATGTTGCGCGCCATCTCGGTAGCCCGCTGGATATCGTTGGAGGCGCCGGTGGTCACACCGTCCTTGCCCAGGGTCATTTCCTCCGCAATGCGCCCGCCGAACAGGCTGCAAATACGGCTGATAAGGGATTGACGGCTCTGGCTGTAGCGGTCCTCCTCGGGCAGAAACATGGTCACACCCAGGGCACGGCCGCGGGGAATGATGCTGACCTTGTAAACCGGATCGTGCTCCGGAACCAGGCGCCCGACGATCGCGTGTCCCGCCTCGTGATATGCGGTATTGCGCTTTTCCTTTTCCGACATGACCATGGATTTGCGCTCGGCGCCCATCATGATCTTGTCCTTGGCGAGCTCGAACTCCTCCATGTTGACGGTGCGCTTATTCGCACGGGCGGCGAAGAGGGCCGCCTCGTTGACGAGGTTGGCCAGGTCCGCCCCGGAGAATCCGGGCGTGCCGCGTGCGATGACCGATGGATTGACGTCGTCCGCCACCGGAACCTTGCGCATGTGAACCTTGATGATGTGTTCGCGGCCACGGATGTCTGGCAGGCCAACCACCACCTGGCGGTCGAAACGCCCGGGACGCAGCAGGGCCGGGTCGAGCACGTCGGGACGGTTGGTCGCGGCGATCACGATCACGCCGTCGTTGGCGTTGAAGCCATCCATCTCGACCAGCAACTGGTTGAGGGTCTGTTCGCGCTCGTCATGGCCACCGCCCAGGCCTGCGCCACGATGGCGTCCCACGGCGTCGATTTCATCGATGAAGATGATGCATGGCGACTGCTTCTTGGCCTGGTCGAACATGTCGCGCACCCGCGAGGCGCCCACACCGACGAACATTTCCACGAAGTCAGAGCCGGAAATGGTGAAGAACGGTACCCGGGCCTCGCCGGCAATGGCCTTGGCCAGCAGGGTCTTACCGGTCCCCGGCGGACCGACCATCAGTACGCCGCGGGGAATGCGTCCGCCAAGACGTTGGAATTTCCCGGGATCGCGCAGGAATTCAACCAGTTCACGGACGTCTTCCTTGGCCTCGTCGACCCCGGCCACGTCGGCGAACGTGGTCTTGATCTGGTCCTCGCTGAGCAGGCGCGCCTTGCTCTTGCCGAATGCCATCGGACCACGGCCGCCGGACCCGCCCCCCTGCATCTGGCGCATGAAGAACATGAACACGGCGATGATCACCAGGATCGGGAAACACGCCACCAGGAGCTGGGTCCACAGGCTCTGCTGTTCCGGCTGGCGACCCTCGACGATCACGCGGTTGTCGAGCAGGTCATCCATCAGGTGCGGATCCTGCAACGCCGGGCGTACGGTCTCAAAGCGCTCGCCGTTCTTGCGCTCGCCGATGATCGTGTATCCGTCGATGATGACCCGGGTCACCTGTCCCGCCTGGACCTCGCGGACGAACTCCGAGTACCCCAACTTGTGCGGCGCCTGCTGCACGTTGAAGTTGTTGAACACCGTCAGCAACACCGCCGCGATGATCATCCAGAGGATCAGGTTTTTTGCCATGTCGTTCAAAGGGCTGCTCCCAGCAATACTGTAACTGCGACGCAAACACCGTTCATCGGGAAACGGTATCGCAAATTCTAACTTTAGCTTACTACACTAAGCCACCCGAAAGCACGGCGTCAGCCGCCAATAAACCCGCGTGAAAGCAGGTAAAGTTCGCTCGAGCGGGCCCGCGACGCCTCCGGCTTGCGGGATCGGACGGAGCGGAACCGCTGCTTCAACGACCCGAGATAGGCGGGGAATCCCTCCCCCTGGAATACCTTGACCAGGAAATCGCCCCCGGGTTTCAGCATCGCCTCCGCAAAATCGAATGCCAGTTCGGCCAGGTACATGACGCGCGGCTGGTCCACCGCCGCCACACCACTGATATTGGGGGCCATATCCGAAATTACAAGGTCCACCGGCGCGCCGTCCAGGGACTCCGTCAACCGGTCGCAAACCGCCTGCTCGGTGAAATCGCCCTCCACGAACTCCACGCCGGGCAGGGGATCCATGGGGAGAATGTCGCAGGCGAACACGCGGCCACGGTCCCCGACCAGGTCGGCCGCCACCTGGGACCAGCCCCCGGGCGCAGCGCCCAGGTCGACCACGCGCATCCCCGGCGCGAAAATGCGGTCTTTTTCCTGGATTTCCAGCAGCTTGAACGCGGCGCGGGAACGGTACCCCTGGCGTCGCGCATCCAGCACGTGGGGGTCCGAGTGGTGCTCGCGCAGCCACCGGCCGCTGCTCTTCGATCTGGCCACGAGTGTCTCACCTTTTACCCGGCACTTGCCGGGATTCCTGCAAGCGTGGACAATACGCGCCCTCCGGCACCCGCCCACGAGTCCACCTTATGACACCGGATAAGCGCAAACAATTCCGCCGCATCGGCCACCGCCTGAAACCCGTGCTGCGGATTGCCGACAAGGGCCTCTCGGATTCCGTATTAAAAGAACTGGAACGGGCGCTCGTGGACCACGAGTTGATCAAGGTCCAGGTAATCGCCTCGACCCGGGACGAGAAACTGGCTGTGATGACTGAAGCCTGCGCGAAAACCGGCGCGGAAGTCGTCCAACGGACCGGACACGTGGCCCTGATCTACCGGCGCAACCCGCAGGCCAACCGGAAACTCTCCAACGTCAGCCGCTTCTCCGGCGAGGAAGGCTGAGCCCTCTCAGAGGTGCTCCACCGAGTCGATCTCGTACTCGACCACGCCGCCCGGCGTTTGCACGGTGACGAAATCACCCTCTTCCTTGCCAATCAGGGCACGGGCGATGGGGGAATTCACGGAAATCCGGTTCTCGGCGATATCCGCCTCGTCGTCCCCCACGATCTGGTAGGACACGGTGTCCTCCGTCTCGCAGTTCACGATCCCCACCGTGGCCCCGAAGATGACCTTGCCGGAATTCTCGATCTTGGTGATGTCGATGACCTGCGCCGAGGCCAGCTTGCCCTCGATCTCCGCGATACGACCCTCGATGAAACCCTGCTGTTCCTTGGCGGCGTGGTATTCGGCGTTCTCCTTGAGGTCGCCGTGCTCGCGGGCCTCGGCGATCGCCTTGATCACCCTCGGACGGTCTTCCGTCTTCAGCCGCTTGAGTTCTTCCCGAAGGCGGACCGCGCCGCGTTCGGTCATCGGAATCTTGTTCATCAAACGAGTCCTGCGTGGAGTTCCTGTAGGTTTCTGACCTGGCTGCCAGCACCGAAGCGCATCGCCTCGCATGCCGCCCGCGCCCCCTGGAGGGTGGTGAAATAGCAAACCTTCTGCTGCAGTGCGGTCCGCCGGATGGTATACGAATCGGCAATCGCCTGCTTGCCCTCTGTGGTGTTGATAATGAGGGAAATCTCGTCGTTCTTGAGCATGTCGACCACGTGGGGCCGGCCCTCGGTGACCTTGTTCACCCGCACCGAGGGAATCCCCGCGGCTTCCATCACCCGCGCACTGCCGCGGGTCGCGACCAGCTCGAATCCGAGCTCGACCAGTTGGCGGCCGAGCTCGACCAGGCCCGGCTTGTCCGCGTCACGCACGCTGAGGAACGCGCGGCCACCGCGGGGCAACTCGATGCTGGCACCCAACTGGGATTTGGCGAAAGCCTCGGCGAAGCTGTCGCCGATTCCCATCACCTCGCCGGTTGATTTCATTTCCGGGCCGAGGATCGGATCCACGCCGGGGAACTTGTTGAACGGGAACACCGCCTCCTTGACCCCGTAGAAACCAGGGATGATCTCGCGGGTGAAGCCCTGCGCCTCGAGGGAGGTGCCGGCCATGCAGCGCGCCGCGACCTGGGCCAGCGAAACCCCGATGCACTTGGACACGTAAGGCACCGTGCGCGATGCACGGGGATTCACCTCGAGCACGAAAATCTCGCCATTCTGCACCGCGAACTGCACGTTCATCAGGCCCACCACGCCGAGTTCCCGCGCCATCGCCACCACCTGCACGCGCATGCGGTCCTGCACGTCGGCGTCCAGGGTGAAAGGCGGCAGGGAGCACGCGGAATCGCCGGAGTGCACGCCGGCCTGCTCGATGTGTTCCATGATCCCGCCGATCACCACCTGCTCGCCATCGCTCACCGCGTCGACATCGACCTCGACGGCATCGTCCAGGAAGCGGTCCAGCAGGACCGGGCTGGTGTCGGAGACCACCACGGCCTCGCGCATGTAACGGCGCAGTTCGTCCTCGTCGTAGACGATTTCCATGGCCCGGCCACCGAGCACGTAGGACGGGCGCACCACCAGTGGATAGCCGATGCGCTCGGCCAGTTCGATCCCCGCCTCGATGGTCCGTACCGTACCGTTCGGCGGTTGGCGTAATTCCAGTTTCTCGATGAGCTTCTGGAAGCGCTCGCGGTCCTCTGCGCAATCCACCGCGTCGGGAGTGGTGCCGATAATCGGAATGCCTTCTGCCTCGAGGGCATTGGCGAGCTTCAGCGGAGTCTGCCCGCCAAACTGGATGATCACGCCCTTCGGTTGTTCGACACGCACGATCTCGAGCACGTCCTCCAGGGTCACCGGTTCGAAGAACAGGCGATCCGAGGTGTCGTAATCGGTCGACACGGTCTCCGGGTTGCAGTTGACCATGATGGTCTCGTAGCCATCCTCGCGCATGGCCAGCGCGGCATGCACGCAGCAGTAGTCGAACTCGATGCCCTGGCCGATCCGGTTCGGGCCACCGCCCAGCACCATGATGGAATCGCGCCCGGTGGGTTCCGCCTCGCACTCCTCGTCGTAAGTCGAGTACATGTACGCAGTGCTCGATGCGAATTCGGCCGCGCAGGTGTCGACCCGCTTGTAGACCGGGCGCAGGCCGAGGGCGACCCGGTATTCGCGCACTTCCTGCTCGGTACGACCGAGGATTTCGGCAATGCGACTGTCGGCGAAGCCCTTGCGTTTCAGGCGCCGCATCCAGTCCTCGCCCACCGACTCCAGTGCCTGGCCGTCGAGTTCGCCTTCCTCGCGAACCAGGTCCTCGATCTGCGCGAGGAACCAGGGATCGATGTGCGAAAGCTCGTGGATCTCCTCCAGGGACATGCCGTGGCGGAAGGCGTCCGTGACGTACCACAGCCGCGATGCGCCGGGACTCTGCAATTCGTGGCGAAGGATGCCGTCGTTGTCCTCGTGGCCCGGTTCCAGCATCGGGTCCAGCCCGCAGTGCCCGGCCTCGAGTCCACGCACTGCCTTGTGCAGGGATTCCTGGAACGTGCGGCCGATGGCCATGACCTCGCCGACGGATTTCATCTGCGTGGTGAGTCCCGCGTCTGCCTTGGGAAACTTCTCGAAGGCGAAGCGCGGCACCTTGGTGACCACGTAGTCGATGGACGGCTCAAAGGAGGCAGGCGTCACGCCGCCAGTAATTTCGTTGCGCAGTTCGTCAAGGGTGTAGCCCACCGCCAGCTTGGCGGCGACCTTGGCGATCGGGAACCCGGTGGCCTTGGAGGCCAGGGCTGACGAGCGCGACACGCGGGGATTCATCTCCACCACGACCATCCGGCCGTCGGCGGGGTTGATGCCGAACTGCACGTTGGAGCCGCCGGTTTCCACGCCGATCTCGCGGAGCACCGCGAGCGACGCGTTCCGCATCAGCTGGTATTCCTTGTCGGTGAGGGTCAGGGCCGGCGCGACGGTGATCGAATCTCCCGTGTGCACGCCCATCGGGTCGAAGTTCTCGATGGAGCAGACGATGATGCAGTTGTCATTCCGGTCGCGCACGACCTCCATCTCGAACTCTTTCCAGCCGATCAGCGACTCGTCGATGAGCAATTCGTTGGTCGGGGACAGGTCGAGTCCGCGCTCGCAGATCTCGATGAATTCCTCGCGGTTGTAGGCAATGCCGCCGCCAGAACCGCCCATGGTGAACGACGGCCGGATAATGCACGGGAAACCGAGCATGGCCTGGACCTGCAGCGCCTCCTCCATGCTATGGGCAAACGCCGAGCGCGGGGTTTCCAGGCCGATGCGGCGCATGGCCTGGTCGAACTGCTGGCGGTCCTCGGCCTTGTCGATGGCTTCCCGGGAGGCGCCGATCAGCTGCACGCCGAATTCCTCCAGCACGCCTTCGCGGGCCAGGTCGAGGGCGGTGTTGAGCGCGGTCTGTCCGCCCATGGTCGGCAGCACCGCGTCGGGGCGCTCGCGCTCGATGATCTTCGCCACCGTGCGCCATTCGACCGGCTCGATGTAGGTGGCATCCGCCATCTTCGGGTCAGTCATGATGGTCGCCGGGTTCGAGTTCACCAGTACCACCCGGTAGCCCTCCTCGCGCAGGGCCTTGCAGGCCTGGGCGCCGGAATAGTCGAACTCGCAGGCCTGGCCGATGACGATCGGGCCGGCGCCGAGGATCAGGATCGATTCGATGTCAGTGCGTTTCGGCATGTCAGTGCGCCCCGCCTTCTTCGCGTTTGGCCCGCATGTCGGTGATGAAGCGATCGAACAGGGGCGCCGCATCATGGGGCCCGGGGCTGGCCTCGGGGTGTCCCTGGAAACTGAAGGCCCGGCAGTCGCGCCGGCTGATGCCCTGCAGGCTGCCATCAAACAATGATTCGTGGGTGGCCTCCAGTTCCTCCGGCAGGGTGTCCGCGTCGACCGCGAAACCATGGTTCTGGCTGGTGATCATCACGGTGGAGTCCGCCAGCACCTTGACCGGATGATTCGCTCCGTGGTGACCGAACTTCATCTTCACGGTGCGCGCGCCCGAGGCCAGGGCCAGCAACTGGTGACCGAGACAGATCCCGAATAGAGGAACGCCCGCCGCAATCAATTCACGAATCGCGCCGATGGCATATTCGCAGGGCTCCGGATCACCGGGGCCGTTGGAAAGAAAAACCCCGTCAGGCTGCATGGCGAGCACCTCGGAGGCGGGCGTCTGCGCCGGGACCACGGTGATGGAACACCCGCGGTCGACCAGCATGCGCAGGATGTTGCGCTTCACGCCGAAGTCGTAGGCCACCACCTTCCAGGGGCGTTCGTCCGGGCCGGCTGAATGCCCGGACCCGATCGCCCACGTCCCCTCGGTCCATTCATAGGACTCGGCCGTGCTGACCACCTTTGCCAGGTCCATGCCCTGCAGACCGGGGAATTTCCTGGCTTCCTCCAGCGCACGCGCACGGCCTTCCGCGCCCGTGGCGTCCGCGCCGGCGAGCAGGCAGCCGTTCTGGGCGCCCTTCTCGCGCAGGATGCGGGTCAGGCGGCGCGTGTCGATGTCGGCAATTCCCTGGATACCGCGCTCGACGAGATATGTGGACAGGTCTCCCTCGGAGCGCCAGTTGCTGGCGACGAGTGGCAGGTCACGAATGATCAGGGCGGAAGCCCAGATACGCGACGATTCCTCGTCCTCGACGGTGATGCCGGTGTTGCCGATATGGGGACAGGTCAGGGTGACCAGCTGGCGCGCATACGATGGGTCGGTGAGTATTTCCTGGTAGCCGGTCATCGCGGTATTGAAAACGACTTCACCGCTGGAGCAGCCATCTGCCCCTATGCTGGTACCTTCAAACGTGGTGCCATCCGCGAGCACCAGTAGGGCTGGAACCGGCAATTTGCCTTCTCCCAAGGAAATCAGTCACCTGGAGACTTCTCGAAAAAAAGCGGAAGGGAGCCAGGCTCCATCCCGCTTTTTTCTTGCGGGCCTTGCGACCCGCGATCCGGTGCGGATTTTAAGCTACCCGACCCCGCCGCGTCCACCTCCACCGCGTGGAAAATGTGTTCACGCCCGGTTACAGGCCGAGTACGTCCCGCATGTCATAGAGTCCCGGCGCACGCTTCGCAACCCAGTGAGCCGCGCGCACGGCGCCGCGGGCGAAGGTCAGCCGGCTGCTGGCCTTGTGAGTAATCTCCACCCTTTCTCCGTCCGCGCAAAACATGACGGTGTGCTCGCCGACGATATCACCGGCACGTATGGTCTCGAAGCCGATGGTTTTGCGGTCACGGACGTCACTGATGCCCTGCCGGCCATAGACGGCACAGTCATCGAGATTACGGCCCAGCGTGTCGGCGACCACCCGGCCCATGCGCAGGGCGGTACCGGAGGGTGCATCCTTCTTGTGACGGTGATGGGCCTCGACAATCTCGATATCGACATCATCGCCGAGGGTTCGCGCGGCAGTTTCAAGCAACCGGTACACCAGGTTGACGCCCACGCTCATGTTCGGCGCGGCAACGATGGCGATGTCCGCGGCGGCAGCCTGCATGCGTACTGATTGCTCGTCGCTGAACCCGGTGGTGCCGATGACCATGGCGCGACCGGCGTCGACGCAGGCATCCAGGTTGCGCATGGCCAGGTCCGGGGTGGTGAAATCGATGAGGACGTCGCTCTCGCGCAGCACGCCGTCGAGACTGCCGACGGTCTTCACCCCGACGCGGCCAATGCCCGCGATGTCACCGGCGTCCAGCCCGTACAACTGGCTTTCCGGGCGCACGGTGGCGCCGGAGAGGACCGCGTGTTCGTCGGCCTGCACCGCCTCGACGAGGCGCTTGCCCATGCGACCGGCGGCACCGGCGACTACGATTCGGGTCATGGTACTGGCTCCGTGGAAAATTCAGGCCTGCCGCCTAGGATAGACGGCCCGCACCGATGCTCAGAACTTCATGTCCTCGAAGAAGTTCTTCACGCCCTCGAACCACGAGGTGGACTTCGGCGAATGCTTGTCATTGCCCTCGAGGGCGTCGCGGAACTTGCGTAACAGTTCCTTCTGTTCCTTGTTCAGGTTGACCGGGGTCTCGATCACCACCCGGCACATCAGGTCGCCGGGCGCGCCACCACGCACCGGGGTCACGCCCTTGCCGCGCAGGCGGAACAGTTTGCCCGTCTGCGTCTCGGGCGGAATTTTCAGCTTGACCCGGCCCTCGAGGGTCGGCACCTCGAGTTCACCGCCCAGGCAGGCATCGGTGAAACTGATCGGCACCTCGCAATAGAGGTTCTTGCCGTCCCGCTCAAAGATACGGTGCTCGCGAACCACCACCTGCACGTACAGGTCGCCCGCCGGACCGTTTGCCGGCCCGGCCTCGCCCTCTCCGGCGAGACGGATGCGATCGCCGGAGTCCACACCCGGCGGCACCTTCACGGACAGGTTCTTGTGCACCTCGACGCGACCGTGTCCGTGACACTTGCCGCAGGGGTCACTGATGATGGTGCCCTTGCCGCGACAGCGCGGACAGGTCTGCTGGATGGAGAAGAAGCCCTGCTGCATGCGCACCTGGCCAACGCCACCGCAGGTCTGGCAGGTGCTGGGCGAGGTGCCCTTGCGTGCGCCGGAGCCGTCGCACTCGTCGCACCCTTCCAGGGTGGGCACGCGGATCTTGACCGTGGTGCCGCGCACCGCCTCCTCGAGATCGAGTTCCAGGGTGTAACGCAGGTCGGCGCCACGCTGGGCCTGGCTGCGGCCACGACCGCCACCGCCACCACCGGCCGCACCGCCGAAGATATCTCCGAACACGTCGCCGAAGATGTCGCTGAAGCTGCCGCCGCCAAAACCGCCGGCGCCACCCGGCCCACCGCCACCCGCCATGCCGTCCACGCCGGCATGACCGAACTGGTCATAGGCCGCACGCTTCTGGCTGTCGGTCAGCACCTCGTAGGCCTCGCTGACCTCCTTGAACTTCTCCTCGGCCTCCTTGTCGTCCGGGTTGCGGTCCGGGTGCAGCTTCATGGCAAGTCGCCGGTACGCTTTCTTGATGTCCGCTTCTGAAGCGTCCCGGGAGATACCCAGAATCTCGTAGTAGTCTCGCTTTGCCATTCTTCTCGCCAGTATCCGGTCCCTGCGGACCCCTATCCCTTAACGCAGAAAGACGCGGAATCGCTCCCGCGCCAGTCCACGCCCACCCGTTCCCGCCCCGCGAGGGGGCGGGTTGCAAGTTTTACTTGCGGTCGTTCGCGTCGTCCTTCACTTCCTCGAACTCGGCATCCACGGCGTCATCGGCCGGCTTGTCGGCATCAGCCGCCGCGCCCTCTGCCGCACCGGCGCCTTCCTGGGCCTGCGCCTCGGCGTACATCTTCTGGGCCATGGAGGAGGAGGCCTCGGTCAGGGCCTGGACCGCCGTATCGATGGCGTCCTTGTTTTCACCCTTGAGCGCTTCCTCGACATCCGCGATGGCCTTTTCGATGGCCGCCTTCTCGTCATCGGAAACCTTGTCGCCCGCTTCCTGCAGGGTCTTGCGGGTCGCGTGCACGAGGCCGTCCGCCTGGTTGCGCGCGGTGACCAGTTCCTCGAACTTACGATCCTCGTCGGCGTGCGACTCGGCGTCGCGCACCATGCTGTCGATCTCGTCGTCGGACAGGCCACTGGAGGCCTTGATCACGATCGACTGCTCCTTGCCGGTCGCCTTGTCCTTGGCGGACACGTTGAGAATCCCATTGGCGTCGATGTCGAAGCTGACCTCGATCTGCGGCATGCCACGCGGCGCCGGCGGAATGTCCGCCAGGTCGAAACGGCCCAGGGACTTGTTCTGGGAAGCCTGCTTGCGCTCGCCCTGCACGACGTGGATCGTCACCGCGGTCTGGTTGTCGTCCGCGGTGGAGAACACCTGCGACTTGCGGGTCGGAATGGTGGTGTTCTTCTCGATCAGCGGGGTCATCACACCACCGAGGGTCTCGATACCCAGGGTCAGCGGGGTGACGTCCAGCAGCAGCACGTCCTTGACGTCGCCGGACAGTACGGCGGCCTGGATCGCGGCACCCACGGCAACGGCCTCGTCAGGGTTGACGTCCTTGCGCGGCTCACGGCCGAAGATCTCGGCAACCTTCTTCTGCACCTGGGGCATGCGGGTCTGACCGCCGACCAGGATCACGTCGTCGATGTCCGAGGACTTCAGGCCGGCATCCTTGAGGGCCGTGCGGCACGGCTCGATGGTGCGCTCGACCAGTTCCTCGACCAGCGACTCCAGCTTGGCGCGGGTCAGCTTCACGTTGAGGTGCTTCGGGCCGCTGGCATCCGCCGTCACGTACGGCAGGTTGACCTCGGTCTGCTGGCTCGAGGAAAGTTCGATCTTGGCCTTCTCCGCAGCTTCCTTGAGGCGCTGCAGGGCCAGGGGATCATTGTGCAGGTCGATC
>JBFGWM010000041.1:0-15220 GCA_041588495.1 Pseudomonadales bacterium | reverse complement strand
TGGTGAGGATCGGCTCCGCCAGCGCCAGCAGGGCGACCGCTGCGGGCAGGCCGATCAGCACCACGAGACGCAGCGCCCAGTCCATGGTGCCGGAGAACTGCCGCGGATCGTCGCGTGCGTGCTTGCGCGACAAACTGGGCAGGATCACCGTGGCAATGGCGATACCGAACACGCCGAGGGGCAGTTCCGAGAGGCGGTCCGAGTAGAACAGCCAGGAAACACTCCCGGTGGGCAGGAAGGAGGCCAGGATGGTGTCCAGCATCAGGTTGATCTGGGTGACGGAGACCGCGAACAGGGCCGGCACCATGAGCCTCAGGATGCGCTGCACCCCCTCGTGCTTCCAGTCGACGACCGGTTGCGGCATCAGGCCGATCTGGCGGATGAACGGCAACTGGAACACCAGTTGCGTGATCCCCGCGATGATCACCCCCCAGGCCATGGCCAGGGTCGGCTCCTCGAACCAGCGGGTCATGATCAGCGCAGCACCGATCATCGACAGGTTCAACCACACGGGGGTGATCGCCGGGATCGCGAACCGCCCGTAACTGTTCAGCACCGAGCCGACGAAGGCGGTCATGGAAATCAGGAAGATGTAGGGAAAGGTGATCTGCAGCAGCGTGGTCGCCAGCGCCAGCTTCTCGGGGTACTGGTGAAATCCCGGCGCGAACAGGGTGATGATCAGCGGCGCGGCCAGTATGCAGACCACGCACAGCAGGATCAGGGTGAGGCCCAGGGTTCCCGAGACCGCGTTGATCAGCCGCCGCACCTCGTCGACCGAACGCCCGGTCCGATACTCCGAGAGCACGGGCACGAACGCCTGTGCGAAGGCGCCCTCGGCGAACAGGCGACGCAGGAAATTGGGAATCTTGAAGGCGACGAAAAACGCGTCGGCGCCTGCTCCGGCCCCGAAGGTGCCCGCGATGACGATGTCACGTATCAGGCCCAGCACCCTCGACACCAGGGTCATGGCGCCGACAATCCCGGTCGAACGCAGGAGTCCCCCGCCCTCGCGGGCGCCTTGATTGTCTTCGCTGGCCAACAGTCGGGTTCCCCTGCCTGCCCGGGAGCCGGGCACTGGAATTATAGTGGCATGGCCGGGCGTACGGTCAGCCCGCTGGCAACCGAATATACTTTGCCGGAAAACTAGGAAACCGACCGCTTCAAATGTCCCCGGTACTGCGTCTACTGATCTGCCTGCTGCTGGCCGTACTCGCCCCGTCCACGGCCCGCACCGCGGGTGCCGCCGAACCGGTGATCCACCGCGGCGAGCGGATCGTGGACTTTCATTCCGTGGTGCGGGTTCTCGGGTACGGCGACCTGGAAGTGACCGAGACCATCCGCGTGCAGGCGCGGGCCCAGCAGATCCGGCGCGGGATATTCCGCGACCTGCCCCTCTACTCCCAGGACCGGAAGCACGGCTTCCGGGTCGTGGACGTGCGCCGCGACGGCGAACCGGAGAACTGGTTCCAGCAGGTCAGCGGAGGCCAGACCCGGATTTACATCGGTCGCAAGAACTACTTCCTCCCGACCGGAACCTACACCTACCAACTCACCTACCGGACCGACGGCCACGTGATCCCCGACGGCCCCCTGGACACCCTGTACTGGAACGTGACCGGCAACAACTGGGCGTTCCCCATCGACCATGCCGGGGCCGAGATCCTGCTTCCGGAGGGAGTGGATCCCGCCACAGCACAATGGCGGGCATTCACCGGCAAGACGGGATTCCGCGAGCAGAAGTACCGTGCGAAAGCGATCCATGACGGGGTCCGCTTCGAGAGCACGGCCATGTTCGGCCTCTACGAGGGACTCTCGGTACAGGTCGAATGGCCCGCCGGAAGCGTTGAGCACGACCCGTCCCGGGCCGTTCTGCAGAAATCCGTCGCCGTGGTCGGTGACTGGTTCACACCGTGGTCGACGGCGAGCACGGGCGGACTTCTGGTTTTTTTCGTTTTCGCCTGGCGCCGCTTCGGCCGCGACCCGGCCGCCGGTTCGCTGGTACCCCATTATCAGCCCCGGGATGACCTGTCACCGGCAGCAATGCGCTATATCCGCCGTATGGGTTACGACCAGGGCTGTTTCACCACGGCGCTGATCAGCCTCGCGGTACAGGGCTGCCTCAAGATCGAGGAGACTGCTGACGGCGATACCCGCCTTGTCCGAGCTGCGGATTTCGAGCCACCCCGGGCGGCAGGCGAACGGGTACTCCTGGCCAGGCTGTTCCGGGAAGCGTCCGAGATCGACATCTCCCAGGAGAACCAGGCCACCCTGGAGCTGGCAAAATCAGCGCACTGGTCACGGCTGAAGAAGGAATATGCATCCGTCCAGTTTCACATTAACGGCGGCTGGACGGCCGCGGGACTCGGCCTGGTACTGCTCGCCACCGCAATACAATTGTTTTCCCAGCCGGGACAGTTCATGGCGCCGGTCATGGTTCCGCTGATGGTGTTCCTGTTTGGCATTCCGATCGCCGTGGCGGTCATCCGCGTGGCGGTGGAGGAACTCTTCGAGCGTGGCCGTACGACAGGACACAGGATCGGCCGGCTCCTGTTGCTCCTGGTTGGCCTGGGTGTCGCCGCGGGCGTGGTGTTTGCAGGCACCTTTATCGACCGCACCGCCGGGCGGCCGCTGATTCCCATCATGGGCGGCGGCATCCTCCTCGTGTGCCTGTTCTACGAATGGCTCAAGGCGCCAACCCACGCCGGTCGGAAAACCCTCGATCATATCGAGGGCTTCCGTGAATACCTGCTCATGGCAGAACACGACGAACTGAAACTCCGCAATCCGCCGGACCGCACGCCGCAGCTTTTCGAGCGATTCCTGCCCCACGCCGTGGCGCTCGACTGCGCCGGAGTGTGGGGCGACAAGTTCGAGGCCCTGCTCCGGCAGGCCCAGTACCGCGACTACCAGCCCCATTGGCACTCGGGCAGTCATTTCGAACCCGCGAGCCTGTGCAGCGCCCTGGAAAGCAGTGTGGCTGCGGCGAGCTATTCAGGCGGTGGCGGGGGCGGAGGCGGTGGCGGGGGTTCCGGCGGCGGCGGTGGCGGCGGGGGAGGCGGCGGCTGGTAACCCCGGAAACATTGACATCGACCGCCGGTTCCGGCATATTCCCGCGTCCCTGAACCCGGGTACCAGTTTCCAGGAGCGAATCCGTGGCGAATATCAAGTCAGCCAAGAAACGCGCCGTACAGAGCGAAAAGCGCCGCGTTCTGCGCAGCGGACAGCGTTCGACCGTGCGCACCAGCATCAAAGCCGTGCTCAGCGCCATCGAAAGCGGCGACAAGGCCGCGGCCGAGGCAGCATACCGGACGGCCACGACGATCATCGATCGCAATGCCGACCGCGAAGTTCTGCACAAGAACACCGCGGCGCGCCACAAGAGCCGTCTCGCCCGCCGCATCAAGGCGATGGGCTGATCCGGAGCGGAATGTCCGCCACGGAAAACACGCGCAATAAACACGTGTAATAAAAAAGCCGGCTCAATGCCGGCTTTTTTATTGGGTTCGTTTCACAGGGCGCTGAGTCTGCCCGAAGGTCCCGGGGCTTACACGAGGACCAGGTTGTCCCTGTGGATCAGTTCCGGTTCGGCCACGTAACCCAGGATATCCCGGATCCGTTCGCTGGGCTGGCCGAGAATGCGCCCGGTTTCCTCGGCACTGTAGTTGACCAGTCCGCGGGCGACCTCGCGACCCTCCGCATCGCGGCAGGCGACCAGTTCACCGCGCAGGAAACTGCCAGTCACGGATTTCACCCCGACTGCCAGCAGGCTGCGACCCTGTTCTCGCAGGACGCGCACCGCACCCGCATCCAGCACCAGGGTGCCGCGGGTCTGCAGGTGTCCGGCCAGCCAGCGCTTGCGGGCGACCAGAGGTTCCTGCTCCGGGACGAAAAGCGTGCCGATTTCCTCGCCCCTGCGCAGGCGTAACAGGATGTCCGGCTCGCGACCGTGCCCGATGACCGTGACTGCCCCCGAGCGGGCCGCGATTTCCGCGGAGCGCACCTTGGTGATCATGCCGCCCCGCCCCAGCCCCCCGGTGCTGCCGGTGGCGAGACGGGCCAGGTCGGCGTCACCCGCGCGAACCTCGCGCAACAGGCTGGCATCGGGATTGGAGCGCGGATCCGCATCGTACATGCCGGCCTGGTCGGTGAGGATCACCAGACCCTCGGCTTCCACGAGGTTGGTCACCAGCGCGGCCAGGGTGTCGTTGTCGCCAAAGCGGATCTCGTCGGTCACCACCGTATCGTTCTCGTTGATGACCGGGACGATGCCCATCTTGAGGAGACTGCGCAGGGTCGTGCGCGCGTTCAGGTAGCGCATGCGATTGGACAGGTCGTCGTGGGTGACCAGCACCTGGGCAGTGTGCAGGCCATGTCGCTGGAAACTGGATTCCCAGGCCTGCACCAGGCCCATCTGCCCCACGGCCGCCGCCGCCTGCAGTTCGTGGATCCCGGCGGGTCGCTGGCTCAGGCCCAGGCGGACCATCCCCTCCGCAACCGCGCCGGACGAGACCAGCAGG
The DNA here is from genome assembly GCA_041588495.1 of Pseudomonadales bacterium. Lineage (GTDB taxonomy): Bacteria > Pseudomonadota > Gammaproteobacteria > Pseudomonadales > JBFGWM01 > JBFGWM01. Next base: position 10,703 of record JBFGWM010000041.1, on the reverse strand, counting down.
ACATCGAGGCCCTGGCGCGCCAGGTTTGCCAACTGGTCCGCCCACACGTCGATCGCCTCGCGATCGAGTCCGCGACCGTCATTGGTCAGCAGGGAACTGCCGATCTTGACCACCCAGCGGCGGCCATCGACCAGTTGTTGTCTCGATTGCATGGGCTGTTCCAGGGCCGTACCGCCAACGAAGGGCCAATGGTAACCGAACTGCGTCCCCGGGGGACCTGCCGAACTCAGGGCACGTAGAACACGTCCGGCCCGTCGTCGCCGGAATCATCATCATTCTGCGCATGCTTCTGCTCCGCGCGCTCCGCCTGCCGGGCCCTGCGTTGTGCCTCGAGCCGCTCGCGAACTTCCTGGTCGACGCGGGTGCGCAGCAGTTCCTCGGCCTCGGCGAACGCCGGATTGTCGGCGGATTCACGCTCCAGGGCATCGAGACGTGCACGGGCATCACCAACCAATGCCTCCGTGCCCTCGCCCGTGTAGCCGCTGATCATGTACACGGGTCCACTCCAGCCCACCGCGCTGACGATCCGGTCACGCTCCGCATCGCGCGCATCCTCCGGCAGCAGGTCGGCCTTGTTCAGCACCAGCCAGCGCTCGCGGGAAGCCAGGGCGGGACTGAATGCCTCGAGTTCCGCACTCACCTCGCGAATCGCCTCAACCGGGTCGCTGGCGTCCGCCGGCAGCAGGTCGACCACCTGCATCAGCAGGCGGCAGCGGGTCAGGTGCTTGAGAAAGCGGACGCCCAGGCCCGCGCCTTCCGCCGCACCGGCGATCAGGCCCGGAATATCGGCCATGACGAAGCCGCTCTGACCACCGACGTCGACCACGCCGAGTTGGGGCACCAGGGTCGTGAAGGGATAATCCGCCACCTTGGGGTGGGCCGCGGAAACCGCTGAAAGCAGGGTGGACTTGCCAGCGTTGGGACGACCGAGCAGGCCGACGTCCGCCAGTACCCGGAGTTGCAGACGCAGCGTGCGGGTTTCACCCGGCGTACCCGGCGTGGTCCGCCGCGGCGTCCGGTTGGTGCTCGACTTGAAGTGGATGTTGCCGAGACCGCGCCGCCCGCCGGCAGCCACCAGCAGGCGCTCCCCCGGACGCGCCAGGTCGCCCAGCAGTTCGCCCGTGTCCTCGTCGATCACGGCGGTGCCGACGGGCACCTTCAGTTCGAGGTCGGCGCCGCTGCGCCCGGTTTTCTGGCGGCCGGACCCGTCCATGCCACGCTCGGCCCGGTAACGGGGCTGGTAACGATAGTCGACCAGCGTATTGAGGCCCTGGTCGGCCACCAGCCACACGTCGCCGCCGTCCCCCCCGTCGCCGCCATCCGGCCCGCCACGGGGAATGTACTTCTCCCGCCGGAAGCTCAGGCAGCCGTTACCGCCGTCACCGGCATGTACGTAGATGGTGGATTCGTCGATGAATTTCATGGTTACAGTTTAATCGTGAAGCGGTCCCGTCGCGCCGGCGGCGTTGCCAAAACAAAAAGCCCCGCCAGTGGACGGGGCTTTTCGGAGAGGTCGCGAATATCGTGCAGGCGCACCGTGGCGGAGACGCCGGGGCCCGCTAACCGGTGACGACACTCACGTACTTGCGCTGCTTCGGACCACGGGTCTCGAACTTGACGGTGCCTTCCGCCGTCGCGAACAGGGTGTGGTCCTTGCCGAGACCGACATTCTGCCCCGGGTGGTATTTCGTGCCGCGCTGGCGAATGATGATGTTGCCCGCGAGAACCGCCTGGCCGCCGGACCTCTTGACGCCAAGGCGTTTGCTTTCTGAATCGCGACCGTTCTTGGAACTGCCGCCTGCTTTTTTGTGTGCCATCTGCTATTTCCTCCGGAAACGGTACCCGGCGCTCAGCCGGCCTGGATACCCGTGATCCTGACCTCGGTGAACCACTGGCGATGGCCCTGGCGCTTCATGTGATGCTTGCGCCGCTTGAATTTCAGCACCCGCACCTTGCGCTCGCGGCCCTGGGCGATCACCTCGCCGACCACCTTCGCACCAGCCACCACCGGCCGGCCGACGGTCACATCCGCGCCGTCCGCGACCATGAGAACCTGGTCGAATTCCACGTTCGCGCCGGTTTCGGCCTCGATCTTTTCAACCCGCACCTTGTCGCCTTCGCGGGCGCGAAGCTGCTTTCCACCGCTCTTGAATACCGCGTACATCGAAAATACCCCAGTCCCGGCTCCGGGCCACCCCAGTGGCAACCCTCGGCAAATCAACAGGAAGCAAACCGTAAGGGGCGCGAATTGTAAGCGATGGCGAGACGCCGCGCAAGGCCGCAAGCGGGTCGGAATCAGCCGATCCGGCTCCAACTATTTAACTCCCCAGCGGAATCCTGCAAAATCCGGGTCTTGTACCCCGTGGTCGCCCGCCAGGAACCACCGTCGCAATGACCATGACCGTCAGCAGCGCCGCCCCGGAGACCCGGGCCAGGCCTTCCCGCCCCGCCTTTTTCGAAGAGGTGGCCGACGATTTCGAGGCCGTGAACGCGGTCATCATGGAGCAACTCCATTCCGAGGTGCCCCTGGTCGAGAAAATCGGTCACTACATCATCGAGGGCGGTGGCAAGCGGCTGCGTCCGCTGCTGGTGCTCCTGGCCTGCCGCGCACTTGGCTACGGTGAGGCCGGGCGCGACCACCTGAAGCTGGCCACCATCATCGAGTTCCTGCACACGGCGACCCTGCTCCACGACGACGTGGTGGATACCTCGGACCTGCGTCGCGGCCGGGCCACGGCAAACGCGCTGTGGGGCAACGCGCCCAGCGTACTGGTCGGCGACTTCCTCTATTCCCGCGCGTTCCAGATGATGGTCGAGCTGGACAACATGCGCATCATGGGAATCCTCTCCAACGGGACCAACGTGATCGCGGAGGGCGAGGTCATGCAACTCGTCAATTGCCGCAATCCGGACGTGGACGAGGCTCACTACATGGAAGTCATCCGTTGCAAGACAGCCATGCTGTTCCAGGTTTCCGCGGAGGCCGGCGCGGTCCTTGCCGGCGCCAGCGAGGAGCAGATCGGGCAACTGAGAGACTTTGGTCTGCACCTGGGCCTCGCGTTCCAGATCATCGACGACTACCTGGACTACAGCAGTTCAGCGGAGGAGATGGGCAAGAACGTTGGCGACGACCTCGCGGAAGGCAAGACCACCCTGCCCCTGATTCATGCCATGCGCGAGGGCAGCGAGGCGGAGGCCGCGCTGATCCGCAAGGCGATCCGCAAGGGGGGGCTCGATGACCTCGATCGCGTGCTTGCGGCCGTTGAATCCTCCGGTGCACTTCAATACACTACCGCCTGCGCGAAACGGCAGTCCGAACGGGCGCTGGCATGTCTCGAGTATTTGCCCGCCTCCCCGTACCGGACCGCACTGCAACAGTTGACAGAATTTTCCGTCAGCCGCAGTTTCTGAAGGCCCCAGCCAGGAGCGACTCCAGCCGCGGACGCGGTACCGCGGTCGCTTGAGGCATGGCACGCGGAAATTTTTCGTAACGCGCTTCGCCGGTGTTTCCCGACGACATGTGACACCGTCGGTGTTTGCGGCACGAGAGCCCCGCAAGCACATCAGCCTTGGCTCTCGGAAAAGGGTTCGGAGTATAGCTCAGCCTGGTAGAGCACTGCCTTCGGGAGGCAGGGGTCGCAGGTTCAAATCCTGCTACTCCGACCAACCCTGCGCGATCCGGTCCGATCCACCCGTTGGCGGACCCCCCGTCACATTGGTTAAAATTCGCGCTCGCGGCAAAACTGCGTGTTTTGTCAGCCGGTAACGAACGAGGATCGCATGTCCGCCCCGGAACCCGCCGCCACGGTGACTGCCGCCCCATTCCGGCACCTCCTGCTCGTCACACAGGCTTTCGTGTTCGCCGTGGCGCTGCACGCGGCCCGGGACGAACCACCGGACAACCGGCTCCGGGCAACGGTGCCGGAACGCCCCAGCATCGCTTCGCGCACACCGGAGGCACCCCTGTACTCGGCCTACGTGTTGCCTGCCGATTTCGGCTGGATGGCCCACAGCGCCAGCGTCATCGAACTTCCCGACGGACAACTCCGCGCCGTGTGGTACGAGGGTTCCCGTGAAGGTGCGAGCGACGTGGTGATCCGCACCTCCGTTTATGATCCGGACCTGGCGGGATGGACTGCGCCGCGAACCGCGCTCACCACGACGGAACTGGGCGACGATATCAATCGCTACGTCCGCAAGCTCGGCAACCCCGTGCTTGCCTGGCTGCCCAATGGCGAACTCGGCATGTTCGTGGTCTCGGTCTCGGTGGGCGGCTGGGCGATGAGCCGGGTCAACCTGCTGACGTCCGCGGACCACGGCGAAACCTGGCCCCGTGCACGACGCCTGCGCACCACCCCGTTCCTGAACCTCAGCACCCTGGTGCGCGGCCGGCCCCATTATTATGCCAACGGCGATCTCGCCCTGCCGGCCTACCAGCAGTTTGCCGGCAAGCTGGGTGAACTGATCCGCATCGACGCCAACCTGCGGGTTACCGGCAAGGAACGCCTGAGCTGGGGTCGCCGTGCGCTGCAACCGGAGATCGCCCCGGGGCACTCCCACCCCACCGTCGCCTTCCTGCGCAGTGCGCAGCGCTCCGAATACCGTGTCCTGCGCCTGGCGAGGGATGAACAGGGCAACTGGGGCGGGGTGGCACCGACGCACCTCCCCAATCCGAACTCAGCAGTCGCGGCGCTTCGCCTCGCGGACGGAAAAATCCTGATCGCACTGAACAACCACCCGGAGGAGCGCGAGGACCTCACCCTCGCGGTATCCGACGACAACGGGCTGAACTGGAAAATCGTGCACGTGGTCGAGGAGGAGGTGTCGCGATACAAGCACCAGCACTACTTCGCGTACCCGGTACTGTTGCCGGCATCCAACGGAGACATCCACTTGATTTACACCTGGCAGAAGAAACGCATCAAGCACGTCCGTTTCAATAGGGCCTGGCTCGACCGGGTCAGCGGCGACGACACCCTCATGGCCGATGGCGCGGGCCGGGAGGCGGAATCATGACGCCCGCAACCGTGTTCGGACTCGCGGGCGTCACCCTGCTGCTGGCGCACGCCGCGATCCTGGTGGTGTCGCGCCTCCAGGCGCAGCGCACATCGAAATTCCTGGCGGTCGGCCTCGCCGTGCTGATCGGGTACCTGCCCGTTCACGGCACCTCCCTCGTGGAATACGGCTGGAGCCTGATTGGTCACCTCAGCGTGACGACCCTGCTGCTCCTCGTTCACGGCCTGTTGCAACGCACCGGATTTCCCGCGCCCCACGAGCCCGCGCAGTTTGCCGGGCTGATGCGGCTGGTGGCTTGCGTCTCCGTGCTGTTCTACCCGTTCGCCCTCGGCTTCGCCCCGATTGATCCTTACGCATGGGGCTACCATCCGTTCTGGATCCTGCTCGGCATGTTCGGCATCTTCCTGTTCGCCATGTTCCGCCAGCGAACCCTGATCGCCAACGTGCTGACCGCGGCCGCCCTCGGCTGGCTCCTGGACCTGTACGGCTCCGAAAACCTCTGGGATTACCTCCTGGACCCGTTGCTGGCGTTCTACGCGCTTGGATACCTTGGGTGGAACCATGGCGGGCGGCGCCTGTGGCAATCCCATGGCTGGAACCCTGCACCGCAGTCGGAAGAGGCCGCACAACATGGAAGCTAGGCAACGGCTGGTGGAACGCCTGGTCTACGGGTTTGTCTTCAGCGTACTGACGGCCGGCGCACTGCTGGCTTACCGCGACGAGTCATTTTTCCGCCACCAATTCGTGGTCGAGGACGGTCCCGTCGAGTGGACCACCGTGGTCGGTCTGCTGCTGCTTTCGGGCCTCTGCCTGCAGCGCGCCGTTCACCTGCGCCGGTCACGAGAAAAACTGTTCGTAACCATGACCGCGCTCTACGCGCTGGTATTCTTTTTCGGCGCGGGTGAGGAAATCTCCTGGGGCCAGCGCATCCTCGGGATCGAGAGTTCCAAGTTCTTCGAGACCCACAACGCACAGGGAGAAACCAACCTGCACAACCTGGTGATCGGCGAGACCAAGCTCAACAAGCTGATTTTCGCGAAGGGCGTGGCCCTGGTCTTCGCGCTCTACCTGTTCGTGATGACACCGCTCTATTCCCGCAATGCCGGCTTCGCCGCCCTGGTCGACCGCTTCGCGATACCGATCCCGCGCCTGCACCAGGTACTGGCGATCATCGCCATGCTGATCATCGTCGAGGGGCTCACCGCATCCTCCAAGCGCGGCGAGATGACCGAATTCGCGGCGCCACTCCTGATGCTGATGATTTTCCTGTTCCCGGCCAACCGGAAGATCTTCCTGCCAACGGAAGCCACGCCCCAATCCGCCTGAGGCCGGCCGCGATCTTGGACGGGTGACGCACGAACTGCGGTTTTCGGCCCGCTCAGGCCCGGGGAATCACGAAAAACAGCACCGCGAAGTAATGCAGGATGCTTCCCAGCAGCACGAAGCCGTGCCAGATGGCATGGTTGTAGGGCAGCCGGTCCCAGAGGAAGAACACCACGCCCCCCGTGTACGCCACCCCGCCCAGCACCGTCAGCCAGATCCCCCCCGTGGGCACCAGTTCCAGGAACGGCTTGATGACCAGCAGCACGATCCAGCCCATCGCCAGGTAGATCGCGGCGGAGAGTTTCTCGAACTTGCCGGTTGCGAAGATCTTGAACGCCACCCCGGCAAAGGCCAGCACCCAGATGCCGACGAACAGCGGCAGGCCGAAGGTTTCGCGAAACGTGATCAACAGGAACGGGGTATAGGTGCCGGCGATCAGCAGGTAGATGGACGAGTGGTCGATGATCCGCAGGACGTGCTTGGCCTCGGGATGCGTGACGCTGTGATACAGGGTTGAGGCGGTGTAGAGGATGATCAGCGTCCCGCCGAAGATCCCGCTCGCCACGACATGCCAGTGATCACCGTGCAGGACCGAAAAACCGACCAGCACGGCGAGACCGACGATGCTCGCCACGATGCCCACGCCATGGGACACCGCGTGCGCGATCTCCTCGCCAAGCGTGTGCAGGACCTCGCGTCGATGTGCGGCTTTTTGCGAGGCACCGGGGTCCGGGTCGTTCTCCACGAAGCTTGCTCCACTGTGCGCGACTTACTTCAGGATATCACCCGGCGCGCCAGGCGCGGCCGGGCGGCGATCACCACCGGGGTGATCCGACCCCGACCGGCTGTGCAGACCGACAATTGCGGATATCCTCAGGTACATCGTATCCGGAAGATGGTAGCCATGGATCACCACCACCCGTCGCACTGCAGGACCGCACGTACCGTCCCGCTCATGCTGCTGCTTGCGGCGCTCACGGCATGCACCGGCATCCCGGACGGCGTGCACCCGGTCAGCGATTTCAATGCCGAACGCTACCTGGGCACGTGGTACGAGATCTACCGCCTCGACCATCGTTTTGAGCGGGGACTGGAGCGTGTCACCGCCCGCTATGCGGCGCGTGACGACGGCGGGATCACGGTGGTGAACCGGGGTTTCAACCCGGATTCTGGAGAATGGAAGGAGGCCGTGGGGAAGGCCTACTTCATCGGACCACGCAGCACGGGGCGGTTGAACGTCTCTTTTTTCGGGCCTTTTTACGGCGGTTACAACGTGCTGGCCGTCGATTCCGACTACGCTCACGCACTCGTGAGCGGCCCGACCCGGGAATATCTGTGGATACTCGCCCGCTCCCCCGACCCGAACCCGGCCGAGGTGCAGCGCCTGCTGGCTCTTGCCCGGGAATCGGGCTTCCCGGTCGATGCCATGATCCGCGTGCCGCATTCCGCGCGAGTTCAATAGGACACCGAACATCCCGGGCCCGCTGAACCGCAAACCAGCGGACTCCCAGGGCCGGTGGCAGCCCGATGCCGGCCCGGGCCGGGGTCAGGCAGCCAGGATCCGGTGGCGCCTCGGCTGATAGCCCAAGTCCCGGCAGGCCGCGAGATAGTCTTCCACGGCCGTCTGAAACGTGACCTCGAGTTCATGGTACGTCGCCGACTGAAATGCGATCAGGTCGGTGATGCCAACGACCTCGCCGCAGATCACGCCTGCATGCTTGCGGGACTGGATCTCGCCCGCGTATCCCTTGTAGGAAATGAACATGTACATATGTTTAACCTCGCCTTGGCAATGCTTGTCGGGATGGGTCGCTCAGGCTGCCAGGCACTGGCGTTCGGGTTCGCAACCACACTCGTGACAAAGCGTGAGGTAGTTGTCGATGGCGTCGCGAAACGCGGCCTCCAGTTCCTCGAAGGTCGACGACTGGAAGCAGATGACGTCGCTGAGACCCAGCACTTCCCCACAGATGACCCCGGCGTGCTCGCGTGACTCGACGTGACCTGCATAACCCTTGTACGTGATGACCATGACGGCGTGCTCCTGTTGGTTGAATGAAAAGGTTTGAGATGTCAGGCGGCGAGGGACTGGCGTTCCGGTTCGCAACCACACTCGTGACAAAGCGTCAGGTAGTTGTCGATGGCGTCGCGAAACGCGGCCTCCAGTTCCTCGAAGGTCGACGACTGGAAGCAGATGACATCACTGAGACCGAGGACTTCCCCGCAGATGACCCCGGCGTGCTCGCGTGACTCGACGTGACCTGCATAACCCTTGTACGTGATGACCATGACGGCTTACTCCTGTTGAATGAATGAAAAGTGTTTTGAGATGTCAGGCGGCGAGGGACTGGCGTTCCGGCTCGCAACCGCACTCGTGGCAGAGCGTGAGGTAGTTGTCGATCGCGTCGCGAAACGCGGCTTCAAGGTCTTCGAACGTCGACGCCTGGAAGCACACGAGATCGCTGAGACCCAGCACTTCCCCGCAGATAACTCCGGCGTGTTCGCGCGATTCGACGTGACCTGCATAACCCTTGTAGGTGATGACCATGACGACTTACTCCTGTTGTTTGAATGATTGGATCGTGGAACTGGAAACAAAGGGTGGCGGACCGGCGCGTGGCGGCGGGCCTGTTTGGGGGGGGCGCTGCGGATGCTGAAGATCGAATTCTGATCGTGTGGTCAGGCCTGGAGTGCGGATACCACGGTTGCGGAAACCCATCCGCCGGTGGCCGGAAACTCCGGCGGCGGTCAGGGCGGACTCGGGAACCTCGGTTTCCTTGTCCGCGGCAGGCTGCGCAAAGCGACCCACCCCGAAACCCTCCAGGGCTGCGTCCCCACCCGGAACATCGGACCGATCGGGAAGATCGGGATGGGCCGGAAACGGACTAAAAAACAAAGCTTACAATTTCAGTATTGCACCGGTTCCGGGATAGCGCACAAAGCGCGCACCGCGAATGCTTCTCAAATGAAAACGCCAGCAAGCCACTGACATCAAACCGTTTTTTGGAACACTCATTCCGGATGAAATCGGGCAAAATGATCGACCGGAAGGGATGGTGCCGGCACCTCCATTCACCCCGGTCGCGGAAGGGCTATGCTAATATCCGTTGCCTTTGACAGCGCAGGCTGCGCCTGCCGACGATCCCGACCCCGACAAAGAGACAGACAAAGAGGAAGTACCGATGACTGACCCCGTACGCGTTGCCGTAACCGGAGCCGCCGGCCAGATCTGCTACTCGCTGTTGTTCCGCATCGCCAGTGGAGAACTGCTCGGCAAGGACCAGCCCGTGATCCTGCAGTTGCTGGAAATCACCCCGGCGCTGAAGGTGACCGAGGCGGTCAAGATGGAACTCGACGACTGCGCCTTCCCACTGCTGGCCGGGACGGTGGTCACCGACGATCCGAAGGTCGCCTTTGAAGGTGCCGGAGTCGGCCTGATGGTCGGCGCCAAGCCGCGCGGGCCGGGCATGGAACGCTCCGACCTGCTGCACGACAACGGCAAGATTTTCAGTGCCCTTGGCAAGGTCATCGACGAGGTCGCCGACAAGAACATCAAGATCTGCGTGGTCGGCAACCCGGCCAACACCAATGCGTTCATCCTTGGCCAGAACGCGCCGAGCATCAACCAGCGCAACATCACCGCCCTGACCCGGCTGGACCACAACCGTGCCATTCACCAGCTGGCGGCGAAAACCGGTCGCGAACCGGGTTCGATCCGCAAGATGACCATCTGGGGCAACCACTCGACCACCCAGGTGCCGGACATCACCCACACGCTGGTCGACGGCGAGGCCGCGCCAGGACTCGTCGACCAGGCCTGGGCCCGCGAAGAATTCATGCCGCGGGTCGCGAAGCGCGGCGCCGAGGTCATCGCGGCACGCGGCTCCTCCTCGGCGGCTTCCGCGGCCAACGGCGCCATCGATCACGTGCGCGACTGGGTGCTCGGCACCGAGGACGGCGACTGGGTGAGCATGGCGATTCCCTCCGACGGTTCCTACGGTATCGAGAAGGGTCTCATCTACTCCTACCCCGTGGTCTGCAAGAACGGCGACTACGAGATCGTGCAGGGCCTGGAGGTCGACGATTTCATCCAGGGCAAGATGAAGGAATCCGAGGACGAACTGCGCATGGAGCGGGACACCTGCTCCGACCTGTTCTGACGATTCCTTGCGGGATCAAAAAAGGGGCCGCAAGGCCCCTTTTTTTGTTTCATCCTGAAACTACCGGAAAAGTGGTCTTTAGACCTGATCCGTGGGGTTGGATCGCTTTTCTTCCCCCGTAAAGTGCGACGAGGAGCGGAGTCTCCCGGCGGAAAAAGGGCGAGGACTGTCTGAGCGCAGGCTTGCCTGCGCGAGTTCCGCAGCCCC